>JAYSFC010000048.1:0-25253 GCA_041913505.1 Acidovorax sp.
ATTCGGATAACGACGCCGATTCCGACAATGACGCGGACTCCGACAACGATGCCGACTCGGACAACGACGCCGATTCCGACCACGACAACGACCACAAGGATCAAAGCCAGTCGTCCACCGGCAGTCATGAGGCTGTCCAGAAGACCAATACACCCGATGGTTCTAGTGGCCAATCTGGGGAGCAACACCAGAGCGACACCAGTTCCAGTCATGGCGAGGGTGGTGCGGCGCACCCGGCTTCTGCCGCCGCACCGGTGACGTCGGGCCAAGGGCAGGAGCCAGACAAGGGTCACGGAGAGTCGCCGTCTTCGGATCCGTCGGCCCATGGGGCGGCTGGTGGCTCTGGGGGGGCGGCTCCGTCTTCTCCAACGTCGGCAGGAGCCCCTCAGCCAGACCACAAGTCGGATACGTCAGATAGCAGTGACGGACAGCAGCCGCCTGCGCACGGCAACTCGCAAAGTGGAGCGGCGTCGGGTAGTGGCGGCCTGAATCTGCTGGCTCACGATGATGGGTTGCCCATGCCGACACAGCACCAGGACAATGCGCCGTCGTCGTCCGCTCCCACCTCGAATGCGGGGGGCGCGGGCAGCGGCGGGGGCACGGGCAATTCGTTGGCAGCACATGACGTGCTGGACGATCCGGCGCGTGAACTGCCGGGGGTGTCTGGCAGCAGTGGTAATGCTTCGCCGGCCTCTCACGGTAGCTCGGGGTCTGATCACGACTCGCAAGGGGCGCCGGCACCGAGCAGCGGTGCGGACTCGTCTTCCTCTTCAGGGCAGAGTGCGTCGCATGCCGCTGCGCCAGTTAGCCCGCCGGTCGATACGTCCAGCACTTCGGGTCTGCACGAGGATCCAGGCTCCAAGCTGGTCAACCAGGTGGCGCAAGAGATGACGCAGAAGAATCCGCACGCGTGACAGCTGCGGGGTGGCAGTCTTGCCGCTTTGCGAGCCGCCCCTTCGGGGGCGGTGTTTTTTGTGCGCCTTGCAGCTATGCTGGGTTTTTCTCGTTCTGCAAGACTAACTAGGCATGCCTGAAGAAGCCGTTGCGTGGGAGTCGTTGCTCGATGCGCTGCGCCCAGCACTGGAGGCTGGGCCTGGTGCAGCGTCAACGGTACTGTTTTTTTCCGTGTGCGATGGCGTGCGGCGCGCGCGTATTTTTCATGTGCGTGCGGCGACTTGTACGCTGGCCTGGAATGCCGGACGCGCGCGTTGCCTGGAGATTGCCGCCGGCTTGACCGGCCCGGAGCGGTGGCTGCGCGTGGACAGGGTCCAGGGCGTGCACGCCACCACCTGGGGCCTGCTTCGCGCCCGCCTGGCGCAGACCAAGCGCAACTATTTTCGTTGGGGGATCGCGCTGGACGAGGCGCTGGAGCATGCGTTTCTGGAGGCTGAAATCAATGCCCATGCCATGCTGTACCCCCGTGGGGATGTACCGCATGCCATAGTGAATGAGGGCAACTTCCTGCTCCACGCCAAGACCCGCTACGGCGTTGAGACCGTGGATTGGGCCGATGCAAGGCCCGTGTGGCTTTTCGGCACCGAGGGATGGTTTGCGGATGCATCTGGGGTCTATCCGCTCATCCGGGGTGACGGCGCGGCCGCAGGTCGCCGCGCACTGGACCGCTTCGACGAGCATGTAGTCCCGGCCATGATCGAGGGAGGGGCGGGCTATCTCGCCCGGCAGGTGGACGCGCAGGGGCGGTTTTGCTACGGAACATTCCCGTGCTTTGACCGGGCCATTGCGCACTACAACGTGCTGCGCCACGCCAGCACGGCGTACGCCATGGTGGATGCGTGGCCCGTGGTGCCTTCGAGCGCCTTGCGCGAGGCCATTGAACGCGCCCTGGGCTATCTGTGCTCCGCGCTGGTGCGGGTGTACCACGACTCCTCCCGGCCGCCGCGCGCTTACGTGGTGGACGAGGGCGGCGAGATCAAGCTCGGTGCCAATGCCGTTGCGTTGTTGGCGCTCACCCGCCACGCGCAGGTGTTTGGCGGGCCAGGCCATACCGAGCTCATGGATTGGCTGGGCAACGGCATTCTGGCCATGCAGGACGACGCCACGGGGGGCTTCGTGCATGTGCTGCATGCCGAAGACCTTTCGGTCAAGGAGGCCAGCCGCATCGTCTACTACGACGGCGAGGCGGCGTTCGCACTGATGCGGCTGTACGCGTTGACGGGAGAGTCGCAGTGGCTGGCGGCGGTGGAGCGCGCGTTTGACCACTTCATCGCGGCGGAATACTGGCGCGCGCACGACCATTGGCTGGCCTACTGCGTGAACGAGCTCACCCTGCACCGGCCGCTGGAACGCTATTTCGAGTTTGGTCTGCGCAACGTGGCGGATTACCTGGACTTCGTGCTGCTGCGCGAGACGGTCTTCCCCACGCTGCTCGAACTCATGATGGCGAGCCAGGCCATGCTCGTACGCCTGCAAGGTCTGCCGCAGATGCGGTATCTGCTTGAGCGTGTGGACCTTGAGAAGTTCGAGCGCGCTCTGCGGCACCGCGCGCAGTACCTGGCCAACGGCTTTTTCTGGCCCGAGTGGGCGATGTACTTTCGCGCGCCGCGCAAGATTGTGCGGAGCTTCTTTATCCGGCACCACGGGTTCCGGGTGCGCATCGACGATGTGGAGCATTACCTGTCCGGCCTGGTGGCCTACCACCGTGACGGGGTGGCCGCATGGAGCGTGCCGCCAGCTGCGGAGCTGCTTGCAGCGCCTTCGCCATGTGGATGAGGGGTGTCGCCGCATCGCTGCTCTGGTGGTGGGCGGCCGGGGTGGCGCTGGCGTGGCCGGTGGCTGCCTATGCCGACAGCTGGCGCGCACCGCGCGAGGCGCTGGACCAGCGTGCGCGGCGCGCGGACATCACCGTCTACTACACGGAGCAGGGCGACAACGCCTTCAGCGCGGACTATGTGCCACCATTGCTCGACCAGATGGCGGCGGCTCAGCGGTACTACGAGCAGCAGCTCGGGCTGCAGTCGCCGCTGCGCGGCGCGCGCTACCAGGGGCAGCTGCGGGGCATCGATGTGCATGTGCTGCGTATGCCCGACAGCAACGGAAATGCGGGCGACGCGGCGGTGCACTACCGTTACCGGTCTTTTGGCGACCTGCCGGGGCGCGCGCTGACCATCACCCTCGGTACACAGTGGACTCCCGCCAACCTCACACCGTCGCACGAGCTGTTCCATTCCTACCAGTACGGCTACACGCTCTTCAAGAACGGCTGGTTTCTGGAGGGGCTGGCACGGGCGATGGAACACCCCATCGCAGGCGATAGCGGGCCCGTGGCGCCTCTGCCGGCGAGCCGCGCGGAGTGGAATGCCATGGTGCGCAAGCGCTATGGCGCCGAGGTGTTTTGGACCCGTCTGATGCAGGTGTGCGAGCCTACCTGCCAACGGCCCACCTCGGCGTATGCGAGGCCCTGCGGCGGCGCGCTCGTGCGGGCCACGCTGGAGGCGTTTCAGCAGATGGACGGCCGGGCCAGCGCAGACCGGGGGCTGGACCCGCGCGACTGGCCCGAGGAGGAGCAGCGCAGCGTCGCCAACACACCCTACATGGCACGGGGGCTGCTGGAGGCCATTGGCCGGAGTTGTCCAAGCCCCTGGGCGACGGAATTGACGGGGCTGACAAGCGTGCTCCAGGGCGTGGCCGTCCCGGAAAGACGCGCGCGCTAATGCACCGCTTCACGGCCCAGCGCGCGCAATGCGCGCGGGTGGCCGCTCTCGGCAGCCCATTCCCGGGCCAGTTGGGCCGATAAAGGCGGCAGGTAGCGCGCCAGCCGCTCCAGTGCGCTTGCGTGACCCTGGCTTGCGGCGTGGGTCAGCAGCGCATGCGCCGTGCTGCCTGGGGTGCAGGGTTCCCCGGAGCGCAGCAGCGCCTTGGCCAACAAGTAGCTGCCCGATACGCTGCGCGCGGCGGCGGCGCGCCGCAGCAGGTCGAGCGCACGGCCCTGCTGCCGGGCATCACCCAGCAGCCAGCTCCCCAGCATGCGGATGGCGCGCAGATGGCCTTGGGCGGCAGCGTCTTCGAGCAGGGCGAGAGCTGCTGCGTCGCGATGTTCCTCTTCCAGCTTCTGGGCCAGATCGCACTGGTAGTTGGGAATGCGCTGTTGTGCGCCGAAGGCCAGCATGTCGCCGTGTTCCGCGATGGCTGCGAAATCCCAGCCGTCCGCATCGAGTGGGCGCGCGGGCTCGGTGCGCAGCAGCTGGTTCAGGTCGTAGCCCACCGTGCGCAGGGCCGGGTCGCGGTGCAGCCAGTGTCCAGCTAGCCGCTGCAGCGGTGGTGCCAGCGGCGGCAAAACGCGCTTTTCGAGCACATGGGCAAGGCCCCAGTACTGCCGGTCCTTGAGTTGAGCGCAGTGAAAGGGCTCGGCGCCCGTGGCGAGGAACACCAGGAGCCATCCGAGGGCATAGAAGTCTGAGGCGGCTGACTGCTTGCCCCAGTGGCATTCCGGCGCCACGAACATCGGTTTGGCGCGCAGCGTCTCGCTTGCGGGGTCGTCCAGGCGCTCGCTGGCGCCCCAGTCAAGCAGGGCGATGCGCCCCTGGTCGATCAGCAGGTTGGAGTGCTTGATGTCCTTGTGCAGCACGCCACGGCCATGAGCATGTTGCAGCACCGCCAGCATCTGGCCCATGACTGACAGCACGCCTTCCTGTGGCAGCGGGCCTTGGCGGTGCACCCAGTGGTCCAGCCGCATGCCGGGCATCAGCGTGCTCACCAGGCACAGGTCGCCCGCGGCATTGCGTCCGTAGTCCTGCAGCGCGGGGATCGCAGGGTGTCCATCCAGCGCGATCAGTGCCCGTACCTCGCGCATCAGCGTGTTGAGGTGCAGCGGGTTCTTGAGCACCTTGATGGCGCTGGCCTGCGGGCTGCCGGGGCGCGTGCAGCGATAGGTTTGCGCCAGGCCGCCGCCGCCCAGGCGCTCTTCGGGCCGGTAGGTCCAGGGGCCTAAGGGCTGGAGCATGGTGCCTCCTGCGTGGCGATGATGGAGAGGTCGCCCCAGTGCGCGAGCAGGCGCGCATAGAACGATGCCACGTGCTGGATGGTGTCGATGCGGAACCACTGGCGCGTGTACTTGAACCGGATGCCGCCCAGGCTGCGCAGCGGATTGGGTGCGGCGTACACGGCGGCCTCGGTGTTGACGAGGTGCAGCGTGGCCCAGGCGCCCAGGCGCAGCGCGGGCCACAGCTCGCGCACCGCGTCATGGCGCCGCGCCTTCAGGGCGAGCTGGCAGGCGCCCATGAGGCCTTCCATGCGGGCACCGTCCGTGTAGGGGTAATCGTGGAATTGGTAGTAGAAGCCGCCGGCGTAGTCGGGGTAGGGGGCCGTGTCCACCTTGTACATCTGCGCGATCATCTGCCGTGCGTCGCCCAGGACGAAGTCCAGATAGTCCTGGCGCTGCATGTCGGGGTAGTCCCACAGTTCCTTGATGCCCATCATGAGCCACGCGTCGGAGGGGACGTTGGTGTACTGGTCTGCACGTTCCCGGGGGCGTACGTGGATCAGGTAGTGCAGCGCGCGGTGCAGGTGCGCGAAGTATGCAGCGCGGTCGGCTTCGGGCACGAGGTGCAGGTAGCGTGCGAGGCCGCACACGGCCTCGCCGGGGTAGTAGAACGAAAAATAGTCGGCGTTGCCCTTTTCGTCGATGGGCTTGTCCAGGTAGATGCTGTAGTAGATGAACTCGCCACTCGCAGTGATCTGGCGCACCAGGTGGCGCGCCAGGCCGTCGGCGAAGGCGCGGTACTGTGCGTCTCCCGTGGTCAGTTCGTACTCGGCCAGCAGGTAGAGCGCCAGGCCCGATCCGCCGAGCTTGGCCTTGCGCTCGCTGTAGATGTAAGTGGCGCGGCCGTCCGGCGTGTCGTAATGGCGACTCTGGGCGGCGAGGTAATCGATGGCGCGTCGCACGCCGGCGTGGCTGCTGTCGGTATGGTGGATCTGGCCGTGGTAGAGGCAGGTCAGCGCGCCCCCGCAGTGGCGCAGGATGTTGTAGTACGGGTTGGTGTCGGGGTCGCGCGTGGGGTGCTCATGGTCGAGCCGGCTGTCGGTAGCCGCGTCGTAGTAGTAGAGGTACTTGCCGTCGGCCTCCTGCTCGCGCTGGATATGGTCCACGGCCAGTTGCAGGGCGTGCTCCAGCTTGCCGCGCGTGAGCGGGCCCACGAGCGGAATGCCGCGATAGAGCCGGTGCAGGCCTTGTGCATCGATGAGGTAGCTGTCGGTGCGCAGGCGCTGGCATTGGGCCTGATCCACCGTGTCATCGCCAAAGCTTGCGCGCAGGTGGGCGCGCACCTGCTGCATCGTCATGAGCGAGAACACATAGGCATCGCCCGGCAGGAACAGGTGGCGCTTGCCATCGGTCGTGTTCAGCTCTATGCCTTCCACTCCCACCTCGAAGTGCCGGGCGCCTTGCAGGCTCATGCCCACGCGCGCAAGCTCCAGGGGAACGGGAGGGGCAGTGATGAAGTCGAGCTGGATGCGCAGACCCGGTGATGTGGCCAGGGCCGCGTAGCGGGGGTGCTCCTTCAGGCGTGTGATCGTTCGCTCGAGCCCGGCGTGCCCTGTACCTGAGCGGCTCACCAGCAGCCGCCGTTGTCCCGGTGCATAGAGCACGATGGCTACACGCGGGCTGTCCTGCGGCAGGGAGCTATCGGCATGGGCTTGCCGCAGGGGCCGCAGGTCGTGGTCACTGCGCGGGTCTTGCACTGCCGCGCGCAGCAGGGATGCGAACACCGCATCGGCCACGCATGGCGTGAAGACGGGCAGTCGCGATTCCGGGGCGTGGAAGGCAGGGGCGCAATCGGTCATGGATTCACGGAGCGGCTTGGAGTGGAAGGGTTTCGATGCACAACTGCTGCGGTGCCAGCCCACCGGGGTGTACCAGTTCGAGCCAGGGGGCCGGGGTATGGGGCGGCTGCAGGGGCACGCGGACGGTGATTCCGGCCAGGAAGGGCAGCAGCGGCCGCAGGCGCTGCGCCAGTGCGGGGCCGGCGTGCGGCAGCACAACCTCGTCGGGGCGTGCGAGCTGCAGCGCAGGCAAATCCCAGTCGATCACCATGGCCGCAGCCGGGGCCGTGCCGGACAGGTGGGCCAACGCCAGTGCGGTGCCCCAGAGGCTGGAGGGCTCCGCCTCCAGCGGCGGCGGGTCTTGCTCTGTGGAGTCCGTCAGCAGCGCAGTCAGGCGGCCCCGGTAGCGCTCGCGTGCGACGCGTGCCAGCGCCAGCAGGGCAGCCGCAGGGTCGTCGCATTGCAGCATAGGCCGCCAGCGGGGCAGCTCGGGTGGCAGGACGGCGCTCATCACTGCCCAGGCGCCTTGTGCGAAAGCCTCGCGCGTGCGCCGCTCGATGTCGGCCGTGCTGTGCGCGCTGTCTGCAACTCCCGGCACCACGATCAGTGTGCCCGCAGGATCAGGCGTGGTATCCAGGGCCAGCCGGGTGCAGGCCCGGTGGGCGGCCGGTGGCCCTCCCACCCAGGCGGCTCTTGCGATGGCAGGCAGCTCGCCCGGCTGCCACAGCAGGGTGTTGCAGGGGGGATCGGGCTCGGGAATGGCCCAGCCGCGCAGCACGGGGGCACTGCGCAGGTCATCGAGCTCGATGCGGGGCCACCCGGCTGCGGTCTGTGCCGCTGCCGCTTGGATCAGGGCGGGATGCACGCTGTGGGACAGCAACTGGGTGTGCACCGGAGGGGCTGTGGTGGACGCTGTGGGTGCTGCTTGCGGGGTGATACGCCAGAGCCGCGCCCTGGCGGGCAGTTGTTCAAACCACTGGCTCAGATGGGCGCGCGTGGTGGGTGTGTCGTGGCAATGCACCTCCCAAGGCCCGTTTGCGTGGGCGGCGATTGCGGGTAGCCAGTGTCGCGTTTCGGGCGTGGGGGCGCTGGGGGCTTGAAGCGTCCACGGGGTGACCGGTGGGGTCGGGTCTGCGGGCGGCTGTCCGGTGTGCAATGCCGTGATTCTGCGCAGCGTGGCCAGGTCGTAACCCAGCAGGCGCAGTGCTGCCAGGCTTGCGGCGAGTGTGGGCAGGCCATCCGCATCAAAGGGCGGGGGTGCATGGGGGGCGTGTAGCCCCTGCGCCAGCAGGTGCCATTGGCCCTGGGCATCGATCCAGTACAGCGTTTGCGGGTGCGTGTGGGCGGGAGTCCACACCACGGCCTCCCCGCCGCGGGCCACATGCGCGGCCAGCCCGTCGGGCAGTGTGCCGGCCTGCTCCACCCCCGCAATCGGCAGCTGCGAGCAGGCCGGAAGGTGCGCCGCGGCTGTACTAAGCCGCTGCGATGCGGCGGGGTAGACCACCCCGCACAGGCTTGCATCCATAACCAGCCGGTACAGGCGCGCTTGCAGGTCGGGGGTGTGCAGTTCCTGTTCCAGGTCCGGGAAGGCCCCGTCCTCATCGGTGAAGATGGCCACGGAATGCTGCGCTACGGGCAGTCCTTCGCGGGCCAGGGTGGACCAGGACAAAGGCAGCACCAGCGCCTCGACTTCGTCGCGCGCGAGCCAGGCGCCGGCCCAGGCGCGCGCCAGGCCATGGTAGGCCGGCAGGGCTGTGGGGAAGGGGGCATCCAGTGCGTCGGGGGTCTGCGCGTCGAGGCCTGCCATGCGCAGCGTCCGGCAGGCGTGCTGGGCCCCCTGCTGCTTGTGGTAGCGGCCAACCAGGGCCACGACGGGAATGTTGCCGTGCTGCCCCGCCGGGATGGCGGTGCGCCACATGGCGCGTGCCACGGGCCGGGGCGTGCCGAGATCAGGGAAGCAGTTGACGTCTATTGCCGGGCCCGCGTTGATCTCGACGATGGCGGTGCCCGTGCCTTGCCATGGCTGCGTGATGTCGGGGCAGACGAGATCGATGCCTGCCATGTCGAGCTGCACGGCCGCCGCTGCTTGCTCGGCCAGGCGGGCAAGCGAGGGGTGCAGCTGGTCGGTGACGTCCTGGGCCAACGAGGCCGGGCAGGCCGCCTTGCGCAGCACCACGGTCTGCCCCACGGGGGGGACCGTATCCGGCGTAACGCCCTGGCCATGCAGGGCCTGCAGGGTTTCGGGGTCCATGGCCACAGGCTCGTTGAAGATGCCGTCCCGCCCGAGCTGCACGTTGGCGGTGGCCGAGAGTTCGGCTACTGTGCTCCGCCCGTCCCCGGTTACGGTAGGGTGCAGGCGCTGGGCCGCCGCGATGCAGCGTGAGCCGATCACGAGCAGGCGGTAGTCATGCCCGAGCACCTGCTTTTCGAGGATGAGCTCGCCATAGCCGTCGGCGATCAGCGGGAACACGCGCTCGATTGCGTCGGGGCCGGTGAGCATGGTGTACACCCCCTGGCTGGCCCGCGACCCCGAAGGCTTGAGCACCACAGGGTAGCCCATGCGCGCGGCCTGCTGTAGCGCGTCCTGAACCGAGGCAACGCGGCATTGCGCAGGCACAGGCAACCCCGCGCGTGCCAGTGCCGTGCGCGCACGTACCTTGTTGCCCGCAAGATCCTTGCCGATGTGGCTGGTCGATGCCGTATAGGCATTGGCCGTGATCCGGTGCCAGCGCCCCTGGCCCACCACGTACTGCGCACGGTGGATGCCGGCGCCCACCTCGCAGTGCAGTCCCATTTGCCGCGCGGCCAGAATGCGGTCCTGGCTGTAGAAGTGGCTGGGGCGCGGCCACAGATCGCGCAGCCCCCTCCACACCAGGGCGTCCCAGGCGGGCGCATCGGGCAGGCCGAAGGCTGCCTGCGTGAGCGCGAGCGCGAGCTCCATGAGCGGCAGCGAGGATTCGGGGTGCATGATTTCGACGGTGACCTCGCTGGAGCATGCGTCGATAGGGGTAACCTGGTGCCAGCTGACGTGGTGCCGGTACGCCCGCTGCAGGCCCTGCGCCAGGGCCGCGAACACGTGGGCGGGCTCCTCCGAGTCGAGTTGCGGCGCGAAGGGGCGTGCGCCTGTAAGCGCATGGGGGAAGGCGGCGAGGCGCTCGCGCAGCATGCCGAGCGATGCCGGTGCCAGTCCGTCGTACGCGAGCACGGCATGGAAACACGCGTGCCATGCCGCGATGCTCGGACCCACGAACAGTTGCACGGCGGCAAGTTGAATACGGGGCTTCACGGTCATGAGAGGCTTTCGTGCTGACAGGCCTTGGTCGTTGAGAGGTTGCTACTGGCGAAGGCCCGGGCCAGTGGCGCCGTCGAAGCCGAGTTCGGCGAGCAAGGGCAGATCGGTATGCGCCTCCACCCCCACCGCGATGACCGCAATGCTCAGGGTGTGCGCCAGCGCGCAGAGCCCCCGCAGGAACTCCTGGTTCCCCTTGTTGTCGGCGATGCCGTGCACGTAGCTCGGATGGATCTTGATGTAATCCAGCCCCAGGTCAGCGAGCCGCTCGCCTTGCGCGAAGCGCTGCCCGAAGTACTCGATGCCCACGCGGCAGCCCAAGCGCTTGATTGCACGCGCGAGATCGCGGAACGCATCGAAATGCCGGAACACACCGTACTCAGGCACCTCGAACAGCAGGCGCTTGCAGATGTCGGGGTAGGTCGTCAGCAGGTCGGCAAGCTGGCGGCGGAAGCCGAAATCGGCAATCGTGTCGGCTGAGAGGTTCACGGCGATGTCCCCCTGAGACTGGCGCAGGTGCTCGATGGCCAGTTGCACCACCTTGAGGTCGATGGGGGCCGTGAGGTTGAGGTGCGCGGCCATGGGCATGAAGTCGCCCGCGCGCAGCGGTGGGCTGGCATCGTCGGTCTGCAGTCGGATCAATCCCTCCTCATGGATGGGGGCCTCGCCGTCACCGCCCACCACGGGGTAGAACACGAGCGAGAGCCGGCCTCCGCTTACGGCCTCGGTCAGCAGCGTGCGCCATTGGTCGGTGGGGAGTACCGGGTGGGCATCGCCGTCTTCGCTGGCGTACCAGTTGTTGGGGCCTTGGCTCTGCGCGCGGGTCAGAGCCTCGTCAGCATGCAGCAGCAGATCGCTCAGCGACTGGCCGCGCTGGTAGCGCACGGCGGCTACATGGAAGAGCTCCGGTGCTTCGTGCAGCCACGCGGGCAGCCACGCATCGGAGAGGCTGCGGTGGATGTCCGTCGCCGCCTCGGTGGCTGACATGAGCGTGGGGCAGACCACGGCAAACTCCGTGCCCTTGAGGCGGCCCGCGCGCTGGCCTGGCCGTCCGTCGCCGTTGGCGCGCAGCGCCTGGCCCAGGCCTTGCAACAGGCTATTGACGCGGGCGTGGCCCAATTGCCGGTTGAGCAGCGCCAGGTCGGTCAGCTGCACCAGCACGAGGCTACCCACGCGCGCGAACTGCTCGCCATGCAGGATTTCCTGCAGGTGCGACAGGAAGTACTCGCGGCTGGCCAGGCCCGTGACTTCGTCGGTCGTGACCTTCTTGCGCAGGGCCTCGAGCCGGGCGGACTCTTCGGCGAGCATGGTCTTGAGGCGCGCGACCATGCTGTTCATGGCCTGCACCACCTTGCGCAACTCGGGCGTGCGCGGTTGCGCGATGGTCAGGAATTGGCGCTGCGCGATGGCCTCGGCCTGGCCGACCACGTCGCCCAGCGGTCGCAGGATCCAGCGGATGAGCCAGGTGCCCACGAGCCCCGCCGCGATGCTGAAAAATACAAACCAGGCGAGCAGCTCGCGCGTGGCGTTCCAGAGGCTCTGGTAGGCGTAGATGTCGTGGCTCGCGAGCGTGATCGTTCCGTACTGCTTCCAGCCGTCGGTGATCTGCGCGCGGCCGGGCTCGGCACGCAGGGGCACGAGCTGCACGAACCAGCGCGGTGCGAGCGTCTGCTCTCCCGAGAAGTTCTTTTCGACGATCACGGCGCCGGTGGGCGACACGATGCGGATGAAGCGGTAGTGGCCTGCGTCGAACTGTGCGGCAACCTGCAATTCCACCGTGACCGGGTCCTTGTCGAGCTGCGACAGTGACAGCGCGAGCGAGGTCGCGTTGTCGATGTTTTTCACCTGCAACGCGCTTTGCAGGTAGTCGCGTGCGGACAGCACGCTCACCACCACGCTGCAGCCAAAGGCCAGCGCCATGACCAGCGCCACCGCGATCCAGAGCTGTTTAGTGAGTGTCATGCCGGGCTCCCTTCGATGGTGATATGGACGGCGTCACAAGCCCTCCTTGCGCATGCGCTCGAGCACATCGCGCCAACGTGACAAGCGCACCGTCGGATCGCCCAGCGGCGCGGCGGCTCCCGCCGCCCACAGGCCGCTGCTGTTGAAGCTGAAGACGGGCGTGAGGTCGGGGCGCGACGAGGCCGGGCGAATGGTGCTGATCAGGTTGTCGAGCACCATCGGTTCGTCCGTGGGTTGCTGGTAGTAGCCCAGCACCATGTGGGCCTCGCTCTTGGTGCTGCTCGCGCTGCCGATGCGCGCGCGCACATAGATGAGCCGCAGTCGCTCGTTGGGCACACCCATCAGCAGCAGTGTGGAGTATTTGGCGATGGTGAAGTCCTCGCAGTCGCCAGCGCCGCGGCCCATGGTTTCGAGCGGCGTGGCCCAGTAGTCGTTCTGCTGCCAGATTGCCATGTCGGTGTCGAAGAGGAGGCGGCGATTGAAGAACTCGTTCACGCGAGCGAGTTTGTCCGCTTCGCCCAGACCCGACCCCTCTGCGATGAGGCGGCGCCAGGCAGCCACGGTTTCCGCGGCCGCGGGGCCGTAGCGCTCCAAGGCCAGGCTCTGGGTCTTGTCGAGGTCCGGGGCGGCCAGTACCCACGGCAGCATCGCGGCGCCAGCGAGCGCAGCCCACCAACGGCGCCAATATGGCCGTATTAACCAATAGTTTTTGATTAATGACACGTTGATGTTGGTGGGTGCGAGCTATGAAAACGCCGCTTTTTTTGCATTTTGCAAGGAAACGCGTCCAAAAAACACAAAATGTTTGCGCCCCTCCGGTGCGCTGCCTATAGTCGATCGAGCCATAAAAAACATGCTGGAGGCCCCATGAGATTCGCACGAACGCTAGTAGGTTTTGCTGTACTGACCGCGACGGGAGCTATCGCGCAAACGGTGCCCCAACCTCTGATCGAGGCTGCGCGCAAAACCGTGGTTTCCAACCCCGATGTGCAAGCCCGGTGGCGAGCGTTCAACATCGCCGATGCGGACCGTAGCGAGGCGCGTGCGGGCTACTTTCCGCAATTCGATGGAGTGGTGGGGGCTGGGCGGGCGCGCAATGTGCGCCCCTTGGCGGGGTCCACAGGGTGGTATGGATACCGCACGTCGACGCTCACGCTCAACCAGATGCTGTTCGATGGCTTCTTCACGCGCAACGAGGTTGCCCGGCTGGGCCATGCGAAGCTCACGCGCTACTACGAGCTGGCGGATGCTTCCGAGTCGGCCACGCTCGAGGCCGTGAAGGCCTATGCGGACGTGGTGCGCTACCGCGAATTGGTGGAGCAGTCCAAGCTCAACTACGGCGAACACAAGCGCATCACGGCCCTCATCGAGGAGCGCGTGGCCGGCGGCGTGGGCCGCCGCGTTGACCTGGAGCAGGCCGTCGGTCGTCTGGCCCTGGCGGAGACCAATCTCTCGACCGATTTGGCCAACCTGTACGACGTGACGGCACGCTACCAGCGCATCGTGGGCGAGTTGCCCGGGGAAGACCTGCCCACGTTCGACGAACGCCTGCGCTTGGGCGGCCTGCCCGGTTCGCTGGAGGACACGGTGCGCCAGGGCATGGACGCCAGCCCGGCGCTCAGCGCCGCCGTGGAGAACGTGCGTGCCGCCGAGGCAGGGGTCGCCTCGCGCAAGGCGGCCTACCTGCCGCGGCTGGACTTCCAGGCCAGCCAGACTTGGTACCACAACCTGCTGGGCGAGCGTGGCCCTTCGCGGGACACCCAGGTGGGGCTGGTGCTGAGCTACAACTTCTACCGTGGCGGCGCGGACGATGCGCGCAAGACCCGGGCTATCGAAACCCACAGCCAGGCGCTCGACCTGCAGGAGAAGGCCTGCCGCGACGTGCGCCAGAACCTCGTGAGCGCGTTCAACGATGCGCAGCGGCTGCAGGAGCAGATGGGCTTCCTGGTGCAGCACCAGCTGTCGACCGAAAAGTCGCGCGAAGCCTACCGCCAGCAGTACGACATCGGCCAGCGCACCTTGCTGGATCTGCTCGATACGCAGAACGAGTACTTCCAGGCCAGCCGGGCGTACATCAACGCGCGTTTTGACCGCGTGCTGGCACAGGGCCGCGCGCTGGCCTCGATGGGGCAACTCATGGCATCGCTGGGCGTGGCGCGGGCTGACATGCCGTCGGCCAACGATGCTGGGCAGGAGGGCGATGGCGCGCCGCCGCGCACTTCGGACATGTGCCAGCAGGCCACCCCGCCCACGATGACTCTGGAGCAGGCGCGGTCCAGCGTGGATGTGACGACGCCGCGCCCGCGCACCTACACCCTGCCGCCGAACGAACCCCCGCCGCGCAAGCCCTGAGGCGGAGCCTCTCTCCTCAGGGGGTTAAGTGCGGGCGGTCAGCGCGGCCAGCAACTGGCCGTGCACACCGCCGAAGCCGCCGTTGCTCATGCACACGATGTGGTCGCCGGGCTGCGCGGCCGCAGCGATCTGGGCCACCAGCGTGGGAATGTCGGCTGCCGTGCGACCTCGTGGCCCGAGCGGAGCCAAGGCGGCGGCGGCATCCCATTCCAGCCCGGCCGTGTGGCAGAACGCCAGATCGGCGGGCTCCAGCGCCCAGGGCAACTGGGCCTTCATGGCCCCCAGCTTCATCGTGTTGCTGCGCGGCTCGAAGGCGGCCAGGATGCGTTCACCGGGGGCGAGGCGGCGGCGCAGGCCGTCGAGCGTCGTGCGGATGGCGGTGGGGTGGTGGGCGAAGTCGTCGTAGACCGTCACGCCCCCCACGGTGCCACGCAGTTCCATGCGACGCTTCACGTTCTGGAACCGGCCCAATGCCTCGGCTGCCACAGCGGGCGCCACGCCGACATGCTGGGCCGCCGCGATCGCCGCCAGTGCGTTGAGCTGGTTGTGCGTGCCCGAAAGCGGCCATTTCACGCGTGCAACCCCCTGTCCACGGTGCAGGACGTCGAACGCCTCCGGCGTGCCGAGGGCACTGAAATCGCTGTTGGCCGCGCCGAAGCTGCTGACTTCGCTCCAGCAGCCCTGGTGCAGCACGCGTGCCAGGCTCTCTTCGAGGCCGTTGCTCACGATGCGGCCCGAAGGGGGCACGGTGCGCACGAGGTGGTGGAACTGGCGCTCGATGGCCGCCAGGTCGTCGAAGATGTCCGCGTGGTCGAATTCCAGGTTGTTCAGGATGGCCGTGCGGGGCCGGTAGTGAACGAATTTGCTGCGTTTGTCGAAGAAGGCGGTGTCGTATTCGTCGGCCTCGATCACGAACAGAGGCCGGCCCGCCACGCGAGCGCCGCCGCCCAGGCGCGCCGAGATGCCGAAATCCAGCGGCACGCCACCCACGAGGAAGCCGGGAGCCAGCCCCGCGCATTCAAGAATCCAGGCCAGCATGGAGGTGGTGGTGGTTTTGCCGTGCGTGCCCGCCACCGCCAGCACATGGCGGCCCTGCAGCACGTGCTCGGCCAGCCACTGGGGGCCGCTGGTGTAGGCGGCGCCCGCATCCAGGATGGCTTCCATCAGCGGAAATTTCGGTGTGCCGTCCGCAAGGCGTGCCCGGCTCACCACGTTGCCGATCACGAAGACATCGGGCCGCAGCGCCATCTGGTCGGCGCCGTAGCCCTCGATCAGTTCGATGCCCAGGGCGCGCAGCTGGTCACTCATGGGGGGGTAGACGCCGGCATCGCAGCCCGTCACCCTGTGGCCCGCCTCGCGCGCCAGGGCGGCCAGCCCGCCCATGAAAGTGCCGCAGATGCCCAGGATATGTATATGCATGGGCGCCCATTCTACGTTTGCGAGCTTTAAGCCCTGCAGTGCTTATGAGCTGGGCGCGAGTAGCTAT
Organism: Acidovorax sp.; assembly: GCA_041913505.1. Taxonomy (GTDB): domain Bacteria; phylum Pseudomonadota; class Gammaproteobacteria; order Burkholderiales; family Burkholderiaceae_C; genus JAYSFC01. The sequence continues at coordinate 15,867 of JAYSFC010000048.1, forward strand.
GAATTCAGGAGTTTTCGGGGAGCTATGGGCGAGGCTGTCATGCGCGGCGCCGGGGTTCGGGTCAGAATGGAAGTTTCCACCAAGCAGGGGGCCGCAACATGGACAACACCACCGCCGAGATCGCCAGCACCGCCGCCCGGCTGGTGGTGGAAGAAGGATTGGAATGGGGGGCCGCCAAGCGCCGGGCTGTCCGGGAACTGGGCCTGCCTACCCGTTCCGCGCTGCCGGACAACGACCAGGTGGAGGATGCGGTGCGCGACTACATCGCGTTGTTCTGTGCGGACACCCAGCCCGGGGAGTTGCTGGCCCTGCGGCGCCTGGCCCTGGTCTGGATGGAGCGGTTGGCGGCGTTCCGGCCGCACTTGGCGGGAGCCGTCTGGCATGGCACGGCGACGCGCCTGTCGGACATTTACCTGCAGCTGTTCTGCGACGACCCCAAATCGGCCGAGATTGCACTCATCGACCACCACGTGGACTACGAGCCGCGCACGGTGACCGGGTTCCATGGCGAGAGCGTGGAGGCGTTGAGCCTGGGCGCGAGGTGCCCCGAACTCGGGGAAATGGTGGGGGTACACCTGCTGGTTTACGATCTGGACGATCTGCGCGGTGCGCTGCGCCCGGATTCCCGGGGGCGCGTGCCGCGCGGCGACATCGCGGCGGTCCGTAAGCTGCTGCAAGAGCCTGCGCAATGAACGATTCCCCGTCCTCCCTCCCTGCAAACCCCGCGGCTGCCCAGGATCCGCAGCGTCGGCGCTGGCTCTTCGCCGGGGTCGCGGCCGCCGCGGCCCTGGGGGGGGGCGGTCTGGCGTGGTGGCGTTTCCAGCCCCATGGCGTGGCGGACGGGGCTGAGCAAGCCTTGTGGGGGCAAACCTTCACGACCCCCGATGGGGCTGCGCTGGCCATGGAGGCTTTCCGCGGCAAGCCCCTGCTGGTGAACTTCTGGGCCACCTGGTGCCCTCCGTGCGTGGAGGAACTGCCCCTGTTGAACCGATTCTTCGGTGAGCACCAGGCGCGGGGCTGGCAGGTGGTTGGCCTGGCCATCGATCAGCCTTCGGCCGTTCGCAAGTTCCTCGCGCGGCTGCCGCTGGATTTCCCCGTGGGCATGGCGGGCATGGGGGGCACGGAGCTGGGCCGCGCATTGGGTAATCTTCAGGGGGGATTGCCCTTCACGGTGCTTCTGGGAGCGAACGGCCGGGTTGTGCACCGTAAAATGGGGCAATTAACCGCTGACGATCTGACCCAGTGGAGTCGCCTGGGTTGATGAAGATCAGGCGACGCGCCCGATCTTTCACTCCGACGTTGATCAAAAAAGCGCTGCAAAAACTGAAATAGGGTGAAATTGGAGTAAATTCGCGCCCTATTCCGTTTTTAGCCGTTGGAGCTCCCATGGATTTGCGAAAACTCAAGACCTTGATCGACCTGGTGTCCGAGTCGAATGTGTCGGAACTGGAAATCACCGAGGCCGAGGGTAAGGTACGCATCGTCAAGAGTGGCGGCGCCGTTGTGCAGCAGTTTGTGGCGGCCCCTGTCCAGGCTCCCGTGGCCCAGACACCGGCGGCGGCTGCTCCCGTGGCGGAGCTGCCGGCCCCCGCCGCAGCCGCCCCATCTGGCCACGTGGTCAAGTCGCCCATGGTGGGCACTTTCTACCGCGCTGCCAGCCCGGGCGCCAAGCCCTACGTCGAGGTGGGCAGCCAGGTCAAGGAAGGCGACACCATCTGCATCATCGAGGCCATGAAGATCCTCAACGAGATCGAGGCCGACAAGTCGGGCACCGTGACCCGCATCCTTGGCGAGAACGGCCAGGCCGTGGAGTATGGCCAGCCGCTGTTCGTGATCGAGTGATGAGGAGCAGCCCCCTGGGCGGCTGCGCCGCTTCCCCCTTTTTCCGGCGCTCGCTGGAAGGGGAGGCGATGCCTGTGCCGGCTCGGGGTGTTGGCGGCCCTTGCGCGGCACCTGCCGGCAGGGCGGCGCGTCAGTTTCATGCGTCGCGGTTCGCGCGATGCGTCATGGACAACCGATATGTTTAAAAAAATCCTCGTCGCCAACCGCGGCGAAATCGCCCTTCGCATACAGCGCGCATGCCGCGAACTGGGTGTGAAGGCCGTGATGGTCTACTCCGAGGCCGATCGCGACGCCAAGTACGTCAAGTTGGCCGAAGAGGCTGTCTGCATCGGCCCGGCGCCCTCGCCCCTGTCGTACCTCAACATGCCCGCGATCATCTCGGCAGCCGAGGTGACCGATGCCGAGGCCATTCACCCCGGCTATGGCTTTCTTTCCGAGAACGCCGATTTTGCCGAGCGCGTCGAGCAAAGCGGCTTCCAGTTCATCGGCCCCACGCCCGAGTCGATCCGCATCATGGGCGACAAGGTGTCGGCCAAGCAGGCCATGATCCGCGCGGGGGTGCCCTGCGTGCCTGGCTCTGATGGCGAACTGCCCGACGATCCGGTGCAGATCCGGCGCATCGCCAAGTCGGTCGGCTATCCCGTCATCATCAAGGCGGCGGGCGGCGGCGGCGGCCGCGGCATGCGCGTGGTTCACACCGAGGCTGCACTCGTGAACGCCGTGCAGATGACCAAGGCCGAGGCGGGCGCTGCGTTCGGAAATCCGTCGGTGTACATGGAGAAGTACCTCCAGAACCCGCGCCACATCGAGATCCAGGTGCTGGCCGACAAGTATCGCAACGCCGTGTACTTGGGCGAGCGCGACTGCTCCATGCAGCGCCGCCACCAGAAGGTGATCGAGGAGGCGCCAGCCCCCGGCATTCCGCGCAAGCTCATCGAGAAGATCGGCGATCGCTGCGTGGCCGCCTGCAAGAAGATCGGCTACCGCGGCGCGGGCACATTCGAGTTCCTGTACGAAAACGGCGAGTTCTACTTCATCGAGATGAACACGCGCGTGCAGGTGGAGCACCCGGTGACCGAGTGGATCACGGGCGTGGATATCGTGAAGACGCAGATCATGGTCGCAGCGGGCGAGAAGCTGCCCTTCACCCAGCGCCAGATCGAGATTCGTGGCCACGCCATCGAATGCCGCGTGAACGCGGAGGATCCATACAAGTTCACCCCCTCGCCGGGCCGCATCACCATGTGGCATGCGCCGGGTGGCCCCGGGGTGCGCGTGGATTCGCATGCCTACAACAACTACTTCGTACCGCCGAACTACGACTCGATGATCGGCAAGATCATCGTGCATGGCGATACGCGCGAGCAGGCGCTGGCGCGCATGCGCACGGCGCTGTCCGAGACGGTGATCGAGGGCATCAACACCAATGTGCCGCTGCATGCCGAACTCATGGTGGACGCCAAGTTCGTCGCGGGCGGCACCAACATCCACTACCTGGAAGAGTGGCTGTCGCAGCACAAGCGCTGATTCTTCGGTGCCTGTCGCACATCCCATGCTGGCCTTCGGCAACGGAGGCCAGCTTTTTCGTTTGGCAAGACCCGAAAGGAACCCCCCCCATGTTTGAGCTGAGCCTGCTGTGCCCGGAGGACCGGGTCGAAGACCTGAGCGAGGCCCTCGACGCGCTCGATGCGTTGAGCGTATCGGTGGAAGACGCCGACGCGCAGACCGAGGCCGAGCAGGCCCTGTTCGGCGAGCCCGGCATGCCGCCGCCCAAGGATGGCTGGCAGCGCAGCCGCGTCGTCGCGTTGTTTGCCGAAGAAATGGCCGCGCGGGATGCGCAGCAGCTGCTGCAGGTGCAGGATTTCTTCGAGGGCTGCAAGGTTCTGGGCATTGCGGCGGTGCAGGACCAAGACTGGGTGCGCCTCACGCAGTCCCAGTTTGCGCCCGTGGACATCACGCCCGATTTCTGGATCGTGCCGACCTGGCATGAGCTGCCGCCGCAGGCTCGCACGAGCATCCGCCTGGATCCGGGCCTGGCCTTCGGCACGGGGACCCATCCCACGACCCGCATGTGCCTGCGCTGGATCGCGCGCCGGGGCTCCGGGGCGTCGCTGGGCCGTGTGCTCGACTATGGCTGCGGCTCGGGCATCCTGGCCATCGGCGCGGCGAAGTTCGGGGCGGTGGACATCGATGCCGTGGACATCGACCCCGCCGCTGTGGAGTCCACACGGCTCAATGCGCAGGCCAACGGCGTGCAACTGCGCGCGGGCCTGCCCGACCAGCTGGCGGGGCCCTATCAGACCGTGCTGGCCAACATCCTGGCCACGCCGCTCAAGGTTTTGGCGCCGCTCTTGTGTTCCTATGTGGCAGAGGGTGGGCATCTCGTTCTGGCGGGCATTCTGGAGCGGCAGGCTGACGAGCTCAAGCAGGCCTATGCACCCTGGCTGCCGCTCGAGGTGGCGGACAGCGAGGATGGCTGGATCCTCATGACGGCTGCGCGTTGATGGGCGCGAGGGGGTGAAGGCCCAGGAGGCCGCTGCATGCACGCCCCTACAATTGGCAATCGATGAGCCAGATCACCTGTTGCCCTTCCTGTGGGACGAAGTTCAAGGTCGTTGCCGATCAGTTGCGCATCTCCGAGGGCTGGGTGCGTTGTGGCCATTGCAAGGAGATCTTTGACGCCACGGCCCATTTGCTGGCTGTGGCTGCGCCGGAATCCCTGCTACCAGAGTTCCCGTTGGACCAGGGGCAGGAGCCCCGCAGGGAGCCACCCCCATCGGCTCCCATCGCAACAGCCACGCCTGTTGCTTCAGGGCCGGCGATGCTGGAGGTGCCCAATTCCCGAGTCCCCGCCTTTCTGGAGACATCGGCCCCTGAGCCTGGGCTGCTGCATGATGCGGAAGCGGTGTTCCGATGGCTCGATCGCGAAGCGCAAGAGCCTGCCGATGCGGCGGCACTGCCGGACGCGCTGCCCCAGGGCTTGGCGCCGCTGCCGCAGGAGGTTGTGCGTGTAGATGAGCGTGTAGCGGAAGTGCCTCTGGAGCCTGCGCCGGAACCACAGCCCGTGTCCGCGTTGGAGCCTCCGTTGGAACTCAGCGGGTACGAGTTGCCCTTTGCAGAGTTGCGCGATGAGGCCACGGATGAGCCGCAGAATCCGGGGGAGGATGCACAGCGGCTTCCTGAGAATGACGATGCCTTGGGCGCCGCCACGGATGTTCCTGGCATGCCGGTGGAGGATAGCCTGGGTGGGGCTGCGGCGCCTATGGTGCTGCCTCTGCGGCAGGCCTCTGACGAGGAGGAGGATGAGCTGCCGCAGCTGCAGCCCGTGCCTGGCTTTGTGCGGGCCGCCCGACGCAAGGCGTTCTGGCATAGCGCGGGTGTGCGGGTTCTGTTGCTGTTGCTTGGCTTGGTGCTGGCGGGTGCCATGGCGGCGCAGATTGCTCTGCACGAACGGGACTACCTGGCCGCGTGGGAGCCGCGCTTGCGCCCCTTGCTGTCCACGGCATGCGCCGCGCTGGACTGCACGATCGGGCCCCGCAGGGACATCGCTGCCGTGGTCATTGACAGCTCGGGGTTCAGCAAGGCCGCACGCGGCGATGCCTACCAGCTAAGTCTGACGCTCAAGAACCGTGCGGTCACGGCCGTGGCTTTGCCTGCGGTGGAGCTCACGTTGACCGACGCGCAAGAGCAGGTCGTGCTCCGCCGGGTGCTGCTGCCGGCCGAGTTTGGCGCGCCCGCCGAACTGGCGGCCCAGGGTGAATGGAGCGGCAATGTGTCCGTCGTGCTGGCAGGGCCCGCGCTGAAGCTTGCAGGCTACCGCGTGCTGGCGTTCTATCCCTGAGGATTGGCAACCCGGGCGATGGTCGCATGGCGGCACCCGGGGTTTTTCTTTTTATTGACTCATTGGACTGAGAAATGGCTGCACTGATTTGCGGTTCCCTGGCGTTCGACACCATCATGACCTTCGAGGGGCGCTTTGCCGAGCAAATCCTGCCCGACCAGCTGCACATCCTCAACGTGTCGTTTCTGGTGCCGTCCTTGAGACGTGATTTCGGCGGGTGCGCCGGCAACATCGCCTACAGTCTCAAGCTGCTTGGCGGTGAGCCCGTTCCCATGGCCATGCTGGGCAGCGATGGTGCCGATTACCTCGAGCGCCTCAAGGCCCAGGGCATCAGCACCCGCCATGTGGGCGTGGTGGGCGACACCTACACCGCGCAGGCGATGATCATGACCGACCGTGACAACAACCAGATCACGGCCTTCCACCCGGGGGCGATGATGCAGGCCCATGGCAATCGTGTTGCCGCGCAGGACGACCTGCGCATCGCCATCATCGCGCCAGACGGACGCGATGCAATGCTCCAGCACGCTGCGCAGTGCCGGGCTGCGGGCATCCCCTTCGTGTTCGACCCAGGCCAGGGCCTGCCCATGTTCAACGGCGAAGAGCTGGCGGCATTCGTGGAGCAGGCAACGTGGGTGGCTGTCAATGACTACGAGGGCAAGATGCTGTGCGAACGCACGGGCTTGAGCTTGGAGGCATTGTCGTGCAAGGTGCAGGGCCTGGTCGTGACGTTGGGCGGACAAGGGTGCGAGGTGTGGGTGGATGGCGCCAGGACGATGGTGCCCGCCGTGAAGCCCGCCGCCGAGGTTGATCCCACGGGTTGCGGCGATGCGTGGCGCGGTGCACTGCTGTATGGACTAGAACGTGGCTGGCCGCTCGTGCGCTGCGCAGCGCTAGGCAATCGCGTGGGTGCGCTCAAAATCGCCCAGCGCGGGCCGCAGAACTACCAACTCGACTTCGTTCCCGAAGCGATGTAAGGCAGGCCTGAGCGGCGCGCGGGCTTTGCTGGGAGCTCACGCGCGCGACGTGGCTCCTGTGCCCAGGCATAGGGTGGACGGCGTCGTGCTGATGCTACAAGAAAAAAGCCCGGCGGAACGCCGGGCTTGGGTGCTGGCTGAAGCGCTGGCGCCTTACGGCTTGCCCCCAGTGGGGAAGGGCCATGCGGCTTGCGGGTTCAGCGTGGTTTGCGCGGCAGGGGCAGCGGCAGGGGCAGGGGCCTTTGCTGCGGCCTTCTTGGGAGCTGCTGCCTTTTTTGGGGCGGCAGCCTTCTTGGCCGGTGCAGCCTTCTTTGCCGCTACGGCCTTCTTGGCGGGAGCGGCCTTCTTCGCAGGTGCAGCAGCCTTCTTGGCCGGTGCAGCCTTCTTTGCCGCTACGGCCTTCTTGGCGGGTGCAGCAGCCTTCTTGGCCGGTGCAGCCTTCTTCGCTGCTACGGCTTTCTTGGCCGGTGCGGTTGCCTTCTTGGCGGGAGCGGCTTTCTTGGCAGGTGCGGCTGCCTTCTTGGCCGGTGCAGCCTTCTTCGCTGCTACGGCTTTCTTGGCCGGTGCGGTTGCCTTCTTGGCGGGAGCGGCTTTCTTCGCGGGTGCAGCAGCCTTCTTGGCCGGTGCAGCCTTCTTCGCTGCTACGGCCTTCTTGGCAGGTGCGGCTGCCTTTTTAGCGGGTGCAGCCTTCTTGGCGGGAGCGGCCTTTTTCGCGGCCGGTTTTTTCGCAGTTGCCATCATGTTCTCCTTGGGTTACTTTGCAAAGAGCGCTTCATGCCTTCTGTGGGCTCAGAAGCGATCCATGGCGATGGGTGTTGGCCCCATCGCCATGAACACGGAAACGCCCCCGGCAGCCGCGCGCTGGAGGGCGGTCTGCAGGGGGCGTGTGTAGGGTGCCATGGTTGTGCCAGGACATCAGTCCCAGGAAAGCGCTCCGCCTGACTGGTACTCGATGACGCGCGTTTCGAAGAAGTTGCGCTCCTTCTTCAAGTCGATCATCTCGCTCATCCAGGGGAACGGGTTTTCCTCGTTGGGGAAGAGTGCCTCCAGACCGATCTGGGTGGCACGGCGATTGGCGATATAGCGCAGGTAGCCTTTGAACATGGACGCGTTGAGCCCCAGCACGCCACGCGGCATGGTGTCCTCGGCGTAGCGGTACTCCAGCTCCACGGCCTTCAGGAACAGGGCCTTGATCTCGGCCTTGAACTCGGCGGTCCACAGATGCGGGTTCTCGAGCTTGAGCTGGTTGATGAGGTCGATGCCGAAGTTGCAGTGCATCGACTCGTCGCGCAGGATGTACTGGTACTGTTCGGCGGCGCCCGTCATCTTGTTCTGGCGGCCAAGCGCAAGGATCTGCGTGAAGCCCACGTAGAAGAACAAGCCTTCCATCAGGCAGGCGAAAACGATCAGCGACTTGAGCAGCGTCTGGTCGGTTTCGGGTGTGCCCGTCTTGAAGCCGGGGTCCATGATCGCGTCGATGAACGGGATCAGGAATTCGTCCTTGTCGCGAATCGAGGCAACTTCGTTGTAGGCGTTGAAGATCTCGCCTTCATCCAGGCCCAGCGATTCCACGATGTACTGGTAGGCGTGCGTGTGGATCGCTTCCTCGAAGGCCTGGCGCAGCAGGAACTGGCGACACTCGGGCGCTGTAATGTGGCGGTAGGTACCCAGCACGATGTTGTTGGCGGCCAGCGAATCGGCCGTCACGAAGAAGCCAAGGTTGCGCTTGATGATGCGGCGCTCGTCCTCGGTCAGCCCGTTCGGGTCCTTCCACAGCGCGATGTCGCGGGTCATGTTGACCTCTTGCGGCATCCAGTGGTTGGCGCAGGTGGCGAGGTACTTCTCCCAGGCCCACTTGTACTTGAACGGCACGAGCTGGTTGACGTCGGTCTGGCCGTTGATGATGCGCTTGTCGGCCGCGTTCACGCGGCGCTGCTGTGCGGCGGCTGCGGGCATCGCAGGCGTGGGCGCCGAGGGCGAAACAGGTTGCAAAGCCGGGGCTTGGATGGGCAGGGGCGGCTGCGCCTCCTGGCGATTTTGGAGTGAACCGCCGTCCAGTGGTTTTTGCGATGAGGGCTTGACTTCTTCGTCCCAGGTCAGCATAGATTTTCCAGTGATCGGATTATGAAAGCAGCGCTGCAAAATGAAAAGCGCTGGAGCGTTGTGCCGCAAGGTTTTGTTGCTTCATGGCACCTGCGCGGCCCTCGATGCGGAGGGCCGCGCATGCCTGCTTACTGGCAGGCTTCGCAGGTCGGATCGTCGATCGCGCAGAACTTCACATCGGTGGCTGGCAAAGCGTTCATTTGCGACTGCGCTGCCGCGGCGGCTGCTTCGAGCGCGCTCGGCGCTGCGGCGTGGGCGCCGTCGCTTGCGCTGCTCGAGACGGCGTTGAGCTGGCGCGTGTTCACCGTGCTCATCTCGACGTGCGTCGCGCTCTGCGTGCGCAGGTAATACGTGGTCTTGAGGCCGCGGACCCAGGCAAGTTTGTAGGTCTCGTCGAGTTTTTTGCCCGAGACGCCGGCCATATAGATGTTGAGGCTCTGTGCCTGGTCGATCCACTTCTGGCGGCGCGAGGCGGCTTCGACGAGCCAGCGCGGCTCCACCTCGAAGGCCGTGGAGTACAGCGCCTTGAGGTCCTGGGGCACGCGGTCAATGGGGTGCAGCGAACCCTTGAAGTGCTTGAGGTCCATGACCATCACGTCGTCCCACAGGCCCAGGCGCTTGAGG
>JAYSFC010000049.1:0-24313 GCA_041913505.1 Acidovorax sp.
CTCGGGCGCCTCCACCGGCTCGCGCGAAGCCATCGAGCTGCGCGACGGCGACAAGAGCCGCTACCTGGGCAAGGGCGTGCTCAAGGCCGTGGAGCACATCAACACCGAGATCTCCGAGGCCGTGCTGGGCCTGGACGCCTCCGAGCAGGCCTTCCTCGACAAGACCCTGATCGACCTGGACGGCACCGACAACAAGAGCCGCCTGGGCGCCAACGCCATGCTGGCCGTTTCCATGGCCGTGGCCCGCGCCGCCGCCGAAGAGTCCGGCCTGCCGCTGTACCGCTACCTCGGCGGCATGGGCGGCATGCAGCTGCCCGTGCCGATGATGAACGTCATCAACGGCGGCGCGCACGCCAACAACAGCCTGGACCTGCAGGAGTTCATGATCATCCCCGTGGGCGCGCCGAGCTTCCGCGAGGCCGTGCGCTGGGGCGCCGAGGTGTTCCACGCCCTGAAGAAGATCATCCACGACAAGGGCATGAGCACCGCCGTGGGTGACGAAGGCGGTTTTGCGCCTTCCGTGGAAAACCACGAGGCCGCCATCCAGCTGATCCTGCAGGCCATCGACGCCGCCGGCTACACCGCCGGCGAACAGATCGCCCTGGGCCTGGACTGCGCCGCCAGCGAGTTCTACAAGGACGGCATGTACGTGCTCGAAGGCGAAGGCGGCCTGCGCCTGACCGCCCAGCAGTGGACCGACATGCTCGCCACCTGGTGCGACAAGTACCCCATCATCTCCATCGAGGACGGCATGCACGAGGGCGACTGGGACGGCTGGAAGATCCTGACCGAGCGCCTGGGCAAGAACGTGCAGCTGGTGGGCGACGACCTGTTCGTCACCAACACCAAGATCCTGAAGGAAGGCATCGAGAAGGGCATCGCCAACTCGATCCTCATCAAGATCAACCAGATCGGCACGCTGACCGAGACCTTCGCCGCCATCGAGATGGCCAAGCGCGCCGGCTACACCGCCGTGATCTCGCACCGCTCCGGCGAAACCGAGGACAGCACCATCGCCGACATCGCCGTGGGCACCAACGCCGGCCAGATCAAGACCGGCTCGCTCTCGCGCTCGGACCGCATCGCCAAGTACAACCAGCTGCTGCGCATCGAGGAAGACCTGGGCGACATCGCCCACTACCCCGGCCGCGACGCGTTCTACAACCTGCGCTGACCCGCCCTAGCCTGCTGCCTGCCTCATGGGCTCCCGCCTCGTCCCGCTGGTGCTGCTGGCCTTGCTGGTGGCCATTCACGCCCAGCTCTGGGCGGGGCGCGGCAGCATCCGGCATGTGAACGAGATGCACCAGCGCATCGAAGCACAGCAGGCAGCCAACAACCAGGCCCGCCAGGAGAACGAGCGACTGACCTCCGAGGTGCAGGACCTCAAGGAAGGCCTGGACATGGTTGAAGAGAAGGCGCGCAGCGAGCTCGGCATGGTCAAGCAGGGCGAGATCTACGTGCACGTCACGCCCGCCCGGCGCTGACCCCATGGACGTTGCCCTCTTCGGCGGCACGGAGGCCGCCACGCTGGCTGCGGCGCTGCGGCCCCGGCTGGCACCCATGGTCCGCCTGGCCTGCGACCCACCCACTGATTCCGGGCACGCTCCCGCGCTGGCGCTGTTGCTGGGTGGCTCACCAGACGATGCCGCCTGGCGCAGCTTGCTCGCGCAGGCCGGCTGGAGCTACCAGGTGTTATGGGGCGATCACACGACGCAACGGCTCGATGCGGCCGTGCGTGCCCTGCATGTGGCACTGCCTGCAGCCCTGCGCGAGGCACCCGCCCCGCGCGAAGCCTCCGGATCGGACAGCGCCCGGCGCCTGCGTGCCTGGGCGTGCGAGAAATGCAGCGATCCGCAGTGCGAGCACCGGCTGTTCACCACGCTGCGCGATTGATCGGATAGCCCTGCAGCGCTCACCACTCAGGCGCCAAACGCTACCAAAATAGAAGCAAACCTATTTCAGATTGCCCGACAGAAAACGCGCCAGCCGCTCGCTGCGCGGATTGGACATGACCTCGTGCGGGTCGCCCTGCTCCTCGATCAAGCCCTGGTGCAGGAAGATGACGTGGTTGGATACCTCGCGCGCAAAGCCCATTTCGTGCGTCACCACCACCATGGTGCGGCCCTCCTGCGCCAGCACCTGCATCACGCGCAGCACCTCGCCCACGAGTTCGGGGTCCAGCGCACTGGTGGGCTCGTCGAACAGCATCACCTCGGGCTCCACGGCCAGGGCGCGGGCGATGGCCACGCGCTGCTGCTGGCCGCCGCTCATGTGGTTGGGGTAAGCGTCCTCGCGGCCTTCCAGGCCCACCAGGCGCAGGTATTTGCGCGCCCGCTCCACAGCCTCGTCACGCGGCAGGCCCAGCACGTGCACGGGCACTTCGACGATGTTGGCGAGCACCGTCATGTGCGCCCACAGGTTGAAGTGCTGGAACACCATGGCCAGCTTGGTGCGCAGGCGTTGCAGTTGGCGCTGATCGGCCGCTTCCAGCGCGCCATCGCGGCCGGGACGCAGGTGCAGTTCCTCGCCCGCAACGAGAATGCGGCCTTGCTGCGGACGCTCCAACAGGTTGATGCAGCGCAGCAGCGTGCTCTTACCCGAGCCGGAGCTGCCGATGATGCTGATCACGTCGCCCCCATGCGCGCTGAGCGACACGCCCTTGAGCACCTCGTTGGCGCCGTAACGCTTGTGGATGTCCTGGACCTGGAGTTTGACGGGGTTGCTCATGGGAAAAGAAGTCAGGATTTGCGGTGCGTGAGGTAGCCGAGGTAGCGGCGCTCCAGCAACCGCGTGGCGCCGATCAGGCCCATGGTGATGCACAGGTAGACGGCGGCCGCGAACAGGTAGGCCTCGAAGGGCAGGTAGAAGTCGGCATACACGCGGCTGGCCGCGCCGGTGAGGTCGAGCAGCGCGGGCACGGTGCTGGCGAGGCTGGAGCTGTGCAGCATCATCACCACCTCGTTGCCATAGGCGGGCAGCATGCGGCGGATGGCGCTGGGCAGCACGATGCGGCGCATCAGCAGCCACGGCCCCATGCCCATGGCGCGCGCAGCCTCCACCTCGCCCTTGCCGGTCTCGCGGATCGAGCCCGCGAGCATCTCGGCGGTGTAGGCCGCGGTGTTGAGGCTGAACGAGAGCAGCGCGCAGAAGAACGGCTCCTTGAACTGCGTCCAGGGCCAGACCGAGTCCCAGCGCGCCTGCACCCATTCGAGCTGGGCGAAGCCGTAGTAGATCAGATACACCTGGATCAAGAGCGGCGTGCCGCGCATGAAATAGGTGAACGCCTGCGCGGGCCAGCGCAGCCACCGCTGGTTGCTGACCAGCGCAAGGGCGCACAGCAGTGCCAGCACGGCACCCACGGCCAGGCTGATGAGCGTGAGCTGCAGCGTGACAATGAGCCCCTGGCCGTAGAGCGCCAGCGTATCCGGCTGGAAAATGACTTCCCAATTCATGGCCACGCCCTCATAGCTGGACCTTGTCCGCCCCCAGGCTGTAGCGCGCGCTCACGCGCCGCAAGGCCCACAGCGACAGCGAGGTGTAGACCAGGTACAGCCCGGCGGTGAACAGGAAGAAGGCGAAGGGCTCGCGCACGGCGGCGCTCGACTGCTTGGCCAGGTAGGTCATGTCGTGCAGGCCGATCAGGCTCACCAGCGCCGTGGCCTTGATGAGCACCAGCCAGTTGTTGGTGAAGCTCGGCAGTGCATAGCGCACCATCTGCGGCAGCGTGATGCGCACAAAGGTCTGCGTGCGTCCCATGCCGAAGGCCCAGGCGGCCTCCATCTGGCCGCGCGGGATGGCCAGGATGGCGCCGCGGAAGGTCTCGGTCATGTAGGCGCCGTAGATGAAGCCGATGGTGAGCACCCCGGCCACGAAGGGGTCGAGATCGACGCCTTCGTCATAGCCCAGGACTTCGAACAGGTTGTTGAGGCCGATGGCGCCGCCGTAGAAGACCAGCAGCATCATGAGCAGCTCAGGAATGCCGCGCACTACCGTGGTGTAGAACGTGGCCGCCCACACCAATGGGCGCCGCCCCGAGAGCTTGGCCGCCGCGCCCAACAGCCCGATGAGCGTGGCCGCCGCGAGCGACGCCAGCGACACCGCCACCGTGAGCAGCGCGCCGTGCAGGATCGAAAAATAGTAACCGCTCATGAGAGGGAGAAAGGCGGAGCGCCTGGCGCTCCGCGTGCATCACTTGCCGTAAGGATCGAAGTCGAAGTACTTCTTGGCGATCTTGTCGTAGGTGCCGTTCTTGCGGATCGTGTCGATCGCGTCATTGAGCTGCTTCTTCAGGTCGCCCTGGCCCTTGCGCATGGCGATGCCGATGCCCTCGCCGTAGTACTTGGGCTCGTACTGGTCGTGGCCCACGTATCCATAGTCTTTGCCCTCGGGCTTGCGCAGGAAGCCGCCATTCACCTCGACCTTGTCGGCCACGGTGCCGTCCAGGCGGCCCGCCTGCATGTCCAGATAGACCTGGTCCTGCGATTGGTAGGGCACCACATTCACGCCTGCGGGCTTGAGTTCGCCCATGGCCCACTTCTCTTGCGTGCTGGCCTTGAGCACGCCGATCTTCATGCCCTTGAGCGAAGCCGGGCCGTCGTACTTCACGGTCTTCTTCACCACGATGGCGCTGGGCGTCTTGTAGTAGCGCTTGGTGAAGTCCACCACGCGCTGGCGCTCGGGCGTGATCGAAAGGGAGCTCACGATGACGTCGAACTTCCTGGCCTGCAGGCCGGCGATGATGCTGTCGAATTCGGATTCGACAAAAACGCACTTGCGCTGGAGCTGCTCACACAGCGCGTTGGCGATATCGATGTCGAAACCCACGACTTCGCCCGCGGCGGTCTTGTACTCGAAAGGCTCGTAGGCGGGGTTGGTACCCACTCGCAGGTCGGCGGCCAGGGCAGAGCCGGCGAAGGTGGCCAAAGCGGCCATGGCAACGGCCATCAGCGGTGCACGCATGGAAATTCCTTGGTTCTTGAAAAGCGAAAACGCCGCCCGGCGATCGGGGGCGGCAAGACCGCTATTGTGCTTGGTTCTGGGACTGCACAAAAAAACAGCGCACCGCAGGCAAGGGCCTCGGTGCGCACGGGCAGCCGCCAGAGGTCAGTTGCCGTAGGGATCGAAGTCGAAGTACTTCTTGGCGATCTTGTCGTAGGTGCCGTTGCCGCGGATGGTCTTGATCGCGGCGTTGATCTGCTTCTTCAGGTCGCCCTGGCCCTTGCGCATGGCAATGCCGATGCCGTCGCCGTAGTACTTGGTCTCGTACTGGTCGTGGCCCACGTAGCCGTAGTCCTTGCCCTCGGGCTTGCGCAGGAAGCCGCCATTCACCTCGACCTTGTCGGCCACGGTGCCGTCCAGGCGGCCCGCCTGCATGTCCAGATAGACCTGGTCCTGCGATTGGTAGGGCACCACATTCACGCCTGCGGGCTTGAGTTCGCCCATGGCCCACTTCTCTTGCGTGCTGGCCTTGAGCACGCCGATCTTCATGCCCTTGAGCGAAGCCGGGCCGTCGTACTTCACGGTCTTCTTCACCACGATGGCGCTGGGCGTCTTGTAGTAGCGGTCGCTGAAATCCACCACGCGGCGGCGCTCGTCCGTCATCGACATGGAGCTCACGATCACGTCGTACTTCTTGGCCTGCAGGCCCGCGATCATGCTGTCCCACACCTGCTCGACGAACACGCACTTGCGCTGGAGTTGCTCGCACACGGCCTTGGCGATATCCACGTCGAAGCCTGTCACCTCGCCATTGGGGGTTTTGTAGGTGAAAGGCTCGTAGGTCGGATCGACGGCAACGCGCAGATCGGCGGCCAGTGCCGGGCCGGCCACCAGGGCCATAGCCAGCGTGGCCGCCAGAGGCTTCAGGGGTTTGCGCATGGAATTCCTTTGGAAAGCGAGAAAGGCGCTATTGTCTGGCGCCCCGCGGCCTTCAAACCTCGGGGGCATCCCTAAAGACGCTATTGCACCGCCCGCGTCCCCGGCGGCAGCTCGGCCGGGCGGGTGAAGATCTGCGCGGCATCCACCGCATCGAAGCGGTACTGCTGGCCGCAGTATTCGCATCCCACCTCGATCTCTTCGCGCTCGGCGAGGATGGATTCGACCTCCTGCGCGCCCAGGTTGCGCAGCATGCCCGCCACGCGGTCACGGCTGCAGGTGCAGGCGAAACGCGGGCCGTCTGCACCCTGCTGGGGCGTAAAGCGCAGGAGCCGCTCCTCCCAGAAGAGGCGGCGCAGGATGGTATCCACGTCGAGCGTGAGCAGCTCATCGCGTGTGAGGCTTGCGGCCAGGTGGGCGATGCGGTTGTAGTCCTCGTTGTGGCCCAGGCGGTCATTGGTCTGCTCGGCGCTCTCGGTGGCGCCAGCCAGATTGGCCTCGCCCTTGACGGGCATCCGCTGGATCAGCAGGCCCGCGGCCACTTGGTCGTTCGCGGCCAGCACCAGCGTGGTGTCGAGCTGTTCGGACTGCAGCATGTAGTGCTGCAGCACGTCGCTGAGCCGCTCGAACTTCGCGCCATGCGCATCCTGCAGCGGCACCACGCCCTGGTAGGGCTGCTGGCCCGGCTGGCGTGCCGCGGGGTCCAGCGTGATCGCGCAGCGGCCCGCGCCGCCCAAGTTCAGCATCTCGGACAGGCGCGCACCGGGCTCCACGGCGCCGTTCACCGTGGCCGTGGCCCGCAGGCCCAGGTTGGACTGCACCTCGGCCACGGCCAGCTTGACCGGCCCGTCGCCGAAGACCTGCAGCACGAGCGCGCCATCGAACTTGATGTTCGACTGCATGAGCACGCCCGCGGCCGCCATCTCGCCCAGCAGCTCGCTCACTGCGGGCGGATAGGCCCCGGTTTCGCTGTTGCCGGCACGGCGACGCAGGACCTCGGTCCACGCATCGGTCAGGCGCACGATCATGCCGCGCACGGGCAGACCATCGAAAAGGAATTTGTGAAGCTCGGACACTCTGTCTTAGTCTGCAATCTTGCGCAGGCCCGCTTTGAAGCGGCGCGCGTTGTCAATGTAGTGCTGCGCGCTCTGGCGCAGCCCCTCGATCTGCTCCGGCGTGAGCTGGCGCACCGCCTTGGCCGGGCTGCCGATGATCATGGAGCCATCGGGAAATTCCTTGCCCTCGGTAACGAGCGCGCCCGCGCCCACGAGGCAGTTCTTGCCGATCCTGGCGCCGTTGAGCACGATCGCGCCAATACCGATGAGCGACTCGTCCCCGATGGTGCAGCCGTGCAGCATGACCTTGTGGCCCACCGTGACGCGCTCGCCGATCACGAGCGGCTTGCCGAAGTCGGCGTGCAGCACACTCGCGTCTTGCACGTTCGTGCCAGCGCCGATGGTGATACGGTCGGTGTCGCCGCGCACCACGGAGCCAAACCACACGCTCGCGTCCTCGCCCAGTTCCACATTGCCCATCACCTGCGCGCTGTCGGCCACCCAGGCCGATGCGGCCATGCGCGGCGCGGCGCCATCGAGTTCATAAATCGCCATGGGGCTACTGTCTCCGTCGGTTTTGTCGTGAAACCTAGAATTGTAGGGATGGAGCTTCGCCAACGTGCATTGCAGGTCTTGTGCCTGCCAGACCCTGAACAAAAAGCCTCGGAGGTGCTTGAATTACAAGCACAATCAGCTACACTTTTCATAGTAAATCACACCCCCGAGCCACCACCGGACCCGCAGGCCCTGCCCGGCCGCCCCGCGCGGCCCGAGCTGCGGCACCACACGGCGGTAGCGCGCCGCTCGCCCGCCACGCTCGAGGGGCGCGCGGTGCTGATCCACGCCATTGCCCACATCGAGTTCAACGCCATCAACCTCGCGCTCGACGCCGTGTGGCGTTTTGATGGCATGCCCGCCGCCTTCTACCTCGACTGGCTGCGGGTGGCGGCCGAGGAGGCACGGCACTTCCGCCTGCTGCGCGCGCACCTGCAGGGCATGGGCCACGACTACGGCGACTACCCCGCGCACCAGGGCCTGTGGACCATGTGCGAGAAGACCCAGCACGACATCGTGGCGCGCATGGCGCTGGTGCCGCGAACGCTCGAGGCGCGCGGCCTTGACGCCACGCCCTTGATCCAGGCCAAGCTGCGCAACGTGGGCGCGCCCGATGCGCTGGCTGCGGTGGGCATTCTCGATGTGATTCTGCGCGAAGAGGTCGGCCACGTAGCCATTGGTAACCATTGGTATCGCTGGCTCTGCGAACGCGAGGGGTTCGACCCCGAGGCTCACTACGCCGAACTCACGCGGCGCTACGAGGCGCCGCGCCTCAAGCCCCCGTTCAACACCGCCGCCCGCCGCGCGGCGGGCTTCAGCGAGGCCGAGCTACAGTGGCTGGAGCAGGCGCCTGGTACGTAACAGCCACCCGCTATCCACGCAGGTTCTTTTCTACAATGGTGGCAACCCCACCGCTTGAGTCCGCCCCACCCCCCATGTCCGATACCCCCGCCTCCGTGGCCCCCGCTGGCAGCCCCCGTTCCTCCGTCGCCATGATCGCCCGGCAAGCGATCGTGAACGCCCAGCAGGTCGTGATCGGGTACGAATTGTTCAACCGCTCGCGCACCGCGGCGGGCCACACGGCAGCCTCGGATGTGATCCTCGTCTTCACCGCGCTGTCGCACGCGGGCACCGAAGAATTGGTGGGCAAGAAGCTCATCTTCGTGAATTGCACGCACGAGAGCCTGGCGGGTGGCCACCTCGAACTGCTGGACCCCGAGAAGGTCGTGCTCGAGATCCCCCCGCTGGGACTTGCCGCCAAGGAGGAGGTCGCCGCTCGGCTGCCCATCCTCGCGGGCCTGCGCGAGCGCGGCTTTCACCTCGCGTTCAACCACACGGTGCTCGAATCGGCCTATGCGGCCTGGCTACCGCTGGCCGACTACATCAAGCTCGATCTGTCGTTGCTTGCGCCCGACCAGGTGGCCGTGCTCATCAGCTACGCGGGCCGCCATTCACGCGCAGAGCTCATCGCCGAGAAGGTGGAGACCGCCCAGCAGTACGACATGGCGTCCAGCCAAGGCGTGGAGCTGTTTCAGGGCTATTGGTTCGCGCGCCCCTCGCTGGTCGAGGCCAAGCTGCTATCGCCCACGCAGACGAGCATCGTGCACCTCATCAACCTCGTGCGGCAGCAGGCTGCCACCACCGAGATCGAGGATGTGCTCAAGAAGGACGCAGGCCTGGCCTTCAACCTCATGCGGCTCATCAACTCGGCGGGGTTCGGCCTCGAACGCGAGATCACCTCGTTCCGCCAGGCCGTGATGATCATGGGCCTCAAGAAGCTGTTTCGCTGGGCTGCCCTGCTGCTCACGGCATCGCGCACGGCGGGCGTGCCTTCATCCGTGGGCCAGACCGCCGTGGTGCGCGGGCGCCTGATGGAGCTGCTCGCGCTCGAGAGCATGTCCCAGGAAGAAGCCGACCAGGCCTTCGTGGCCGGCATCTTCTCGCTGCTCGACGTGATGTTGGGCATGTCCATGGAGTCGGCTCTGGGCCTGCTGTCGGTGCCCGAGCCCGTGGCCGCAGCGCTGCTGCGCCGCGAGGGCCCGATGGGTGAACTGCTCACGCTCGCCGAGGCCTGCGAATCGAGCAACGATGCCATGTTCGACCGCGCGGCCGCCACGCTGCAGCTCACGAGCCAGCAGATCAACTGGGCCCACCTGCAAGCCCTGGCCTGGGCCGACCACGTGACCGAGGATTGAGCCAGGATCCGAACGGCCCCTAGAATCTCCGCAGCACCGATTTTTCCTTCACAGCGCCCATGTCGAGCCTCCCCGCCTCCGAAGTCCCCGCCACCGAGAATGCCGCCACCAAGGGCGATGACGGCAACGTTGCCATCATTGCGCGGCAGGCCATCGTCGACGAGCACCGCGCCGTCTTCGGCTACGAGCTGTTTGATCGCTCCACGGCTCTGGACTCCCACACGGCCGCGAGTGACGCAGCCCTGCTGTTCAATGCCCTGTCCTACGCCGGCTCCGAAGCGCTGGTCGGCAAGAAAACCGTCTTCGTCAACTGCACGCACGACAGCCTGGCAGGCGGCCACCTGGAGCTGATCCACCCCGAGAAGGTGGTGCTCGAGGTGCCCACCCTGCCCGAGAACGCCACACCCGAGGACATCGAAGGCCGTATCGCCACGTTCGACGCGCTGCGCCAGCGGGGCTTCCGCCTCGCGTTCAACCAGAACGTGCTGCGTCGCGGCTACGCGGGCTGGCTGCCGCAGGCTGCGTTCATCAAGCTCGACATGAAGGCCTTCAAGCCCGAGATTGCCGAGCCGCTCGTGAAATTCGCGCGTGCCAATGCACCGCAGGCCCAGATCGTGGCCGAGAAGGTGGAAACCGCCGAGCAGTACCAGCGCATGGCCGACCTGGGCGTGAAGCTATTCCAGGGCTACTGGTTCGCCCACCCCTCGCTCGTGAAGGCACAAACCATCCGCCCCTCGCAAGCGACCATCATCCAGCTCATCAATCTCGTACGCAAACAGGCCAGCACCGCCGAGATCGAGGATCTGCTCAAGAAGGACCCGACACTGTCCTTCAACCTGCTGCGCTTCATCAATTCGTCGGGCTTCGGGCTCTCGTGCGAGATCACCTCGTTCCGCCACGCGGTCATGATCCTGGGCCTCAAGAAGCTGTTCCGCTGGGCGGCGCTGCTCATGACCACCTCGCGCCAGGGGGGCACGCCGCCCGCCGTGGGGCAGACCGCCGTGGTGCGAGGCCGGCTCATGGAGCTACTGGCCGCCGAACTGCTGCCTCCCGAGGAATGCGACAACGCCTTCGTCGTGGGCGTGTTCTCGCTGCTCGATGCCATGCTCGGCGTCCCCCTGGAGCGCGCCCTGGAATCGGTGGCCCTGCCCGAGCCCGTGCTGGATGCCCTGCTGCGCAACCAGGGCGTGTTCGCGCCGTTCCTCGAGCTCACCCGGGCCTGCGAAAGCGGTGACGATGCGGCTTTCGCGCGCACGGCCGAAGCGTTGCACCTGTCAAACCACCAGGTGAACATGGCCCACCTGCAAGCGCTGGCCTGGGCCGAGAGCCTGGGCGAAGAGTAAGCGCTCCAAGCGCTCCGGGGGGCGGCAAGCCGGCCCCACGGCGCTGCGGCACAGGCCGCCTCAATTGCCCTTGATATCCGCTGCGCGGATGATGCGCGCGTTGTTCTCCGACTCCTGCGCGATCTGCCGCGCAAAACTCGCTGCGCTTCCCCCCATGGGCACGTTGTCGGCACTTTCCAGCCTGGCACGGATATCGGGCAGCGCCAGCGCCTTGTTGATCTCAGCGTTGAGCCGCTCGAGCACCGGCGCGGGCGTGCGGGCCGGCGCGAAGATGCCGAACAACGAGGCCATGTTGGCGGCCGGCAGGCCCAGCTCGGCGAGCGTGGGCACATCGGGCAGCGAATCGAGCCGGCTCGGCGCCCCCACGGCCAGGGCACGCAGCTTGCCGGCCTTCATGTGCTGCATCACCGTGGGCCCTGCATTGGTGGACAGCACTTCGAACTGCCCGCTCAGGGCGTCGTTGAGCTGCTGGCCGCCACCCTTGTAGGGCACGTGCGTGATCTGCACGTGGGCCTGGTGCATGATCTGCTCGAGCATGATGTGGCCCAGCGATGCAAGCCCCGCCGTAGCCCAGCGCACCTCGCCAGGCCGGGCCTTGGCTTGGGCCAGCAACTGGCGGAAATCCTTGGCGGCGCTGGCGGACGTGGCCAGCAGCAGCACGGGCGAATACATCACGCTGGCCACGGGCGCGATATCGCGCACCGGGTCGAATGGCGATTTGGCCAGGTGCGGGTTCAGCGCCAGCGGGCTGATTGACGAAAACGCCAGCGTGTAGCCGTCGGGGGCCGACTTGGCCACCATGTCCATGCCGATGGCCCCTCCTGCGCCTGCCTTGTTCTCCACCACGACAGGCGTGCCGAGCTGCGCCGCGAGCTTCTCGCCCAGCGCGCGTGCAACAACATCGCTTACACCTCCGGCCGGATAGGCCACGACGATGCGAACCGGCTTGGCCGGCCAGGCCGAGGGCTGCGCGGCCGCAATCAGGGGCGTGGTGGCCCAGGCACCCAGGGTTGCCAAGGCTTGGCGGCGGGACGTTGTTTTCATTCGAGGATTTCCTTAGAGGGTCTGCAATGGAAGCCACGCCCTAGCCACGCGGGTGGTGCTGCGCATGCAGCGCCTTGAGCCGCTCACGCGCCACATGCGTGTAGATCGTGGTGGTGGAAATATCCGCGTGCCCCAGCAGCAGCTGCACCACGCGCAGGTCGGCACCGTGGTTGAGCAAATGGGTGGCGAACGCATGGCGCAGCGTGTGGGGCGACAACGGCACGGTGATACCCGCCAGGTGCGCATGCTTCTTGACGATGACCCAGAACATCGCACGCGTCATGCCTGCGCCGCGCTGGGTTACGAAGAGGTCGTCGGTCTGCTGCCCACCCAGGATGGCGCCGCGCGCCTCGCCCAGGTAGCGCTGCAGCCAGGCACGCGCCTCTTCGCCAAACGGTACGAGACGCTCTTTGCCGCCTTTGCCCATCACGCGCAGTACGCCCTCAGCCAGGCCGAGGTGGAAGGTCTTGAGCGTGACGAGCTCGGTCACGCGCAGGCCGCTCGCATACATCAGCTCCAGCATGGTGCGATCGCGCAGGCCCAGCGGCTGGCCCGTGTCGGGCGCGCGCAGCAGCGCCTCCACCTGGGCCTGCGAGAGGGTCTTGGGCACACGCATCGGCTGGCGCGCGGCCTGCAGGCGCACCGTGGGGTCTTGGGCAATGCGCCGCTCGCGCAGCGCCCAGTGGAAGTAGCGCCGCAGCACCGTGAGGCGGCGGTTGGCCGAGGTAGCGCGGGTCTGCGCGTGGCGCGCCGCGAAATAGGCCTGCAGATGGTGCTCGGCCGTCGCATCCAGCGCCAGGGGTGGCGCCTGCTGTGCCAGCCACTGCGCATAGAGCGTGAGATCGCGCCGATAGGCCGCGAGCGTGTTGCGCGAGAGGCCATCCTCCAGCCACAGGGCGTCGATGAAGGTATCGATGGCGTTCTGGCTGTCGGCAAGCATGGCCCTGGATTACACCATGCGGCGCCATGAAAAAGGGCCGCTCGCTGGCGCGGCGGCCCTTGCACGGCAGGCCCTGTGGGGGCTCAATCCAGCGTGAGTTTCTGCTTTTGCACGACCTGTTTGTAGACGGCAAACTCCGCCTTGATCTGCTCGGCAAACTGCTCCGGCGTGTTGCCGATGATGATCGAGTCCGTGTCCTCGATGCGCTTTCTCACGGCCGGGTCAGCCAGCGACTTCTTCACGCCGTCGCTGATTTTGTCCACCACCTCCTTGGGCAGGCCCTTGGGGCCGAGGATGCCGTAGTAGGCCAAGCGGTTCACGGGCTCGAGCCCCACTTCCTTGAAGGTGGGCACATTGGGCAACGCCGTCAAACGCTGGGGCGCCGACACCACGATGGGCACCAGCTTGCCCGCCTTGATGAAGGGCAGCGCCGAGGGCAGGTTGTCGAAGATCATGGGCACCTGGCCCGCCACGGTGTCGTTGAGCGCGGGGCCCGCGCCGCGGTACGGAATGTGCGTCACGAAGGTGCCCGAGAGGCTCTTGTACAGCTCCATGAGCAAGTGGCCAATGCCGCCGGTGCCGGACGACGAATAGGAGTACTTGCCCGGGTTCTTCTTGAGCACGGCCACGAATTCAGCGTAATTCTTCGCCGGGAAGCTCGGGTGCACAGCGATGATGTTGGGCGTGGCTGCGATGTTAATGATCGGCGTGAAATCCGCGATCGGGTTGTAAGGCACCTTGGGGTTGATCGCTGGATTGGCGGCCGTGGTGGACACGGTGGCCACGCCCAGGTTGTAGCCATCCGGCGCAGCCTTCGCGATCTCGGAGGCGCCAATGATGCCGCCACCGCCGCCCTTGTTGTCCACCACCACCGGCTGGCCCAGGGCCTTGCCCAGGGGATCGGCGATGACGCGGGCGATGATGTCAGTGGTCCCGCCGGGCGCGAAGGGCACCACCAGGCGCACGGGCTTGCTGGGATAGTTCTGGGCGAAAGTGGAGCCAGCAGCCACGGTAATGGCCAAGCCCAACCAGATTCGACGGTGCATGGGTCGTCTCCTTGCGAGTAGCAAAATGAAGCGGGCATCGTAAACGCAGAGGCCGCCCGGCCATCCCCCGGACAACCCTCACCACCACGGTACCCTCCATGGCTCAGCAAACCCACTCACCCGCCGCCGCCCCTCGCAAGCCAGCGGCTACCAAGGTTTTGTTCCCCTGCGTGGCTTGGCAAGCCCGCACCCGCCCGAGGCTGCGGCGTCAGCTTTTCGCAAGCCAAGCGACACCGTACGCAAAGCGCAGCGCAAGGTATCCTCACGACGGTGAACTACGCGCAGCTACTTCTTCCCGACTTCTCCCTCATTCTCTGCGGCTACCTGATCTGCCGTTACACGGCCCTCAACCGCTCGGTGTGGCAGCCCGTGGAAAGCCTGGTGTACTACCTGCTGTTTCCCGTACTGCTGTTCCAGTCCATCGTGAAAAGCCCGGTGGACCTGAACGCCACGTCGGGGCTTATCGCAGCGGGCGTGCTGTCGGGGCTGCTGGGCATCGCGCTCGCCTACAGCCTGCCGCACTGGCCCTGGCTCGGCCGGCGCATCGATGCGCGCGACCACGCGGCAAGCGCACAAGTCGCATTCCGCTTCAACTCCTTCATCGGCCTTGCGCTGGCCGAGCGGCTGGCGGGGCCGCAGGGACTGCTGCTGATCGCCGTGCTCATCGGTGTGTGCGTGCCCATGTTCAACATCGCCGCCGTGTGGCCCATGGCCCGCGCGGGCCAGCACGGATTTCTGCGCGAACTGGCACGCAACCCGCTGATCGTGGCCACGGTGTCGGGGCTGGCCGCCAACCTACTTGGCTTGCGCATTCCGGACTGGCTCGCCCCCACCGTGGGCCGCATCAGCGCCGCCTCGCTCGCGCTGGGACTGATGGCAGCGGGCGCGGGCATGCAATTCGGCCTGCTCACGCGCAGCAAGCTGCTATCGGTGGCCGTGCTGTCGATTCGCCATCTCGCGCAGCCGCTGATCGGGCTGGCCATGGCGCTGCTGTTCCGGCTTGATGCCGTGCAAACCTCGGTGCTTCTGGCCTTCAGCGCCCTGCCGACCGCCTCGACCTGCTACGTACTGGCGGCACGCATGGGCTACAACGGCCCGTACGTTGCCGGGCTGGTCACGCTGTCGACTGTTCTCGGCGTGGCGAGCCTGTCGTTCGCGCTGGGCATGCTGCGCTAAGGTTCAACGCCAGTTCGACAGCCAGTCGGAAACCTGGTGAAAAGGCATGGGCCGCGCAATCCCATAGCCCTGGCCATAGCGGCACCCCAGCTCCGCCAGCTTGTGCCAGGCACTGTCGGTTTCCACGCCTTCCGCCACCAGCTGCAGCTCCTGGCTCTCGCAGAAGGTGGCAATGCAGCGCACGAGAGCCTGGTCGAACGAGCGCTCGCAGATGGACTGCACGTAGGTCTTGTCGATCTTGATTTCCCGTACCGCAAAGTCCCTCAGGTAGCTGAACGAGGTGAACCCCGCGCCAAAGTCGTCGATCGATATGCAGATGCCGTTTTCATCGAGTGCATTGAGCACAGCCCGCGCCTGGGTGTGGTTGCTGATCAGGGTGGTCTCCGTCAGCTCCAGGCACAGGCGCGCGGGGGCCATGCCCGACGCCGCCACACGCGCCAGCAGCTCAGGCACGAACTTGTCGTACTGCAGCAGCTTGGCGGAGATGTTGATGGACGTCGAGAGATGGCTGTACTGAGGGCCTAGCGCCTGCAGCTGCGCCAGCACGCGGTCTATCGTGGCCAGGGTGAAGGGCCAGATGAGCTTGGTGCCCTCGATGGCCTTGACGAACAGGTCGGGGGCGATTTCCCCGAACTTGGGGTGGTTCCAGCGCGCGAGCGCCTCGAATCCCGCCACCGAGCGGGTCAACAGGTCCACCTTGGGCTGCCAATACCACTGGAACTCCTGGCGCTGAAGCGCCTCCTCCGCCTCGCCCAGCAGCACCGGGCGGTCCAGGGGGCTGGTGCTCGAAGGCTCCAGCTCGTCGTACAGCACCACACCCTCGATGCTGCGCTTGGCGCGGTACATGGCGTTGTCCGCACGGTTGATGAGGGTGTGCGGATCGCATCCGTGTTGCGGGCAAACCGCAATGCCCACCGAGGCGCCGACGCGGATCATTTCACCGCCCACTGCGAAGGGCACGTCAAGGCAGGTGGATATCTTGCCCCCCAGTGCCGCGGCCTGCCGCAGTGTCCGCACACTGGGCATGATGCAGGCGAATTCGTCGCCTCCGAGCCGCGCAATCGTGTCGATCTCCCGGATGGTGTCGCGCATGCGGTGTGCGGCCTGAATGAGCAGAGCGTCCCCCATCTCATGTCCCAGCCGGTCGTTGATCTGCTTGAACTGGTCCAGGTCGATCACGAGCACCGCGCAGGCGGTGCCCTCCCTCCGGTAGAGAGCGCACTGGTGCTCCAACCGCTCGAAGAAGACATGCCGGTTGTACAGATCGGTGAGCGGGTCGTGCAGGCTGCGGTGCAGCAAGGCGCTCTCCAGCTCGCGTGTGCGCTTGTTGTCCTCCAGCCAGCGCAGGCCATCGTCGATGGCGTTCACCACGCGGTCCACCGACAGTTCGCGCTTGCTGAGGTACTCGTGTATGCCCAGCTTGATGGCCTCGGCCGCCGATCGCTCGGTGCCATTTCCCGTGACGGCGATCACCACGCAGTCCGCCCCCACCATCTCCCAGATGTCCGGCAGCAGTTCCCGGCCATCGCCATCCTCGAGCTTGAAATCCAGGAATATGAACGCAAAGTGCTTGCTGCGCCCCTGCAACGCCTGCAGAGCCTCGCTCTTGGAGGCGGATTCAGCCACCTCGATGGGCCGGCTGTACTTGGACAACAGGCGCGCCAGCCGCTCGCGGTCGACGTCATCGTCATCCACCACCAGGGCACAGATCGGCTGGTGCGGGGCTTCGTTGAGGTTCTGCATCATGGGCCTATCGCTTGCCGTGCAAGCTCATCGATGTTCCACGGCCGCCGCGCTTTCCCGCATCAGGGAAACTGCACCGCCTGGCCGTACTTCTCGAGAAACCCGGCCAGCAGAGAGAACTGGGGACCGACATGGGACTTGACCATGTAGCCGGCGACGTTCTCGCTGTAGGCCCGGGAACGGTCTGCATCGCGGCCCGACGTGGTGAGCACGAAGACGACAATCTCCCTGAGGGCGGGGTCCGCGCGCACGGCTTCGAGGAACTCGAAACCGTCCATGCGGGGCATGTTGAGGTCCAGCAGAACGAGGAACGGCTCCTGGACGGATTTGGCCGGGTGCTCCTGCCGCAGAATCTGCAAGGCCTCCAGCCCATCCTCCGCGACCACGACCTGGCAATGGATGTCGTTCTTGCGCAGGCTGCGCATGACACCTTCGCAGGCCACCTCGTCATCGTCCACCAGCAGGACGCTGAACCGCCGCCCGCTCTGCCAATCAGTCATCTTGCACTCCCTTCATCGCAACCCGTGGCCAGTGAATCCGGAAACACGCCCCGCCCAAGCTGGCGCTGCGCTCGAGTGTGATCGACCCGCCGTGCGCATGGACGATGCGGCGCGTCAGCGCCAGCCCCACGCCATGCCCCTGCGAGGCCGCCGTTGCCCGGTGAAAGAGCTTGAACACGCGCTGGTAGGCGCTTTCCGGTATGCCTTGCCCGTCATCCTCGATCGAGAGGACCAGAAAGCGCCCCAGGTCCGTCGCCGTCACGGAGATCCGGCCTTGCTCTGCGCCATGGTGCTTGACGGCGTTGTCCAGCAGATTCCTGATGCAGATGCCCAACGGTGTGCGGTGCCCCTGGAAAGGCGCCGCATCGAGGCGACGGATGATCTCGAACCCCTCCGGCACCCGGATGGTGCCCGTGATCTCGTCCACCAGATCGCCAAGATCCACCATGGCCGTCTTGTTGTCACGCTGGCCAGCCCTGGCGTAGTCCAGCAGGTCGTCGATCATGCGTTCACAACGCTCGATGCGTACCTGAACCCGGTCCAGGTTTTGCGTGATCGCGGGTGTCATCTGTTCCGCCGGAATGTCTTCCCTGATCCACGTAAACAGGTCCGCGATGCCCCGCAGCGGAGAGCGCAGATCGTGCGAGGCCACGTAGGTGAACTCCTCCAGTTGCGCGTTGATCTGCCGCAGCGTGTCCTCCGCGCCCTTGCGCGCCGTGATGTCGCTCACCACCGCGATCAATTGGCGCCCCTCTTCGGTGTCCACGCTGCTGAGCGCCACCTCGACGGGAAACTCCACTCCCGTGCGGTGCTGCGCCGTCAAATCCCGGCCAATGCCCATGCGCCTGGGTGTGGGGTCCTTTCGGTAGCCCGCGACATGCTCGTGGTGCGCAGCATGCAGCCGCTGTGGCAACAGCCGGTCCAGGGGCTGGCCCACCAAGCTGCCAGCGGAATAGCCGAATTGCTCTTCCAAAGCGGGATTGCACTCCCGGATGGTGCCGCCCTCGTCCACGATAAGCACCCCCAGCGGCAGCACCGCCAGCACGCGCTCCAGACGCCGCTGGAGCCGGGTGACCGAGCTGATGTTGGACACATAGGCCACCACGCACTGGCGTCCGTCGACGACGTGCGGCGCGAGCGTGATCTCCACGGGCACGGCCTGCCCGTCGCGGTGCAGGGCGTATAGGGTTTGCGTGCCGCCCGCGAGCCCGGCTTGCGGGTCCTGGAAATAGGCACGCATCCATTCGTCATGCTCCGGACGGGCCTGCGAGGAAAGGAGGCTGGCCAGGGGTCGCTCGCACAGCCCCCGGCTTTCATAGCCCAGCATCGACTCCAGGGCGCGGTTGGCGTACAGCACCACCGGATTCGCACGCTCTACCACCAGCGCCCCTACGGGCACATCCTGGAGAACTTGCACCAATGCACCAAGCTCAAGCGACTGCACAAACGCCATGGGTCTCCCCCTCGACGGCATCGCTCCAATCTGCCATTGCCCTGCGCAATAGTCAATTCTTGATTGCCAGAGGGGCCAGGACGGCCAGCTATGCCCTCTTCGCCTGAGACAGCGCCCAGGCCACATGCTCACGCACCAGGGCGCTGGGATCATCGGCCCTGGCCTGCAGCGCGGCCCGCAAATGGACTGCCTGCGCCGCATCCGCCACCCGCAGCGCATTGCCCAGCCCCACGGCAAGGTTGCGCAACCAGCGTTCGTGCCCGATGCGGCGGATGGGGCCGCCCTCGGTCTGGCGCAGGAACGTGGCCTCGTCCCAGGCGAACAGCTCAGCCAGTCCCTGCCCCGTAAGCCCCTCGCGCGCATCGAAGTCGGGCAGGCGGCTGGGCTGCGCGAACTTGTTCCAGGGGCATGCAAGCTGGCAGTCGTCGCAGCCGTAGATGCGGTTGCCCATGAGCGGCCGCAGTTCCACCGGAATCGGCCCCGCGTGCTCGATCGTGAGGTACGAGATGCAGCGCCGCGCATCCACGCGGTACGGCGCCACGATGGCACGCGTGGGGCACACGTCGATACAGGCCTGGCAGCTGCCGCAGTGTGCGGTTACGGCCGGCGTGGGCTCGATCGGCATGTCGACGTAGATCTCGCCGAGGAAGAACATCGATCCCGCCTCGCGGCTCAGCACCAGCGTGTGCTTACCGCGCCAGCCCTGGCCGCTGCGGCTCGCAAGCTCGACCTCCAGCACGGGAGCCGAATCGGTGAACGCGCGGTGGCCGAATGGGCCCACCGCCTCGGCGATGCGATCGCTGAGTTTTTGCAGCCGCGCGCGCAGCACCTTGTGGTAGTCGCGCCCTCGTGCATAGACCGAGACGATGGCCTCTGCCGGGCGCGCGAGGCGCCCGAATTCAATGGCCTGCCACCCTTCGGGCGCGTCAACCGGCGTGGCACGCGGCAGGTAGTCCATGCGCGCAGTGATCACACTCACGGTACCGGGCACGAGTTCGGCCGGCCGCGCGCGCTTGAGGCCATGCGCCTGCATGTAGTGCATCTCGCCATGGAACCCTTGGGCCAGCCAATGCATCAATCCGGGCTCGGCGGAAGACAAATCCACGCCCGCCACCCCGATTTGGGAGAATCCCAGCTCGCGGGCCCAGCCTTGTATTTGAGGAACGAGTTGACTGCTGCACACCATCACCGCCGCATTGTAGAAAGCCCTCCCGCGCTCCAGGCCCTGGATGCCGTCTGGCGGGGCGAGGACGACACCGCCGCGTTCGCGCGGCGGCTCGCCGCCCTGGCGCCGCTCGCCAACGCCTACGTCACGCTGCATGGCGACCTGGGCGCCGGCAAGACCACCCTGGTGCGCCACCTGCTGCGCGCACTGGGCGTGCAAGGCCGCATCAAGAGCCCCACCTATGCGGTGGTGGAGCCGCACGAAACGCCAGGCCTGGCGATCTGGCACTTCGACTTCTACCGCTTCGATGATCCGCGCGAGTGGGAGGATGCTGGCTTCAGGGATATTTTCGCCACGCCCGGCCTCAAGCTGGCAGAATGGCCGGAAAAGGCCGCAGCGCTCACCCCGCCTGCGGACCTCGCTATCCATCTGGAAGCAATCGACGAGATGCAACGGCACGTCACACTCAAGGCGTTCACCCCGCGGGGCCTGGCCCTGCTGCAGGGCTTGCAGGCATGAGCACGCCTACTCGCCCCGGGCCCTCGCGCCGTGCGCTGCTGCAGGGCGGCAGCCTTGTGCTGCTGCTGGGCTTGCAGCAGATCGCGCGGGGCGCCACCATCCTGGCCGTGCGCGTGTGGCCGGCGCCCGAGTACTCGCGCGTCACCATCGAATCGGACGGGCAACTCTCGGCCAAGCAGTTCTTCGTGGCTACGCCGCCGCGCCTGGCTGTGGACATCGAGGGCATCGACCTCAGCCCTGCGCTGCGCGAGCTCGTGGCCAAGGTGAGGCCCGACGACCCCAACATCGCGGGCATCCGCGTGGGCCAGAACGCGCCGAACGTGGTGCGCCTGGTGATGGACCTCAAGCAGGAGGCCGTGCCCCAGGTCTTCACGCTGCCGCCCGTAGCGGCCTACCAGCACCGGCTGGTGTTCGACCTCTACCCCGCCAAGCCCGTGGACCCGCTGGAAGCGCTGATCACCGAGCGTCTGCGCGATGCGCCGGCTTCCCAGCCAGCACCCGGGACCACCGCACGTGCAGCACCGGCATCGGCGCAGCCTCCGGCCGCCGCCCCCGTCGATCCGCTGGGCGAGTTGATTGCACAGCAAAGCCATCGGCCCGAGCCTGCCAAACCCAGCGCCGCGGCCGCGGTGCCCCCTCCCCAGGTGGCTGCCGCGCAGGCCGCGCCACAGGCCCCAGCGCCGCGCGCGCCGGCCATTGTCGCGACGGCACGCCAGACCGACCGGATCATCATCGTCGCGCTCGATCCGGGCCACGGCGGCGAGGACCCCGGCGCCACCGGCCCCGGCGGTACGCGCGAGAAGGACGTGGTGCTCCAGGTGGCCCACCTGCTGCGCGAGCGCATCAATGCCTCGTCGGTGGGCGGCAACCCGATGCGCGCCTTTCTCACACGCGACGGCGACTACTTCGTTCCGCTGGGCACGCGCGTGGAAAAGGCCCGGCGCGTGCAGGCCGATCTGTTCGTGTCCATCCACGCCGATGCGTTCACGACACCCGAAGCGCGCGGCGCCAGCGTGTTCGCGCTGAGCCAGAGCGGCGCATCCAGCTCGGCTGCGCGCTGGCTGGCCAACAAGGAAAACCAGGCCGATCTCGTGGGTGGCCTCAACGTGCGCTCGCAGGACCAGCACGTGCAACGCGCCCTGCTCGACATGAGCACCACGGCCCAGATCAACGACAGCCTCAAGCTCGGCAGCGTGCTGCTGGGCGAGATCGGCGGCATGGCCCGGCTGCACAAGCCCCGCGTGGAGCAAGCCGGGTTTGCCGTGCTCAAGGCGCCCGACATCCCGAGCGTGCTCGTCGAAACCGCCTTCATCAGCAACCCCGAGGAAGAGGCCAAGCTGCGCACCAGCGCCTACCAGGAGCAGTTGGCCAACGCGCTCATGCGCGGCATCACGCGCTATTTCGCCAAGAATCCGCCACTCGCACGCAGCCGCACGGTGTAGCAGCGGCTGCCGGGCCACTCCAGGAGTACACGCCATGGCTCAGCCCCGCGCCCTCGTGGCGATTGAGGACAGCGCCCTGCTGCTCACGATCTGCCTGCAGCCGGCCAGCGGGGCGCACTGAGCGTTTGTCCTACAAGGAGCGCCTTCCGCGGCCTACGCGGGCCGCGGCGCCGGTGCGCGACACTGCTGGCAACGGAGCTGCCCGTGCGGAGCTCCCCAACCCGCAAGGAGAACGCCATGAATATTCGCCATCTGTGTCTCGTCACCGCCACCGTGGCCGCATTCGCCCTGGGAGGCTGTGCCACCCGTCCCACCAACGCCCAGATTGGTACCGGTGTCGGTGCCGTGGCCGGTGGTGTCGTCGGCAATGCCCTCTTCGGCAATACGCTGGGCACGGTGGGAGGCGCCGCTGCCGGCGCCCTGATCGGTAACGAAGTTGGTAAGAACCAGCGCAGCCGCTGATTCCCGGCCTCCCGACGCCTGAAACGACACCGCCCGCGCACGGCTTCCGTGCGCGGGCGGTGTCGTTTGGGTCGGGCGCGAAATTCAGGCCTGCTCGGTCTTGCGCCCTGCGTGCCAGGAGCCAAAGATGGCCAGGAGCCCCGGAATGAAGATCAGCGCCCAGATGATCTTGTCGAGGTGCTGTCGCACCCAGGGCAGGTTGCCAAAGAAGTAACCCGCCGTAACGATGCCCAGCACCCACAGCAACGCACCACCCACATTGAAGACCGTGAACTTGGCCCGGCCCATGGCTGCCACGCCCGCCACGAAGGGCGCGAACGTGCGGATGAACGGCATGAAGCGCGCCAGCACGACGGTGATGCCGCCGTAACGCTCGTAGAACGCGTGCGCCTGATCGAACGCCTTGCGATTGAACCAGCGCGAGTTCTCCCACTGGAACACCTTGGGCCCGAAGTAGCGCCCGATCGTGTAATTGCACTGGTCGCCGAGCACGGCTGCGCACAGCAGCACCGCGCAGGCCAGCGGAAAGTTCATGAGCCCCGCGCCGCACAGCGCGCCCACGATGAACAGCAGCGAATCGCCCGGCAGGAACGGCATGACGACCACGCCCGTCTCGACGAAAACGATGAGGAACAGCAGCCCGTACACCCACAGCCCATAGTTCTGCACGAAGGCCTCGAGATGGCGGTCCACATGCAGGATGAAGTCGATCAGAAAGGTCACTAGTTCCATGAAAAGGCGTCGCGGTGCCGTTGGCGAAGCGGGCATTATCCCCACGCCGTACCTGGGGCCTGTGACAAGCCCTCCTAAAATCGCCGGGTGAACGACAGCACCTCCCCCACACCCTCCACCCGCCGCCCCATCCGCGACCTGCCCGATGAGCTCATCAGCCAGATCGCGGCCGGCGAAGTGGTGGAGCGCCCCGCCTCGGTGGTGCGCGAGCTCGTGGACAACGCGCTCGACGCGGGGGCCACGCAAATCACGGTGCGCCTGCTGGCAGGCGGTGTGCGGCTGATTGCCGTGGAAGACGACGGCGCGGGCATTCCGCAAGGCGAACTGCCCGTGGCACTGCGCCGGCACGCCACGAGCAAGATCACCAACCTGCACGACCTGGAGACCGTGGCCACCATGGGCTTTCGCGGCGAGGCGCTTGCGGCGATCAGCTCGGTCTCCGAAACTGCCCTGCTCTCGCGCCCGGCGGGACAGGACAGCGCCTTCCTGCTCGATGCGCGCAGCGGCGAGCTGCGCCCCGCCGCGCGCAGCCAGGGCACCACGGTGGAGGTCAAGGAGCTGTTTTTCTCCACTCCTGCGCGGCGCAAGTTCCTCAAGAGCGACGCCACCGAACTGGCCCACTGCGTGGAGGCCGTGCGCCGCCACGCGCTGGCGCGGCCCGACGTGGGCTTTGCCGTGTGGCACGAGGGCAAGCTCGTGGAGCAGTGGCGCGCCACGTTCACCCCGGGCGAGGCGAACCCGCAGGACACGCTCGCGCGCCGCCTGGCCGACGTGCTGGGGGAGGACTTCGTCGAGCAGTCCGTACCCGTGCAGCACCGCGCGGGGCCGGTCACCGTCACGGGCCGCGCGGGCGTGCCCGACGCCGCGCGCTCGCGCGCCGACCACCAGTACTGCTACGTGAACGGCCGCTTCGTGCGCGACAAGGTGCTCACGCACGCCGCGCGCAGCGCCTATGAAGACGTGCTGCACGGCCAGAAGCAGCCCGTGTACGCGCTCTATATCGAGATCGACCCCGCGCGCGTGGACGTGAACGTGCACCCCACCAAGATCGAAGTGCGCTTTCGCGACA
>JAYSFC010000050.1:0-23828 GCA_041913505.1 Acidovorax sp.
CCCATGAGCGCGATCACGCCCAGCAGCGCCACGAAGCCGAACGGCCGCCCCAGCGCCAGCAGCGCCATCGCCACCCCCGCGATGCCCAGCGGCCCCGTGAGGAAGACCAGCATCGCGCGGCTGAAGCTGTGCAGCTGCAGCATAAGCAGCGTGAAGGTGATGAACAGCATGATGGGCATGCCCGCCGCGATCGAGGCCGAGCCCTTGGAGCTCTCCTCCACCGCGCCCGCCACCTCGATGCGGTAGGCCGTCTGGCCCGCCTCATGCCACTTCGCCTCCAGCGCGCGCAATTGCGGCAGCAGCGCGTTCGTCACCGTGGCGCCCTGCAGACCCTCGGTCACGTCGCCTTGCACGGTGATGGCGTAGTCGCGGTTCTCGCGCCACATCACGCCGGGCTCCCAGGTGAACCGGGGCTTGGCGATCTGCGTGAGCGGGATCGTCTTGCCCGAGGCCGTGGGCAGGTAGGCGTTGGCGATGTCGGTGATCGCGTTGCGCTCGTCCAGCGGCTGGCGCAGCACGATGTCGATGAGCTTATCGCCCTCGCGGTACTGGCCCACGGTGGTGCCCGTGAGGATGGTGCGCGAGGCCTGGGCGATGGTCTGGCTCGTCACGCCCAGCGCGCGCGCCTTGTCCTGGTCCACTTCCAGGCGCAGCACCTTCACCGACTCGTTCCAGTTGTCGTTCACGCCACGCATGTCAGGGCTCTCGCGCAGCACGGCCTTGACCTCGTCGGCGCGCGCGCGCAGCGTGAGCGGGTCGGGCCCCGCCACGCGGAACTGCACGGGGTACGGCACGGGCGGCCCGTTGGGCAGCAGCTTGACACGGCCGCGCACTTCAGGGAACTCCTGCGCGATCAGGCCGGGTAGCGCCACGCGCAGAGTCTCGCGCGTCTTGAGGTCCTGCGGCACCACGATGAACTGCGACACGTTGGTCTGCGGGAACACTTGATCGAGCGGCAGATAGAAGCGCGGCACGCCCGAGCCCACCCAGGTGCTCACCGTGGTCACGCCGGGCTCGGCCTGCAGGCGCTTTTCAACGCGGCGCGTGACTTCCTCGTTAGCCATGAACGAAGTGCCCTCGGGGAACCAGATATCCACCATGATCTCGGGCCGGCTCGAGTCGGGGAAGAACTGCTGCTGCACCTTGCCCATGCCCACGATGCCGAGCGCGAAGGTCAGCAGCGTCGCGCCGATGGTGAGCCAGCGGTGCTCCACGCACCAGTTCACAAGGCGGCGGAACGTGGTGTAGAACGGGCTGTCGAACATTTCATGCGGGCTGTCGAGCCCCGCCGCCACCTCCTGCACGTGCGGCGGCACCTTGAGCAGCAGCGTGCCCAGGTAAGGCACGAAGTAGACCGACACGATCCACGAGAGCACGAGCGCGATCACCGTCACCGCGAAGATCGCGAAGGTGTATTCGCCCGTGACCGATTTGGCGATGCCGATGGGCAGGAAGCCCGCCGCCGTGATGAGCGTGCCCGTGAGCATGGGCATGGCCGTGATCTCGTAGGCAAAGGTGGCCGAGCGCACCTTGTCGTAGCCCTCCTCCATCTTGCGCACCATCATCTCGACGGCAATGATCGCGTCGTCCACGAGCAGGCCCAGTGCGATGATCAGTGAGCCCAGCGAGATCTTGTGCAGGCCGATGCCCCAGTACCACATGGCCAGGAAGGTGACCGCCAGCACCAGCGGAATCGTGATGCCCACGACGAGGCCCGGGCGCATGTCCAGCGTCCAGCGGCGCCACAGCGGGTGGTGGCCGGGGCGCTTGTGCAGCCCCAGGCTGATGAAGCTCACGGCCAGCACGATGACCACGGCCTCGATGAGTACCTTGACGAACTCGTTCACTGAGGTGGACACGGCCTTGGGCTGGTCCTGCACGTTCACGAGGCGCACGCCCGCGGGCAGGGTCTTCTCGATCTTGGAGGTGGCCGCATGCAGCGCCTGGCCCAGGCGGATGATGTCGCCGCCCTTGGCCATCGAGACCCCGAGCGCGATCACCTCCCGGCCCTGGTGGCGCACCTTCACGGCCGGCGGGTCCACATAGCCACGCTTCACCTCGGCGATATCCCCCAGGCGCAGCTGCGCACCCGAGGCGCCGCGGATCGGCATGGCGCGCAGGTCCTCGGGCCCGCCGAACTGGCCGCCCACGCGCACCTGCACCTGGTCGAGCGGCGTCTGCACGGCGCCCGCACTCTCCACCGCGTTCTGCTGGCCCAGTTGCGACAGCACCTGGCCCATGTCCAGCCCCAGCTGCGCGAGGCGCTTTTGCGAGATCTCGATGTAGAGCTTCTCGTCCTGCACGCCAAACAGCTCCACCTTCGCCACGTCGGGCACGCGCAACAGCTGCTGGCGCACGTCGTCGGCGAAGACCTTGAGCTCGGCGTAGTTGAAGCCGTCGGACTCGAGCGCGTAGATCACGCCGTACACATCGCCGAAGTCGTCGTTGAAGAACGGCCCCTGGATGCCCGAGGGCAGCGTGTAGCGCATGTCGCCGATCTTCTTGCGCACCGTGTACCAGACGTTGGGCACGTCGCCAGCCTTGGACGAGTCCTTGATCTGGAAAATGATCTGCGACTCGCCGGGCTTGCTGTAGCTGCGGATCTTGTCGGCATAAGGCACCTCCTGCAGCGTGCGCTCGAGCTTGTCGGTGACCTGCTCGGCCACCTGCTGCGCCGTGGCGCCAGGCCAGTAGGTGCGCACCACCATGGCGCGGAAGGTGAAGGGCGGGTCTTCGTCCTGCCCCAGCTGGAAGTAGGCCGCGAAGCCCAGCAGCATCAGCACGACCATCAGGTAGCGCGTGAGCGCCGGATGGTCGAGCGCCCATTTCGAGAGGTTGAAGCCCTCTTTCGGCAGCACTGGCGTCATGTCGAACTCACTGCGCCTGGGAAGCGGGGGCCGCATTTGCATTTGCTACTGAATTAGTAGCATTTTGCGCAGTATCGCTCTGCACTTGCGGCATTTTTGGCTTGTAAACCGTCACTTTTTGCCCTGGCGATAGCACATGCACGCCCGTGGCCACCACCTGCATGCCGGGCGCCAGCCCCTCGGCCACCACGGCCTCATTGCCGTCGGCCGTGGCGAGCTTCACGGCCTGCGAGCGCACCGTGCCCGTGGTCGGATCGAACACCCACACGGCCGTCTGCGCGCCCTCCTGGCGCAGCGCGCTCGTGGGCAGCTTGATGGCCTGTGCGCCCGCGTGCGACAGCGCCGCGGGCACGGCATAGACCGTGGCACCCAGGGCGGGCACCTGGGGCCCCTCCACCGCCACCTTGACGAGGAAAGTGCGCGTCACGGGGTCGGCGCTGGCCGCCACATCGCGCACACGGCCCGCGAAGGGCTCGCCGCCCGACCAGGAGCGCACCTGCACCTCCTGCCCCACGCGCAGGCTTGCCACCTTGTCCTCGGGCACAGAGAACACCACGTCGCGCGCGCCGTCCTGGGCGATGCGTACCACGGGGGAGCCCGCCGCCACCACCTGGCCCGGTTCGGCGTCGATGCCGGTCACCACGCCCGCCACATCGGCCACCAGGCGCGTGTAGGCAGTCTGGTTGCCCTGCGACGAAGCCTGGGCGCGCGCCTGATCCAGCGTGGCTTGCGCGGCCTTCAGGGTGGCCTCGCGGCGCTCCAATTCGGCGCCGCTGATGAAGTTTTGCTCCTTGAGCTGCGCGTAGCGCTTGAAGTCCGCCGCCGCCAGGTCGCGCTGCGTGGTAGCCGACACCACCTGCGCCCGTGCTGCCTCGGCCGCAAGCACATAGTCTTGCGGATCGAGCTGTGCGAGCGGCTGGCCCGGCTTCACATGCTGGCCCAGCTCCACGCTGCGCTGCACGATCTTGCCCGCCACGCGGAACGACAGGCGCGACTCGATGCGCGCGCGCACCTCGCCCGCGTATTCCAGCTGCGATTGCATGGACCCCACGCCCACGGTGAGCAGCTTGACAGCCCGCACGGGCTCGGGCGCCGGCTCAGGGCGCGAACACCCCGCCAGCAGCGCTGCCAGGGCTAGCAGGCTCCACAAAAAAAGCCCCGGACGGGGCCGCGCGCAGGCAACGGGGTACAGCATGGCGAGATTCGATTGGGTTGGAAGGGCGTCAATTAATGACTGACTGGTTAGTAATCTAAATACCCGGCACCGCCTTGTCAAGGCGGAAGGGCCTCTTCGCTCCGCGCTGGCGGCGCATCCGCCCAATGCGCCGCGACCCAATCCGCCACCAGGCGCACCCGCCGCGCACGCCGCAGATCGGGGTGCATCACCAGATACACCGGCCGCTCCCAGGAGGGATCGGCCCCTGGCAGCGCCTGCAGCGCCGCCAGGGCGCTGCCCACGCTGTCGGGCAGCAGCGCCAGCCCCCAGCCCGCCGCAGCGGCCTGCACCATGGTTTCCATGTCGTTGGAACGCAGGCTCCAGGCGCGGGGGCCCACATGGGCCTCCAGCCAGCGCTTTTGCGGCAGGTCGGGCAAGCTCTCGTCAAAACCGATGAACACCTGCTCGGCGGCGGGCCGCGCCACCTGCTCCGCCGTACCGTACAGGCGGTAGCGCAGCACGCCCAGTTGCCGGGCCACCAGATCCGGCTCGGCAGGGCGCCCCAGGCGCAGGGCCAGGTCGGCCTCGGCGCGCAGCATCTGGGCCTGGCGCCGCTCGCCCACGAGATTCAGCGTCACCTGCGGGTGCGCGGCGGCAAAGCGGCGCAGCATGGGCACCAGCAGCCGGCTCAGCAGTACCGGCGGGGCCGAGATGGTGACGGTGCCCGCCAGCGACTCCACGCCCGCCGCCGCGCGCTCCAGCGCCAGCACCTCCAGCTCCACCGCCTCTGCCCGCTCGCGCAGCGCCGCGCCCTCGCCCGTGAGCGCCCAGCCGCGCGCCAGGCGGTCGAACAGGCGCACGCGCAGGCGGGCCTCCAGCTGTTCCACCCGCCGGGCCACGGTGGAGTGCTCCACCTGCAGCGCGCGCGCCGCCGCCGAGAGGCTGCCGCTGCGCGCCAGGGCCAGAAAAAACCGAATGTCATCCCATGCCATAAACGCCTTTGTCTGATTTTTTATGCACAGAAGCTGCCAATAAATTGATATTCCATCGATTAACGCACACACCTAAGCTGGCGCTCTGTTCTGCTCCCTGTGCGTATCCATCCATGCAATGCGTTGCCGTCACCCAGGCCCTGCCCGCTTCCGACCCGTTGTCACTGATCGACCTGAACCTGCCCGCCCCGCAGCCCGGGCCCCACGATCTGCTGGTGCGCGTGCAGGCGGTGTCGGTCAACCCGGCCGACACGCGCATGCGCCTGCGCAAGGCCGATGACGGCCGCCCCGCCATCCTGGGCTGGGACGTGGCGGGCGAAGTGGTGGCCATGGGGCCGGCCGTCACAGGTTTCGATCGGGGCGATGCCGTCTACTACGCGGGCGACCTGCAGCGCCCTGGCGGCAACAGCGCCCTGCACGCGGTCGATGCCGATCTGGTGGGCCACCGCCCACGTTCGGTGGGTGCGGCCGAAGCCGCCGCCCTGCCGCTGACCGCGCTCACGGCCTGGGAGGCGCTGTTCGAGCACTTCGGGCTGGCCGCACCGGGCCTGCCGCCGCCGGCGGCCGAGGCCGCCCCGCGCACCCTGCTCATCGTGGGCGGCGCAGGCGGCGTGGGCTCCATCGCCATCCAACTGGCGCGGCTGGTGCCGGGGCTGACGGTGATCGCCACCGCCTCGCGCCCTGCATCGCGCGCCTGGTGCCTGCGCATGGGCGCCCACGCGGTGGTCGACCACTTTGCCGATCTCCCCGCCCAGTGCGCCGCGCTGGGCCACCCGCACATCGACCTGGCGCTGCTGCTGCACAGCCCGGACCGGCATTTCCCGGCCCTGGCGGCGCTGCTGGCGCCGCGCGGCAGGCTGTGCTGCGCCGTGCCGTTCGACACCCCGCCCGACCTGAACGCCCTGATGCGCAAGAGCGCCAGCCTGCACTGGGAATTCATGTTCACCCGCTCCCTGTTCGGCACCGCCGACAAGGCGCGCCAGGGTGCCATCCTGAACGCCGTCGCCGCGCTGGTGGACGCGGGCCGCTTGGCCCCGACCGCCACCACCCACCTCGGTGCGCTGAGCGCCCAGGCGCTGCGCCAGGCCCACATCCAGCTGGAGCAGGGCCGCACCGTGGGAAAGATCGTGCTCGGCGGCTTTCCCGCCCCCGTTTCTTCACTCCCCTAGGCACAGCCATGACCGCAACCACCCTCGTCCGCACCTTTCTAGACCATGTTTTCGCCGGCCGCCTGGACGACGCGCTGGCCCTCGTCGCACCCGACGCGCGTTTCATCGCCACCCGCCCCACGCCCAACCCGCACAACCCGCTGCACGGCACTTTTGTCGGCCCCGAGGGGGCGCGGCGCTTCTTCACCGGGTTCGGCCAGCTCCTGGAGCCTGGGGCATTCCATGTGGAAGCCGCCTTTGGCGAAGGCCCGCATGCGGCACTGCACGGCACGCTGCGCCACACCAGCCGCCAGACCGGAAAGCCCTTTGCCAGCGACTGGGCACTGATCTGCCGGGTGCAGAACGGGCGCCTGGCCCTGTACCACTTCTTCGAAGACACCGAGGCTTTGCGCGAAGCCCTTGCTCCCTGAAACACGGCAGCCCGCCCGCGCGTGGCGGGGCCGCCGCACGGCGACAATCCGTGCCGTGAACGCCATGCCCCCATCGCCCCCCACCGCTGCCGTGCCCGCCACGGCAGCACCCGTGACGCACTACGAGAATTTCCCGGTCGCCTCGCTGCTGTGTCCGCCGCGCCTGCGCCCGCCGATCGCGGCCATCTACGCCTTCGCGCGCACGGCCGACGACATCGCTGACGAGGGCGACGCCCCCGCCGCCGCGCGCCTGGCCGACCTGGCGGCCTACCGCGCCGAACTCGCGGCCGTGGCCGCCGGGGCCGCGCCCGGCCCGCGCTGGGCCGCCGTATTCGGCCCGCTGCAGGTGCAGCTGCGCGCCCACGGCCTGCCCGTGCCCCTGCTTGACGATCTGCTCAGCGCCTTCGTGCAGGACGTGGAAAAAACCCGCGACACCCAGGGCTACGCCGACCGCGCCGAACTGCTCGACTACTGCCGCCGCTCGGCCAACCCCGTGGGGCGCCTGCTGCTGCACTTGTATGGCGTGAACGATGGCGAGGCCCTGGCGCAGAGCGATGCGATCTGCTCGGCGCTGCAGCTCATCAATTTCTGGCAGGACCTCAGTGTGGACATTCCGCGCGGCCGCCACTACCTCACCGACGCCGATTGCGCGGCGCACGGCGTGGACCGGGCCCAGCTCGCTGCGCTGCGCCCCACGCCCGCCACCACGCGGCTGCTGGCCGACAACGCGCGCTGGGCGCGCACGCTCATGCAGTCGGGAGCGCCGCTCGTGCACCGCCTGCCAGGCCGCGCGGGGTGGGAGCTGCGCCTGGTGGTGCAGGGCGGGCTGCGCATCCTCGACCGGATCGATGCGTTGCAAGGCGCCAACCTGCAGCAGCGGCCCACGCTGGGCCCGCTCGACTGGCTGCGCATGCTCGCGCGTGCCGTGGTGATGTAAATCCTTGCCCGGCCCGGACCAGAAGCGAAATTCATGGCCCGCAACGGTATCTGAAGATCCGCCGCGAATTCAGCCCCAAGCGGGGCATGCGCTTTTCCACTGGACGTTGGAAGCTATCGATTTCGTAGCAAACACCTACCACATCCACCCTGCGCGCACCAGGGTCTCAGGGATTGCGAGCATGGCCGCGCCACCGCGCACAGGTACAACGGCCGCCACAGCCACCACCTACCCGTTTTCATGTCCGTCAGCGTCTTCGATCTGTTCAAGATCGGCATCGGCCCCTCCAGCTCCCACACCGTGGGCCCCATGATTGCGGCGCGCCAGTTCGTGTGCCAGCTCGATGCCGCCGGGCTGCTGGACGCCGTGCGGCGCGTGGAGGTGGAGCTGTTCGGTTCGCTCTCGGCCACCGGCGTGGGCCACGGCACGGACCGCGCCGTGCTGCTGGGCCTGGCAGGCCATGAGCCCGACCGCATCGACCCCGACCAGATCGGCGCCGTGATCGAGGCCATCCACGCCAGCGGCACCATCGACCTGCTGGGCCGCCGGCACGTGCCGTTCGCGGTGCGCCAGCAACTGCTGATGCGGCGCAAAAGCCTGCCCTTCCACCCCAACGGCATGGCCTTCCACGCCTGGGGCGCGGACGACGCTCCACTGCTCGATCGCGTGTACTACTCGGTGGGCGGCGGCTTCGTCGTGGACGAAAGCGGCCAGCGCGTGCTCAACACCGTCGACACGCCCGCGCCCGACAGCCTGGGCACGGGCGCGGGCCTGCCCCACCCTTACCGCACGGGTGCCGAGCTGCTCGCGCAGTGCGCGGCCACGGGCCTGTCGGTGGCCGCGCTCACGCTGGCCAACGAGCAGCACTGGCACAGCGCGGCCGAGGTGCGCCGCCGCCTGCTGCAGATCTGGCAGACCATGGCCGGCGCCGTGCGGCGCGGCTGCGCGAGCGGCGGCCAGCTCCCCGGCCCGCTGCACCTGCAGCGCCGCGCGCCCGCGCTGTACCAGAGCCTCACAGGCCGGCCCGAGGAGGCGCTGCGCGACCCGCTCTCCATGCTCGACTGGGTCAACCTCTACGCCATGGCCGTGAACGAGGAGAACGCCGCGGGCGGCCGCGTGGTCACGGCGCCCACCAACGGCGCGGCCGGCGTGGTGCCCGCCGTGCTGCACTACTACGTGAAGTTCGTGCCCGGCGCGAGCGAGGACGGCATCGCCAGCTTCCTGCTCACAGCGGGCGCCATCGGCATCATCTACAAGGAAAACGCCTCGCTCTCGGGCGCCGAGGTGGGCTGCCAGGGCGAAGTGGGCGTGGCCTGCTCCATGGCCGCTGGCGCGCTCGCGGCCGTGCTGGGCGGCACGCCCGCCCAGGTGGAGAACGCGGCCGAGATCGGCATGGAGCACAACCTGGGCATGACCTGCGACCCCGTGGGTGGTCTCGTGCAGATCCCCTGCATCGAGCGCAACGCCATGGGCGCCATCAAGGCCATCAATGCCGCGCGCATGGCGCTGCGCGGCGACGGCACGCACGTGGTTTCGCTCGACAAGGTCATCAAGACCATGATGCAGACCGGCGCCGACATGAAGGTCAAGTACAAGGAGACCTCGCGCGGCGGCCTGGCCGTGAACGTGGTGGAGTGCTGAGCGGCGGGCCGCCGCCCCCCCGGTTCAGGCGCTGGCCGCCACGCCCTGCGCGGCCTTCTCGGCCTTCTGGCGCGTGCGCCGGGCGGGCATGTGTTCGGCCCAGTGCAGAACCTCCAGGCGCCCATCGGCGTGCTCGGCCAGCGCCGTGAGGCTCTCCACCCAGTCGCCGTCGTTAGCGTAGAGCACGCCGTCGATCTCGCGCAGCTCGGCATGGTGGATGTGGCCGCAGACCACGCCATGCACGCCGCGCTTGCGCGCCTCGCGCGCGACGGCGGCCTCGAAATCGC
Organism: Acidovorax sp.; assembly: GCA_041913505.1. Classification (GTDB taxonomy): domain Bacteria; phylum Pseudomonadota; class Gammaproteobacteria; order Burkholderiales; family Burkholderiaceae_C; genus JAYSFC01. The sequence goes on from JAYSFC010000050.1 coordinate 9,460, forward strand.
TCACGTAGCTCACCGCACGCTTGACCTTGAGCTTGAGGTACTTGGACAGCGACCAGTACGGCAGCCCCATGCGTGCGCGCAGCACGTTCAGGTGGCGGTTGAGCTTGAGCGTGAACTCGTACAGCGTATCGCCCAGGTGCGCGAGCCACTTGGCGCACTGCACCACGCCATCGAACAGATCGCCATGCGTCACCCAGAGCGCGCGGCCATCGGCCGTCTGGTGCACCCAATCCTCGGCCACCATGATGCCGCCGAAGTTCTGGTGCAGGTATTTGCGCGCGAACTCGTCGTGGTTGCCCGGAATGAAAACCACGCGCGTGCCCTTGCGCGCCTTGCGCAGGAGCTTTTGCACCACGTCGTTGTGCGCCTGCGGCCAATGCCAGCTGCGCCGCAGCTGCCAGCCGTCGACGATGTCGCCCACGAGGTAGAGCGTTTCGCACTCGGTGTGCTTGAGGAAATCGAGCAGCGCCGCCGCCTGGCAGCCCGGCGTGCCCAGGTGCAGGTCGGAGATCCACAGCGTGCGAAAACGCAGTGGCGGGCGCGAAGGCGGGTCCGCCGCGGGCCCCGCATCCAGTGGCCCCTGGGTGCCCTGCCAGGCGTTGAGGAAAGCATCGTCGCGCTGCATGAAACCGCATGGTTGGCCGCGCGCATGACGCAGCCGTGACACGGGCGAGAAAACCGCGTGACACCCGCTTGGACTCCAAAAAACATAGCACCTCATGCAGGCAACAAAAGCACTCGCGCCCGAAAATGCGCCAAACCTGCCCTGTCGCCCACCGCCAACACTCGTGGGACAATCGCGCCACGCCAACCCGACCTCCGCAATGAGCACTCCCGAGCAATACGTACAAGAAAAAGCCGCCGCCTCGGGCAGCAGCTTCTACTACGCCTTCCTCTTCCTGCCCGCGCCGCGCCGCGCCGCCATCACGGCCTTCTATGCGTTCTGCCGCGAGGTGGACGACGTGGTGGACGAAGTCTCCGACGCGGGCGTGGCCCGCACCAAGCTGGCCTGGTGGCAGGGCGAGGTCGCCAAGGCCTTCGCGGGCCAGGCCAGCCACCCCGTGATGCAGGCGCTGATGCCGCACACGGCGGCGTACGGCATCGAGCAGCGCCAGCTGCAGGCCGTCATCGAAGGCTGCCAGATGGACCTGGAGCAGACGCGCTACCTCGACTTCGCGGGCCTCTCGCGCTACTGCCACCTCGTGGCGGGCGTGGTGGGCGAAGTGTCGGCACGCATCTTCGGCCAGACCGACCCCGCCACCACCGAATACGCGCACCGGCTGGGCCTGGCCTTCCAGCTCACCAACATCATCCGCGACGTGGGCGAGGACGCGATGATGGGCCGCATCTACCTGCCTGTGAACGAACTGCAGCAGTTCGACGTGAAGGCCCACGAGATCCTCAAGCGCCAGTACTCCGACCGCTTCACGGCGCTCATGCGCTTCCAGGCCGAGCGCGCCCACCGGCTCTACGACGAGGCCCTGGCCCTGCTGCCCGCCGCCGACCGCCGCGCACAAAAGCCCGGCCTCATGATGGCCAGCATCTACCGCACGCTGCTGCGCGAAATCGAGCGTGACGACTTCCAGGTGCTGCACCAGCGCATCCGGCTCACGCCGCTGCGCAAGTTCTGGCTGGCCTGGAAGGTGCAGGCGCTGGGCCGAATGTAGGCCGGCGGTGAACGTCGCATGAAGATCGCCATCGTCGGCGCAGGCTGGGCGGGCCTGGCGGCCGCCATCGCCGCCGTGCAGGCGGGCGCCGAAGCCACCGTCTTCGAGGCCGCGCGCACGCTGGGCGGGCGGGCGCGCGCGCTGCAGGCCACGGATGCGGGCGGCGCGCCGCTCACGCTCGACAACGGCCAGCACATCCTGATCGGCGCCTACACCGAGAGCCTGCGCCTGATGCGCCTCGTGGGCGTGGACCCGGCCACCGCGCTGCACCGCCAGCCGCTCGCGCTCGAATTCCCCGACGCCACGGGCCTGCGCCTGCCCGACCTGCCGCCACCCTGGGATGCACTCGTGGGCATCGCGCGCGCGCGCGGCTGGGGCTTGCGCGACAAGGCCGCGCTGCTGCGCACGGCCGTGGCCTGGCGGCTCGCGGGCTTTCGCTGCGCGCCGCAGGCCACCGTGGAGCAGCTGTGCGCGCCGCTCACGCGGCGGCTCATTGGTGAGTTCATCGACCCGCTGTGCGTCTCGGCGCTGAACACACCCGCGCGCCAGGCCAGCGGCACCGTCTTTCTGCGCGTACTGCAGGACAGCCTGTTCAGCGGCCGCGGTGGATCCCATCTGCTACTGCCGCGCACCGACCTGGGGGCGCTGTTCCCCGAGGCGGCGGCGCGGTGGCTGCGGGCACGCGGCGCGCAGGTCCATGTCGGCCGGCGCGTGCAGGCGCTGGCGGCCGAAGGCGCACGCTGGCGGGTGGATGGCGAGCCCTTCGACGCCGTGCTGCTGGCCACGCCCAGCACCGAGGCCGCGCGCCTGGCGCGCACAGCCGAAGGCGCGCCGCCGCTGCGCGACTGGATCACCCAGGCCGAGGCGCTGCGTTTCATCCCCATCACCACTGTCTACGCACAGGTGCCCGGCGCCCCCGGCCCCGTGCTGCCCAGCCCCATGCTTGCGCTGCGGCCACAGGCCGATCAGCCCGCGCAGTTCGTGTTCGACCGGGGGCAGCTCGGCGGGCCCACGGGCCTGCTGGCCTTCGTGGTGAGCGCGAGCGAGAACGAGCGCGCGCGCATCGAGCAACAGGTGCTCTTGCAGGCGCAGGCGCAACTGGGCCTCGCGGGCCTGCAGCCCGTGCAGACCGTGGTGGAAAAGCGCGCCACCTTTGCCTGCACGCCGGGGCTGCTGCGCCCCGGCCTGGCGCTGGCCCCGGGCCTGTGGGCCTGCGGGGACTACACCGAGGGCCCTTACCCCGCCACGCTCGAAGGCGCGGTGCTCAGCGGCGGCGCAGCCGCACGCCGCGCGCTGGCCGTCAGTGCTCCAGCCACCACTGGATGAACACCTTGGCCAGGAAGCCGATGAAGCCCACGCCCAGGCCCAGGAAGATCACGAAGGTGCCGAATTTGCCCGCCTTGGATTGCCAGGCCAGCTGGGCAATGATGAACACCATGTAGAGAATGAACGCGCCCACCCCGTAGGTGAGGAAAAAGCCCGCGATCTGCTCTTCGGTAAAGCCGAAAATCACGCCGCGCCCTCCCCGCGCTCGGGCAGGCCCGAGGCATCGACGAGATCGCGGTAGGCATGCCAGCTCGCATGGCCCAGCATCGGCATGACGGCCACGATGCCGATCATGAGCGAGCCCAGCCCCAACAGCGTGAACACCAGGATCAGCGCGGCCCACAGCGCCATGGGTGCGGGGTTGGCGAGCACCACTTGCCAACCCGTGAGCACGGCTTGGCGCAGCGTGGCCTGGCGGTCCAGCAGCAGCGGCATGGCCACCACGCTCGAAGCGAAGATGGGCGCTGCCAGCAGGCTGCCCAGCCCGAGCCACAGCTCGAACAGCCAGCCGCCGCGCGCAAGCACCACCTGGTGCACGAAGTCGATCGGCGACTCCACGCGCACGGGTGCCAGCAGCGTGATGAGCGCCGCCGAAACCACTACCCAGCCCGTGGCGGCCAGCGCGAGAAGCAGGCCGAACTGCACGAGGCACCAGTAATCGTGGTCGCCCCACTTGCTCGGGTGGCTGCGCTGCCACTGCAGCCAGGTGCGCTCCACCACGCCCCAGTCCGCACGCTGCCCGCGCTCGAGCGCGCGGCTCAGCGCGTAGAAGCTCGTGGCGAGCATCGGCCCCACCACGAGAAAGCCCGACAGCGCGCCCGCGAGCAGCCAGAAGCGCTGGTGCGCCACGGCCACGATGGCCGCACCGAACAGGGCCAGCGCCAGGCCATGGGCCCAGCTGACCCAGCCCGCACGGGCGAAGTCGCGCCAGCCCCAGGCCAGCCAGGCCAGCGGCTGGATCAGCCCCACGGTACGCACCGGGGGCAGGAAAACCTTGTCTTTTGGCATGGATTCCAGTGGATTGGAGGGGGGTCGAAAATCAGTCCAGCAGCCGGCACAGCGCCGTGAGGCTGTCCACGGTGGCATGGGGTGCAGCGCCCTCGTGCGGCCAGGCCGCGCCGGTGCGGTTGATCCACACGGCCTGCATGCCCGCACCCAGGGCGCCCTGGGCGTCGAGCGCGGCGTCATCGCCCACGTGCAGCACCTCATGCGGCGCCACGCGCGCGGCCTGGGCCGCCGCATGGAAGATGCGCGGGTCGGGCTTGGCTGCGCCGAATTCGCGCGCACTCACGCTCGCCCGAAAGAACCGGTCGATGCCGATGGCCCGCAGGTCCGCGTTGCCGTTGGACAGCGCCACCACCGGGTGGCGCGCGGACAGGAATGCAAGCGCATGCAGCGCGTCGTCGTACAGGTCCACGCGCTGGCGCTCGGCAAAAAATACCTCGTAGCCGCCGTCGGTCAGTGCGGGGTCCTCGCCAGCCTCGGTCAGCGCGGCGCGAATGAACTCTCGGCGCACGGCGCTCAGGTCGTGCGCCAGAGCGGGGTGCGAGCGCACCACACGGGCGCGCAACTCCCGAGCGCGCACGGGCTGCTCCAGCAGCGCCACGGCGGCCGGCGCCTGCGGCCGCAGCCAATCGCGCAGCACCTTCTCGGCCCGGTCCATGGTGGGCCAGATGGGCCAGAGCGTGTCGTCGAGGTCGAGGGTAATGGCACGAATGCGCGAAGGGTCCAGCATGGTCCGAGAATACCCCACACCCGCCTGCCGAATACTGCCCTGGCATTTGCCACAATCTGCCCATGCCTTCGCCCTTGTCCCCCCGCTTCGCCCCCGAGCCACCCTACCGGCATGGCCAGCCCGAGCGCACCGCCGTGCTGCTGTGCAACCTGGGCACGCCCGACGCACCCACGGCTCCCGCCCTGCGTCGCTACCTGGCCGAATTCCTCGGTGACCACCGCGTGGTCGAGATCCCCCGCCTCGCCTGGTGGCCCATCCTGCACGGCATCATCCTGCGCACGCGGCCCGCAAAATCGGCCGCCAAGTACGCCAGCGTGTGGACGCCCGAAGGCTCGCCGCTGCAGGCCTGGACCACCAAGCAGGCCACGATGCTGCGCGGCTGGCTCGGCGAGGCCGGGCACCAGGTGCTGGTGCGCCACGCCATGCGCTACGGCAATCCCTCGATCGCAAGCCAGCTCGATGCGCTCAAGGCCGAGGGTGCCACGCGCATCCTCGTGCTGCCGCTGTACCCGCAGTATTCGGGCACCACCACGGCCAGCGTGTTCGACGCGGTGTACGCCTGGGCCTCGCGCACGCGCCATGTACCCGAGCTGCGCTTCGTGAACCGCTACCACGACGACATGGGCTACATCGAGGCGCTCGCGCGCAGCGTCGAGGCCCACTGGCACCAACACGGCCAGCCCGATCAGCTCGTGATGAGCTTCCATGGCGTGCCCGCGCGCACGCTGCACCTGGGCGACCCCTACCACTGCGAGGCCCGCAAGACCGCGCGGCTGCTGGCCGAGCGGCTGGGGCTGCGCGCCGAGCGTTTCCGCGTCACGTTCCAGTCGCGCTTCGGCAAGGCCCAATGGCTGGAGCCCTACACCGAGCCCACCCTCGTGGAACTCGCGCAGGCAGGCACGCGCCGTGTGGACCTGATCTGCCCCGGCTTCACGTCCGACTGCCTGGAAACCCTCGAGGAAATCAACCAGGAGGCACGCGAGGCCTTCCTGCACGCGGGCGGCCAGGAGTTCCACTACATCCCCTGCCTGAACGACAGCCACGCCTGGATCGGCGCGCTGAGCCGCATCGCGCAGCAGCACCTCGCAGGCTGGCCCACGCAAGCCGCGCCGCCACAGGTGCTGGCCGATGCGCGCGAGCGCGCCCTGGCCGAAGGAGCGCCGCAATGAACGCCACCCTGCCCTGCCCTGAACTGAGCGCAGCGCGCCTGCGCCGCGTGGTGCCCCCGGACTCGCTGGGCTTTACCGACACGAAGGAACTCGCGGGCCTGCCCCTGCCCTGGATCGGCCAGGAACGCGCCTTCGAGGCGGCCCGCTTCGGCCTGGGCCTGGACCAGCCCGACTACAACCTGTTTGTGCTCGGTGAGGTCGGCAGCGGCCGCGCCTCGCTCATGCGCCAGGCCATGCAGCAGGCCGCCGCCACGCGCGCCGTGCCACCGGATCTGTGCTACCTGCACGACTTCGACGCCCCCGAGCGCCCGCGCGCGCTGCGCTTGCCCGCGGGCCAGGGCCGTGAGCTGCGCCAGGGCATGCTGCAATGGGCCAAGACACTCGAAGCCGATATCCCCAAGCGCCTCGCGGCGCCCGACGTCAAGGCCGAGGCCGAGCGCATCGAGAAGACCTACCAGAGCGATGAGGCGCGCGCCTATTCGGCGCTCGGCGCATTCGCCGAGGCGCGGCATTTCCGCCTCGTGCGCGACGGCGGCCAGATGGTGTTCACGCTGCTGGGCGAAGGCGACCAGGCCATCACCGAGGCCCAGGCCCAGGCCCTCACGCGCGAGCAGCGCGCCGCGATCGAGCAGGCCGAGCAGGAGCTGCGCGCCGAGATCGTGCGCTTCCTGGACCAGACCCGCCCGCTCGAGCGCGCGCGCGACGATGCCCTGGCAGCCTTGCGCCGCCAAACCGCCAGGCCCCTTGTGGACCACGCGCTCGACGAGATCCGCCAGGGCCTGCGCAAGCAGATCAAGGACTCCGTCAAGCTCGGCCACTGGCTCGACCAGGTGCAGCGCGAGGTGCTGGAGCACCTCGATCTCTTCGTGCCCCAAGAAGGCGCCGAGACCGACGACCCCGCCGAGGAAGACCGCCGCGCCGACCTGGCCGATCTGCTGGACCGCTGCCGCGTGAACCTCGCCGTGGACAATGGCGGCCTCCGTGGCGCGCCCGTGATCGTCGAGGACAACCCGCAACTGCGCAGCCTGTTCGGCAATATCGAGCACCAGTCGGATAGCGAGGCACCGCACGCGGACTTCTCGGGCATCCACGCCGGCAGCCTGCTGCGCGCCCACGGCGGCTACCTGCTGCTGTTTCTGCGCGATCTGCTGGGCGACGAACCCCTGTGGGAGCGGCTGCGCCGCTTCCTGCGCTGCAACCGCCTCACCATCGAGGACGCGGGCGCCGCGCACGGCCCGGCCTCGCCCGTGGCGCTGCAGCCCGAAGCGGTGGACGTGGAGGTCAAGATCGTGCTCATCGGCTCGGTGGCGGAGTACTACGCGCTGCAGGAGGGCGATCCCGAGTTCGCGCGGCGCTTTCGCGTCAAGGTGGATTTCGCCGAACGCTTCATCGCCACGCCCGGCACGCGCCATGCCACAGCCGTGTTCATCGCGCGCAGCTGCGCGCGCCGGGGCCTGCCGCACTTCACGGCAGCGGCCGTGGCGCGGCTGCTCGAAGAATCGCACCGCGAGGCCGAGGACCAGGAGCGCCAGAGCGCACTGTTCGCGGGCACCGAGGCGCTTGCGATCGAAAGCGCCACGCTCGCGCGCTCGCGCGGCGCGGACCTGACCGAGGCATCCGATGTCGATGCAGCGCTGCGCGCGCGCCAGCTGCGCCACAACGCCCCCGAGGAGGAACTGCACGAGTCCATCGCCGAGGGTGAGCGCTTGATCTCGCTGCAGGGCTCGCACGTGGGCCAGCTCAACGCGCTCACGCAGATCGACCTGGGCGATTACCGTTTCGGCTTCCCGGTACGCATCACCGCGCGCACCTACGCGGGCCAGGAGGGACTGCTCAACATCGAGCGCGAGGTGGACCTGTCGGGCCCCATCCACGACAAGGGCGTGCTCATCCTGCACAGCTACCTCATGGCCCTGTTCTCGCACGTGGCGCCGCTCGCGCTCAACGCATCCATCGTGTTCGAGCAGGAGTACAGCGGCGTCGAGGGCGATTCGGCCTCGTGCGCGGAGCTGTACGCGCTGCTGTCCTCGCTGTCGGGCCTGCCACTGCGCCAGGACATCGCCGTCACGGGCGCACTCAACCAACACGGCGAGGTGCTGCCCGTCGGCGGGCTCAACGAGAAGATCGAGGGGTGGTTCCGCACCTGCGAGGCCTCGGGCCTCACGGGGGCGCAGGGCGTGCTCATTCCCGCGCGCAACCAGCGCCACCTGATGCTAGAGCCCCGCGTGGTCGATGCCGTGCAGCAAGGGCGCTTCCACATCTACACGGCACGGCACGTGGGCGAGGGCATTGCCCTGCTCACAGGCCAGTCCGCCGGCCTGGAGCCTGGAGCCCTCCAGCACGGCAGCGTACGCGAGCGGGCCGAGCAGACCCTGCGCGCCTTCCGCCGCGCCTGCCAGGCCGCGGCGCAGGTCCGGCGCGTGCGCCGTGGCGGCCCGAAAAACTCTTGATGCAATACCGGCCCACACGGCGCTGCGCGTTTGGTCAGCGCGTTTCCGCCAGCTCGGCACGCGCGAGGAACTGGCCCACCAGCGCATAGTGCTCGGGCACGTTGAGCGCGGGCGCGTGGCCGCAGCCCGGCACCTCGATCACCTGCGCGAGACCGCGGGCACCAGGGCCGCGCGTGAGCATTTCCGCCGTGGTCTCGCGAAGCACCAGGTCGGAGTTCACGCCGCGCAGGCACAGCACGGGAATGTCGAGCGCGTCGTAATGCTCCCAGATCAGGTAATCGTTCTCGTGCAGCGTGAACTGCTGCACCATCGCCGGGTCGTAGTGCGGCGTCACGCGGCCGTCGGGCAGGCGGCGCGTGGAGGTCTCGGTGAGGCGGCGCCACTGCGCATCGCTGAGCCAGCCGTAAGGCTGGTACACCTGCCGGAAAAAGGCCTCGAGTTCACGCACCGTGTCGAACGCGGGCGGGTGGCCCGCGTAGGCGCGGATGCGCGCCAGGGCCTCATCGGCCAGGCGGGGGGCGTTGTCGTTGAGCAGCAGGCTGCGGATGCGACCCTTGAGGCGCGGTTCGTAGCGGCCCGCAGCACACACGGTGCCAATGGCGCCGCCCATCGAGGTGCCGACCCAGTGCGCGCGCTCGATGCCGAGCCGCTCGAACAGATCGCCCGCGAGCCGCGCGTAGAAGGCCAGGCTGTATTCCTCCTCGGGCTTGCGGGCCCACTGGCTCAGGCCCCGGCCTAGCGTATCCGGGCAGATCACGCGGTAGCGGCCGCTCAAGTGCGCAGCCAGTTCATCCATATCGCGTCCCGTGCGCGCCAGACCGTGCCACGCGATCACCACGGGGGCGTCGGGAGCGCCCCATTCCATGAAGTGGATTTCGTAGCCCGCGCAAGTGGCGTAGTGCGATGAGGGAGACATGGTGAAGGACCTTGAGGGAACAGAAGGAAAGGGCTACTTCATGAGCCGGCCGTTGGCACCAATCACAGTGACCTCGACATAGCGCGAGCCCACGCGGTTGGTGGGTGAGTAGCCCACGGTGATGCCGCCCAGGTCGAGGCTGCCCAGCGACTCGAGCGCCCGCACCACCTTGGCGCGCGTGGGCGCGGGGCCCGCGCGGCGCAGCGCCTCGACCAGCACCTTGGCACCCAGGAACAGTTCGAAGCTCGTGTAGTTGACCTCGGCCTCGGGGGCGTACTTCTTCAGCAACTGCTGGTACTCGCGCACCACCGGCAGCAGGGGACGGTACGGGTACGGAACGACCTGGCTGATACCCAGGCCGTGCGCGTTCTTCAGGCCCGCGAGCTTCACAAGCTCGGTCGGGTCGACCACCGAGATGTTGTAGAGCTGCGCACCGCCGCCCAGCTCACGGTAGCGCTTGATGAACGCAGCCGCGGGCTTGTTGACGGCGATCATGATGACGGCCTGCGCGTCGGCGGCCTTGATGGCCTGGGCCGCTGCCTCGACCTGGTCGGTGTTGCGCTCGTAGCCCGCCGAGGCCGCGAGCTTGAGTTTGCGCTTGGCCAGCGCAGCCTCCACGCCTGCGAGGCCCGCCTTGCCGAAGCCGTCGTCCTGGTACATCACGGCCACGCGGTCCATGCCCAGCGTGGTGAGCTGCTGCACCATGTGCTCGGCCTCGTCGGCGTAACCGGCGCGCACGTGGAAGATCCAGGGGTTGAACGGACTGCGCAGCGACTCGCCTCCTGTGTAAGGCGCCACGAGCGCTGCCCCTCCCTGCTCCAGCACGCCGTCCGCCAGCAGCTGCGCGATGTTGGCCGTGCCCGCAAAGCCATAGAGCGCCACCACCTCCGGCCGTGCGAGCATCTCGCGCGTAAGGCGCACGGTGTCGGGCACCTTGTAGCCGTCGTCCACCACCTCCTGGCGGATGGTGGCGCCGTGCACGCCGCCCTGGGCGTTGACCCAGTCGAAATAGATCTTGCCGCCCAGCACCATCTGCTGGCCCGTAGAGGCCAGCACGCCCGACAGCGGCGCGACCTGGCCCACCACCACCTCGGCGGCCAGGGCCGGCCGGCCCTGGAGCGCGAGGGTGCACAGCGCCAGGGCCGCAAACAGCCCCCTGGCGCGCATGGCAATGCCTTGCGCAGTCATCACGGCCTTTAGCGCGGCACCGTGATGGACGTGCCCGAGAAGCCGATCTGGTCGGCTGCGGCGGGCGTTGCCACGAAAGGCGGCACATTGGCGGCCGTGATCGCGGGCGCTGCGCCCGCCGTGCCGCCGCGCGGCGTGGTGCGCACCACCTGGCTACCCGGCAGAGGGGCGCCGTTCTTCAAGGTGGCCCACATCGCGTCCATGGCCTGGTTGAAGTACGGGTGCAACGGCACGAAGCGCGTATCAAAGCCCGAGAACGGCAGGAAGGTATCGAAGTGCTGGGCGTTCGTGACCTCGATATAGCGCAGCTTGCTGGACGCGCCTTCCACGGCACGGTTGAGCGCCGTATAGGCGCGCGCGTTGTTGTTCACCGGCACCAGCGCATCGCTGCGGCCGGCCACGATGATGGTGGGCTTGCCGCGCAGGTTAGCGCCCAGCAGCACTTCGCCAATGCCGGCGCGCACGGCGTCGCTCTGCGCCTTGGTGGGGACGCTCGACGCCGTGAGCGCGGCCCCTGAGGCCAGATCCTGGCCGCTCACCAGCGCGTACTGGCACAGCGCGTTGTCCAGGCCCAGATCGGCCACGCCCGTGGAGGGCGATACCGCGAACTGCCAGGCCTTGGCGCCGCCCTTGGAATCGTTGTAGACCACCGTGGCCGGTGTTCCGTTGGCAGTGCCGTTGGCCGTGGCAAAGCTCTGCGCAAGTGCCGTGGGCGTAGCGGCCACCACATCGCCCGTGGCGTTGGCCGCCGCGAAGCTGGCGTTGCACAGGTTGGCGTCAGCGCCGAAGCGGCCATAGGCCATGGTGTACATGGCCGACAGGATCGGACCATTGCCCAGCGCGTAGTGGGCGTTGTGCATGGTGTCGTTGTCGGTCGTCCAGCCGTAGGCGTGCAGCTTGGCCAGCGCGTCGGCCGCGCGTTCGGCGGTGGTGGCGCCGCTCACAAGGCCCTTGGCGGCCAGGCCGTCGCAGCGCGCCGTGGCACGCGCCGTCATCGCGGTCAGGCCGATGTAGTTGTAGATGGAGGTCTCCGCGATCGCGGCAGCAGGTGCGAGCGCCGCACAGGGCTGGTAGATGTTGCCGTAGGTGGTGTATTCGGCCAGGGTCTTGCCGTAGCCGGCCACAGCCGCGCCGCCGAACTGCACGCCGTAGCCGCTCGTGGGGGGCATCTCGGCCACGGGCTCGGAGGCCACCACGCCGTCGATCAGGCCGTCGCTGTCCTGCTCCGCCGCGCGCAGCGAGGCCGCGCCGCCGTTAGAGGCAGAACCCGCGATCACGATGGTGTTGTCTGCCGTGAACGGCACCGGCTGGTCGGCCGTGCCAAAGCGTGCGTTCAGCACGTACAGCGCGTAGCGGCCCGCAGCCAGCGTGTCGCGGCCCCAATCCTTCTCGGGGTTTTGCTGCGAGTGCGCATGCTTGATGGCGATGCGATTGGGGAAGGCCGTGTTGTAGGCCGTGCGCGCCGCATCGGTCAGCGCGGCGGCAAAGAAGCTCAGGGCGCCCGCCGCGGTGCGCGTGGCGCGCGTGCCGTCGATCTTGTTCACGGTGTCGTCGGACAGGTTGTGCAGGCCCACGCCCTTGCCCGCGTCGGTCAGCGCCACGGCGCAGCCGTGCTTGAGGCCCCACTCGCCTGCGGTGCCGATGGCGCCGTACACACCGCGCGAGCCCGACGAAGCGCCGAGCACGATGCACGGGTTGGTGGTGCTGAAGCTGTCGGGCACCTGCACGGCGATCACGGTCTGCTTGCGGCCCGTTCCGTCATCGAGCACCGCCACGTATTCACGGCCGGGGATCAGGCCCTCGTTGGCCGTCACCTGCCCCTGGGGGGTAACGTTGGGCCCATAGAGCGTGCCGTAGCCGCCACCTGCGGAGGGATCGAGAATACCGCGGTAGTTGGAATACAGCGCATTGCGCCGCAGCTCGGCCGCCGTGGGGTTGGCCGGATCGGCATAGGCCGGCGCGGCGGCGCCCAGGCCGCTCTTGCCGATGCCGCCCGTGAGCAGGTCCTGCGTAGCCGCCGTGGCACCCGTGCCCGCCGTGGTGGCCGGGTAGACCGTGGCGCTGATTTCCTTGATGCCGGCAGGCAGGTCGTTGGTGGGGCCCGAGCCTCCGCCGCAGGCCGCCAGTGTGGCGCCGGCCAGCGCCGTCACGGCCCAGCGCATCGTCGTTCCTGAAGTCACTCGCATGCTGTCTCCTTAGGTTGTGGTTGTCATGCAGTCGCGGGAATGCGCGCCCTTCAACGGGCACGCGGGGAACGCAGCCGCCCCACCACGCCGGCGGGGAAGTAGTAGACCGAGAGCACGAACAGCAGGCCGAGCCAGAGCAGCCAGCGGTCCGGCGAGAGCAGTGCCGAAAGCCAGGGAAGCGCCGCAGTCGCATCGCTGGCGAGGCGCAGCAGATCCTGCAGGTAGCTTTGCGCCACGAGGAACAGCACGGCGCCGATGGCCGCGCCGTAGATGGTGCCCATGCCACCGATGACCACGATGAGCAGGCAGTCCATCATGATCTCGAACGACAGCGAGGTGTCGGGCCCGTTGTAGCGCAGCCAGATCGCAAGCATGGCGCCCGCGAGCGTGGCGAACAGCGCCGAGAGCACGCTCGACGTGGTGCGGAACACCACCACGCGGTAGCCGATGGCCTCGGCGCGGAACTCGTTCTCGCGGATGGCCTGCAGCACGCGGCCGAACGGCGAGTTGACGATGCGCAGCAGCGCCAGCACCAGCACCACGGCGGCCACGAAGAGCAGGTAGTAGCAGATCAGGCGACCATCGATGGTCACGCCGAGGAACGGATCGTCGAACGGCTCGAAGCTCGGCGACAGCATCTCGGGCACCTTGAAGGTGAGGCCGTCCTCGCCGCCCGTGATGTCCGACAGTTGCGAGGCCAGGGTCTGGAACGCGGCCGCCACGGCCAGCGTGATCATGGCGAAGAAGATGGCGCGCACGCGCAGCGAGAACAGGCCCACGGCCAGCGAGAGCAGCAGCGACAGCAGCAGCGCGCCGCCCACGCCTGCGGCCAGCGCGCTCCAGGTGGGGCCCAGGCGCGTGGTGGCCACGGCGATGCCGTAGGCCCCGATGCCGAAGAACATGGTGTGGGCGAAGCTCACGATGCCGGTGTAGCCCAGCAGCAGGTCGAAGCTGGCCACGAGCACCACGAACACCAGCACCTTGGCGGCCACGGACAGCGCCTTGACGCCCGGAAACAGGAAGGGCGCAAACGCCAGGCCCAGAAGCAGCACGATGAGGATGGCGGCCAGCACGCGACTGCGCGGATAGTCGCCGGAGAGGAGTCGGTTCAGCATGTGGTTGTCTCCGGTCCTTCAGCGGTTCGCCACGGGGTACACACCCTGGGGCCGCCACAGCAGCACGGCCACCATGAGCGCGATGTTGGAGAACAGCGCCGCCTTGGGCACGAGAAAGCCCGTGTAGTTGGCCATCAGCCCCACGAGCAGCGCGCCGATAAGCGCCCCGCCCGTGCTGCCCAGGCCGCCGATGATGATGACGATGAAGATCAGCACATTGACCTGCGCGCCCATCTGCGGCACCACGTTCTGCTGGTACAAGCCCCACATCACGCCGCCCAGGCCCGCCAGCGCCGAGCCCGCCACGAACACGCCCACGAACAGGCGGCGGATGCGGTAGCCCAGGCTTTCGACCATCTCACGGTCCTGCACACCGGCACGGATCAAGAGGCCCACCTTGGTGCGCGACAGCGTCCAGGCCAGCAGCGCGAACACGGCCAGGCCCACGAGCACGGCCACCACGCGGTACTTTTCCACGGCCGCATCGCCGATGAGCCAAGAGCCCTTCATGCCGCCCGGCAGCGGCAACGGGATCTGCTGGGGCCCCCAGATGACCTTGATGAGCTCCTCGCCGATGATCATGCCGCCCATGGTGATGAGGATCTGCTTGAGGTGCT
>JAYSFC010000051.1:0-23284 GCA_041913505.1 Acidovorax sp.
CAGGCGCAGGTGCAGGTGCAGGTGCAGGTGCAGGTGCAGGTGCAGGTGCAGGTGCAGCGGGCGTATTGCCACTACCCACGACACCAAACACCTGCGGGTCCACCACGAACTCGATCACATAAGATTCTTTGGTCGCCCCCAGCACGCGGGTTGCGGCGCTTGGCGCTTTGACATCGCTGAGCCCTCGCTGCTCTCCCAGCAATTGCAGCAGCGAGGACGCGTTGTTGGTATCTCCTGCAATCGTGACCTTGGCGCCCTGCAATTTAAAACTCTGCACCGCCGTATCGTCCGGCAACACCTGCGTCAGCTTGTCCAGGATGCGCAGCGGCTCAATCCGGCCTGCCAGGAGTTGCGAGAGCGCATCGAGCTTCTCCACGGACTGCATGAGCGCTTCGCGCTGCCGGGCGATCGCAGCTGTGCGCTGCACCGCACCGTCGAAGGCATGCACAGCCTCAATGGCCCTGAGCCGAAGTTGGGCCGTGGGCGTCGCAGCCATTGCCGCCAATAGAACAACAATCGACACAATCAACGCGTAACCAACACCGCGCCAACGTCTCGCTCGGGCAAAGCGGAGCGCCTCTCCATAGCCGCTCAAGACAATGGGCAGTCCTTCGCCACTGGATCGGATCCAGACTTCGGGAGCGCTCGCACCCGCCAGGCGAGGTCCCTGTGCCTCCAGATACTGGGCCACCTGATTGCGCGAAGCCATCACAATCTCGATTTGGTGCACGCCATTGCGTGGCGACTCGGTGCGGTGACCCCATACCAAGTCGTGCGGAGCGAAAGGACAATGGGTCCGCGCCTCAAGTTCCGCTGCGCTGGCCGTATCGTTGTCGTCCATTGCAGGAACCTGCAATCGCCTGCGCAAAATCTTGTCCTCAGGCAGCTCCACTGCAACGAAGTCGCCATTCGCTCCTTCCGGTGCCGAGGAAACCAGGTCATCGCCCAGCCAAACCGACCGCCCCTCGGTCGCATGCAGCAAGGTGACCGGCACGGCAGGGGACAGCCAAGCCAACGGTGGCTTGCGCGAGGCCTGCTGCCAAGGCAGACAAACCTCACGCCACAGGGCTTTGAGATCAATCCCGAAAAATCGAGGCTCCGAGGACAGGGATGACATGGTGTTTCAGAAGGCTGTACGGCTCGCAGGCTCGAACCCGCGACTGGAATTGAAGGTGTGCCAAGGCATACCTTCGCGAGCCCGGGGAGTAAGATCGACGCTTCGGGAGACCTGTTGCCAACCCCCACTGGCCATCGGCACCCTGGCTTGGAGGCGATAGCGGCGAACCGCAGTACTGTCGAGGCTGGCCACATCCAAAGCCGTGGTGTCGATGCCCATACTCTGCGGCCCCGCATCACGGCTTGTCACAATGCGCGACACCAACGCCATGTCGCCACCCGCAAGCACGGCGAGAACACCTGGCGGGGCCGCCAGGGGGTTGATCCGGCCGCTTCCACGCAGGTCTGCAGTCACAAGGCCGGCCAGTCTAGCATAGAGGTCATAGTCAACCCCAGGGACCTGGAGCAGATCTTCCGGCGCCTCAAAGCGCACAGGGCTGCCTTTCGCATCCTTGCGGTCGCGGGCCTGCACGGTCGCTTGCGCAAGAGCTTGCGAAGCATCTTCGGGCAATCCCCCTGCGACCTTGTACAAACTCGTCAGCAACGGCACCGATGCAGCATTGATATCAATCAAGCCATTGAGTGGCATGACCTGTACGGCGATGTTGACCCCGTGGAAAGCGACCGCGACCTGCTCCCACCGCCCCGAATGTTCGGAGCGAGCCACCATACCCTGCAGCACCAGATGGATCGCAGCGTCTCCCAACGCCTGTGCCTCTACGCTCTGGCGCATGCGCGCCACCACCCGTGCCTCCTCCCTGGCCGAGCGCGTGATGCCCGTGACGATGATGCTCAATGCGGCCACCATCCATAGCACAGCGATCAGCACCATGCCCTCGCTGCGGCGACGTGTATACCGGATCAACGGCTGCCCCCGAACACCGCCCCGGAACTGAGTGGATCGCTCAGAGGAGCCACACGCATCGCGACCACGATATCGGGCCAGGGGCCGCTTGCGGTTTGCAGCGACAGCATTACCCGGCTCGGCAAGCGCTTCGGGTGGTCCCACTGAGGCGTCCAGACCGGCGGCTCGGTCATGATGTCCTGGTATTGAAGGGCCATGCCACGCACCTGCCCCGCAAGCACAGTAGTGCTGGCATTGGTCCAGTCAGGAGGTATAGCGTCATCCGTCCATGGTGCGAATCGCAAGATCAGCGCCCCAACCCCTCCCCGGTCTTCCAGACCGAGGCGAAAGTGGTAGCGGCCGCCCACCCCATGGCGCGCAGGCATGATCCCCACCCATTCCAGGTCGCGTTCACCCCCCTTGAAAAGAAACACACTGTCCCCGGCAGATTGCAACGCGGCACTCTTGCGCGCCGAGATACGTCCCAGCACGCTATGCAAGAACTCGTTGGCCACACGCATTTCGTCCGAGCGCAGCAAACGGACATCAACACGCTCCTCCGTCTGGGCCGCCGTGCGCAACGCCGACCCCATCGCCAGCACAACCAGGGATAGCAGGGCCATGACGACCAGCAACTCCACAAGCGTGAACCCCTGCACAGTGACACGCTTGCCAGTGCGGCACAAGCACTGATTCATAGGCGCGGCTCCGGCTCGGGAGGCTTGCGCTGCGGCAGCAGCGTATGGAGTTCAAATTGCCGCAACCGCCCGCCGTCCTCCCAGGAAATGGCGATACGTACCTCGTGCAACGGCGGGATGCTGGGACCATTGAATTCCGTCGGATAGGGTGCACTGCTGATGCGCCAGGCATATCCCCCAGAAGCTCCAGATTGGTTCCATCCGTCAGGCGAAACAGCGTCCCGCATTGACAGCAAGGACTCCGCCAGAATCGTTGCACGCTGGTAGCGCTCCAGGTCTGCCACGCTGCGCGCACCGCCGCCGCTCGCACGGTACAGCATCACCAGGGACATCGCCATGATGGCCATCGCCACCAGGAGCTCCAGCAAAGTGAAGCCAAGTGATCCACGCATGCGCGACTGCCGCGTCATGGCGCCAGAGCTTCCAATGTCACCCGCCCCGAAAGCCAGTCGACACGCAGCCGCGTGCCTACCCCGGTGGATCGCAGCACCTCGATACTGCCCCCCGTGGCCCCACCGCCCGGTAAAAAGCGGATCGCAGCTGTACCCTGGGCCATCTCCACACCCGCAACGATGGCCCGCATCTGCACAGCCTCGGGCAACTGGCGGGTTTCTCCGCCATCAATACCGTAGCTGCGCTGCTGCAGGTTGACCAGGAATCGCGTCTCACGCCCTTCGGTTACGGCGCGGTAACGGGCACTTCGCATCTGGCTCAGCATCGTGCGCACGGTGTCTCGGTATTGCGAAGAATCACGCAAGCGGTCAAAAGCCACCGGCGCCAAGCCAATCAGCAGCGCCAGGATGGCGAATACCACCAGCAATTCGACCAGCGTGAAGCCGCGCTCGCGCCGCATGGCGAATTCGCTGTCGTCAACAGCGCTCAGGGGGTATTGCGGATGTCAGCGTTTTCGCCATCGCCCCCCGGAGCACCGTCCGCGCCCAGCGAGAGGATTTCGATGCCGCCGCTCGGCCCAGGATTGGCATAGCGGTACGGACGACCCCAAGGGTCGGTCGGCACAGCACCTTTGAGGTATGGGCCCGCCCAGCCGTTGACATTGCCCGGCTTCTTTACCAGCGCGTCCAGCCCTTCTTCGGTGGAGGGGTAGCGCCCCACGTCGAGTTTGAACAATTCCAGCGACTTATCAAGGTCAGCGATCTGCACGGCGGCCGTCTTGGCCTTGGCGCCGCCGAGCTGGCCCAGCACGCGCGGACCCACCAGACCCGCCAGCAGCGTGAGGATAGCGAGCACGACCAGCAGTTCGATCAGCGTGAAGCCGCGTGCATGGCGGCGCGTGCGATGTGTGCGAGTACTCACCATGGGAGCGGCTTCCTTGGGCAAACAAAAATTATACGGCGAGGTCATTGATCGACAGGATTCCCAGCAGGATGGAAACGATGATGGCGGCGATGAGCACGCCCAGCACCAGGATGAGCACGGGCTCGACCAGGGTCAGCAGGCGTTTGATGCCGGTTTCCACCTCGCGGTTCAATATATTGGAGAGTTCCAGCATCATCGGCCCGATGCGGCCGGTTTCCTCACCCACCCGGATCAGGTTGATGGCGAGGGGCTCGAAGATACCAGTGGCCGAGATGGCCTGCACCACCTTGCCCCCTTCCTTGACGATGGGCGCCACGCGCGCGAGGGCCTGCCGCAGCACGGTGTTTCCAACCGTTTCGGTCGCGATGTGCAGCGCCGTGAGCATGGGCACGCCGTTGCCCAGCAGAGTTCCGAGCGAGCGCGAGAAGAGCGTGAGCTGGTATTTGAGCGCAAGGCGCCCCATGAGAGGTAGACGCAGCAAGCGCGACTGCCACCATTGCCGGCCTGCTGGAGATTGGAACCAGCGCGCCAGCAATGCCCCGCCGGCAACCACCACGGCCCCGATCACCAAGCCATAGTGCGTGAACGCCTGACCCAACCCCATCACCAAGCGCGTGGGCAGGGGCAGGGCATCACCCATGTCGGTAAAAAGCTTTTCAAACTGTGGCACCACGAAGCCGAGCATCGCGATGAGCGAGAGCACGGCCACACCCAGCAGGATGGCGGGGTAGATGGTGGCGGAGATGACGCTGTCGCGCAGCGCGCGCTGGCGCTCCATGTGCTCGACCAGGCGGTCGAGCACGGCGGACATCTGGCCGCTGACCTCACCCGAGCGCACCATGTTGATGTAGAAGTCACCAAACAGACTGCGGTGCGCGGCCAGCGCACGCGACAGCGGCGTGCCGCCCTTGACCGCATCGAGGATGCCCTGCACCAGCGCTGCGATGCTGGGCTTGTGGCTCATGTCGATGAGCACGCGCAAGGCGTTGTCGAGCGCCAGGCCCGCGCGCAGCATGATCGCGAGCTCCGAGGTCAGCGCCAGCACGTCGGCCGATGTGACCGGTCCCTTGGCCTGGCGGACCTTGGACGGCACCAGTCCTCCTTCCCCAGACGCTTTGGCATCCACTGCACTGGCCGCAGCCCCTGCTGTGGCCGCATCGTCGATGCGCAGCGGCGTCAAGCCCTGGTCGCGCAGCTGCTTGAGGGCTGCGGCGCTGCTAGGCGCCGAAAGCCGCCCTTCCTCGACCTTGCCCGCCGCCGTGGCAGCCCGCCAGACGAAATCAGGCATCGGCTTGGTCCTGCGTCACGCGCGCGAGTTCGTCGAGCGTGGTCACACCCGCCGCCACCTTGCGCAAGCCGTCCTCAAACAGACTCAGCATGCCACCCTGCGCCGCCAGGGTGTTGAGCGTGTTGGCGTCTTGGCCTTCGATGATGGCGCGGCGCATGGGCTCGTCGAGCACGAAGAGCTCATGGATGCCTGTGCGCCCGCGATAGCCCGACTGCCGGCAGTGCTCGCAACCCACGGCCCGGTAGATGGGACGATTGGGCGGGCAAAAGCGCGCGAGCCCCGTGCTCTGGCGCACTTCGGAGCCGGGCTCGTACGTCTCCTTGCAGTGCCCGCAGAGCGTGCGCACAAGGCGCTGCGCGAGCACGCCGTTGACCGACGACGTGATAAGGTAGCTCTCCACGCCCATGTCCTGCATGCGGATCACCGCGCCCGCCGCCGTGTTGGTGTGCAGCGTGGAGAGCACCAAGTGGCCAGTGAGCGCCGATTGAACGGCAATCTGCGCGGTTTCGCCGTCGCGCATTTCGCCGATCATGATGATGTCCGGGTCCTGGCGCAGGATGGAGCGCAGCGCGTTGGCGAATGTCAGGTTGATCTGCGGGTGCACCTGGATCTGGTTGATGCCCTCGAGCTGGTACTCGACCGGATCCTCCACGGTGATGATCTTGTTGGCCTGCGCATCGATCTTGGACAGCGCCGCATACAACGTGGTCGTCTTGCCCGAGCCCGTGGGGCCGGTCACCAGCAGGATGCCATGGGGCCGGGCCAGCAGACCGTTGAAGCGCGCGAGCGTGTCCTGCTCGAAGCCCATGGTGTCAAGGTTGAGCCGCACGCTGGCGCGGTCCAGCACCCGCATGACAACGCTTTCGCCATGCACGGTGGGCACGGTGGAGACGCGCAGGTCCAACTCGCGGCCCTTCACGCGAGTTTTAATGCGGCCGTCTTGCGGCAGGCGGCGCTCAGCGATGTCGAGGTGCGCGAGCAGCTTGACGCGGGAGCTAACGGCGGCCGACAGGCGCGGCGGCACGAGTTCACCAGGGTGGATGACGCCATCCACGCGGTAGCGCACGTGCAGACCATCGTCGAACGGCTCGAGGTGGATGTCGGATGCGCGCAGGTCGATCACGCGGCCGATGATGGTATTGACCAGTCGAATGACTGGCGCCTCGCTGGCCAGGTCCTTGAGGTGCTCGACGAAGTCGCCGCCATCGAGGCCGTCGCCAAAGCCGTCATCCTCCCCCTCTTCGGCGGCTTCCTCGACCGGTTCGGCCAGGGCCTTCTCGATGTCGCTTTCGAGCGCCAGGTGGGGCCGGATGGCGCAGCCCGTGGCCAGGTGCAGGGCCTTGACCACGAAGGCATCCTGCGGCACGGCCATGGCCACGTGGAGTTCCTGGCCCTCCAGCCGCAGCGGGTACACGGCGTTGGCATGCAGAAATTCGGGCAGTAGCCCCTCGACCTCGGGCATCAGGTCCGGGAACCCCTCTGCCGACACCAGGGCAATGCCCAACTGCTCCGACAGCGCGCGCGCCACGTCGATGTCGGACACCAACCCCAGCCGCACAAGAACCCGCCCCAGCATGCCACCCATTTCCTGCTGAGCAGAAAGCGCGCGCTCGAGGTCGCGCGCGCTGAGCTTGCCGGCCTGCACCAGCAGTTCGCCCAAATGAGGGCGTGGCGCGGCCTCCAGGCCCTGCGGCGCGGCCGGGGCGGTCAGTGTCTGTGTCGTCATGGATGGTCTGGGAACGGCCTCCGCATACCTGGCCGGCAGCGGGTTGCGATGAATGGGCGTGAGTGTAGCTCGGGGCTTTTACCCAACGGGAGAGTCGCCATACTCACTCCGTTTTTGATAGCAAAAAATACCGCAAAGATGTGCACCCCAGCCCGATTTCAACCTATCAAGGAAACCACTCGGCCTGTGCCAGCTCCACGCCTTGCGCGTCCTTGGCCGAGAGCTTGGGCCCGCCCGCGTAGCGCCAGTCGATGGCAAGCTGCGGGTCGTTCCAGGCAATGCAG
The DNA here is from genome assembly GCA_041913505.1 of Acidovorax sp. Taxonomy (GTDB): domain Bacteria; phylum Pseudomonadota; class Gammaproteobacteria; order Burkholderiales; family Burkholderiaceae_C; genus JAYSFC01. The sequence goes on from JAYSFC010000051.1 coordinate 7,274, forward strand.
CGCTCGTGCTGCGGCGCGTAGTAGTCGGTGGTCTTGTAGAGGAACTCGGCCGTTTCGCTGAGCACGATGAATCCGTGCGCGAAGCCGGGCGGCACCCACAACTGGTGGTGGTTGTCCTCGCTGAGCTCGGCGCCGACCCATTTCCCGAAGGTGGGCGAGCTTTTGCGGATGTCCACCGCCACGTCGAACACCTTGCCACGTACCACGCGCACCAGCTTGCCCTGCGGCTGCTGGATCTGGTAGTGCAGGCCGCGCAGCACACCCTGGCTGCTGCGGCTGTGGTTGTCCTGCACAAAGGTATGGTTCGTGCCGGTGGCTTCGTCGAAGGCCTTCTGGTTGAAGCTCTCGAAGAAGAAGCCGCGGGCGTCGCCAAAAACCTTGGGCTCGATCAGCACGACCTCGGGGATCGCCAGTCGGGTTGCCTTCATCAGTACACCTTCTCTTTCAGCAGGCGCTGCAGGTACTGGCCGTAGCCGTTCTTGGCCAGCGGCTTGGCGAGCCGCTCCAGCTGGGTTGCGTCGATCCAGCCCTGGCGCCAGGCGATTTCCTCCGGGCAGGCAATTTTCAGGCCCTGCCGGCTCTCTAGCGTGGCAATGAACTGGCCCGCTTCGAGCAGGCTTTCATGGGTGCCGGTGTCGAGCCAGGCGTAGCCCCGGCCCATGATTTCGACGCTCAGGCGGCCTTGCTCCAGGTACAGGCGGTTGAGGTCGGTGATTTCCAGTTCGCCGCGCGCCGAAGGCTGGAGGCGCTTGGCCAGCTCGACCACCTGGCTGTCGTAGAAGTACAGGCCCGTCACGGCATAGCTGGACTTGGGCGCCTGGGGCTTTTCTTCGAGCGACAGCACCTTGCCCTGCGCGTCGAACTCGGCCACGCCGTAGCGTTCGGGATCGTGCACGTGGTAGGCGAACACGCTGGCCCCCTCGGGGCGCGCCATCGCGTTGGCCAGCAGCTCATGGAAGTCGTGGCCGTAGAAAATGTTGTCGCCCAGCACCAGGGCGCTGGGGCTGCCGGCCAGGAATTCCTCACCGATTAGGAACGCCTGGGCCAGTCCATCCGGGCTGGGCTGTACGGCGTATTGCAGGGAGAGGCCCCACTGGCTGCCATCGCCGAGCAGTTGCTCGAAGCGCGGGGTGTCCTGCGGCGTGCTGATGACGAGGATCTCGCGGATGCCCGCCAGCATCAGCGTGCTCAGCGGGTAATAGATCATGGGCTTGTCGTACACCGGCAGCAGTTGCTTGCTGATGGCCAGCGTGGCCGGGTGCAGGCGGGTGCCGGAGCCACCCGCGAGGATGATGCCTTTGCGTGGAAGGGTCATGGGCTTCAGAGGATTTCGGTCAACATGCGCGCCACGCCTTGCTGCCAGTGCGGCAGAGCCAAGCCGAAGGTGGCCTGTAGCCGGGTGGTTTCAAGGCGCGAATTGTGCGGCCGCCGGGCGGGCGTTGGAAAGGCGCTCGTGGGCACGGGTGCCACTTCGGTCGCTTTGATATTGATAGCAGGTTGCGCTTGCCGGGCAAGCGCTATCACGTAGTTTGCATAGGAATACCAAGTGGTCTCCCCACCGGCCACGCAGTGGTACAGGCCGCCATCCTGGGGCCGCTCGCGCAGGTGCCGCAGCGCATGGGCCGTCACGTCGGCCAGCAGGTCGGCCCCGGTGGGGGAGCCCCACTGGTCATCGATGACCGTGAGTCGCTCACGCTCCTGCGCCAAGCGCAGCATGGTCTTGGCGAAGTTGCCGCCGCGCGCCGCGTAGACCCAGCTTGTGCGCAGGATCAGGTGCTGGCAGCCCGACTGCTGGATCAGGCGCTCGCCCTCCAGCTTGGTGGCGCCGTAGACGGAGAGCGGCGCAGGGGTATCGGTCTCCACCCAGGGGCGGGAGCCACTGCCGTCGAACACGTAGTCGGTGCTGTAGTGCACGAGCCATGCCCCCAGGCGCGCCGCCTCCTCGGCCAGCACGCCGGGCGTGGTGGCGTTGAGTACCCGCGCGAAATCGGGCTCGCTCTCCGCCTTGTCCACGGCGGTGTGGGCCGCAGCGTTCACGATCACGTCGGGGCGCAGCGCACGCACCGTCTCGGCGATGCCCACAGGGTTGTTGAAATCACCGCAATGGTCGCTGCTGTCAAAGTCGAGGGCCACGACGCTGCCCAGCACGGACAGGCTGCGCTGCAGTTCCCAGCCAACCTGGCCGCTCTTGCCGAAAAGCAGGATGTTCATGCTTGTGTGTACTGGGTCTTCACCCAGTCCCGGTAGGCACCGGTCTGCACTTGGGCCACCCAGTCGGGATGGTCCAGGTACCACTGCACGGTCTTGCGGATGCCGGAATCGAACGTCTCGGCCGGCTTCCAGCCCAGTTCGCGCTCGAGCTTGCGTGCATCGATGGCGTAACGCCGATCGTGGCCGGGGCGGTCTTTCACGTAGGTGATCTGCGTCCGGTAGCTCAAGCCGTCCGCGCGCGGGCGCAGTTCGTCGAGCAGGGCGCACACCGTGTTCACGATGTCGATGTTGGGCTTTTCGTTCCAGCCGCCCACGTTGTAGGTCTGCCCTGGCTCACCGGCCTGCAGCACGCGGCGGATGGCGCTGCAGTGGTCTTTCACGTAGAGCCAGTCGCGCACCTGCATGCCGTCGCCGTAGATGGGCAGCGGCTTGCCGGCCAAGGCGTTCACGATCATCAGCGGGATGAGCTTCTCGGGAAAATGCAGCGGCCCGTAGTTGTTGCTGCAGTTGGTGGTGAGCACCGGCAGGCCGTAGGTGTGATGCCAGGCGCGCACCAGGTGGTCGCTGGCGGCCTTGCTGGCGCTGTAGGGGCTGTTGGGCTCGACGTTGTGCTCTTCGGTGAAGGCCGGCGCGTCAGGCGCCAGGGAGCCATACACCTCATCGGTGGAAACATGCAGGAAGCGAAAGGCCGAACGGGCATCGCCGTCGAGTGCCCCCCAATGACCGCGCACGGATTCGAGCAGGCGGAACGTGCCCACGATGTTCGTCTCGATGAAATCCGCGGGGCCGTGGATCGAGCGGTCCACATGGCTCTCGGCCGCAAAGTTCACCACAGCGCGCGGGCGGTGCTCGGCCAGCAGGCGGTCCACCAGCGCGCTATCGCCGATGTCGCCCTGCACGAACACATGGCGCGCATCGCCCCGCAGGCTATCCAGGTTGTGCACGTTGCCCGCGTAGGTCAGCTTGTCGAGGTTGACCACGGGCTCGTCGTGGTGAGCGAGCCAGTCGAGCACGAAGTTGGCGCCAATGAAGCCGGCGCCGCCAGTGACGAGGATCATGGGGAAAGGGGTCTCCGAAGGAATCAGAGATTATCCCATCCACCCCATGCCAGCCTCCTAGAAGTGGATGCCTCGCATCATCTGCTGCAGCGCGACGGCCTCGGCCGAAAGCTGGGGCTTGCCACCGCTCTTGCCGCCCTTTTCACCCTGGGCCGCGTCGGAATCGGGGAACATGCGAAAGCTCGTGTTCATCGTGATCTGCGCAACCCGCGGCACCAGCGCGTGCAGCACCTGCCCCATGATGCCCAGCCGCGTGGCGATGCGCACGGGCTTGAAGATGCAGGCCTGCGCGATCATGTCGGCGGCCTCCTCGGGGCTCAGCGTGGGTACGTTGTTGTAGATCTTGGTCGGCGCGATCATGGGCGTGCGCACGAGCGGCATGCTGATCGTGGTGAAGGTGACGCCCTGGTCGGCGAACTCGCTTGAGGCGCAGCGCGTCCAGGCATCGAGCGCGGCCTTGCTGGCCACGTAGGCCGAGAAGCGCGGTGCATTGGTCAGCACGCCGATGGAGCTGATGTTGACCACGTGGCCCCGGTGTTTCTTCACCATGCCGGGCAAAAATCCCATGGTCACGCGCAGGCAGCCGAAGTAGTTGAGCTGCATGGTGCGCTCGTAGTCGTGGAAACGGTCATAGCTCGACTCGATGGCGCGGCGGATGGAGCGGCCCGCGTTGTTGATGAGGAAGTCCACGCCGCCGTGGTCGGCGATGAGCTGCTGCACAAAGCGGTCGCAGTCCTGCATGTCGGCGATGTCGGTCGCATAGGCAATGAAGCGGTAGCCCTTGTCCTGGGCCTCCTGGCAGGCGGCGTCGAGCTTGTCCTGGTCGCGCCCGCAGATGATGGTGGTGGCGCCCGCCTCGGCGAACTTGTGCGCCGCCGCCAGGCCGATGCCCGAGGAGCCGCCGGTCACCAGCACCACCTTGCCCGCCACCGTGCCCTTGAGCGAGCGGTCGATGAACAGCTCGGGGTCGAGGTGGCGCTCCCAGTAGTCCCAGATGCGCCAGGCGTAGTCCTTGAGGTTGGGGCAGGCCACGCCCGTGCCCTTGAGCGCCGCCGTGGTTTCGCGGCAGTCAAAGCGCGTGGGGTAGTTCACGAAGGTGAGCATGTCCTCGGGCAGGCCCAGGTCCTTGAGCACGGCATTGCGCACGCGGCGCACCGGGGCGATGGCCATCAGCGTCTTCTTCACGCCCTTGGGAATGAAGCCCAGCAGCGCGGCGTTGACGAAGAGGTTCATGCGCGGCGCATGCGCGGCGCGCGAGAAGATGTCGAGCACGTCGCCCACGCGGTAGCCCACCGGATCGACGAGGTGGTAGCACTTCTTGCCTATGCCCTCCTGGTGGCTGATGGCGTAGATGGCATTGACCACGAAATCCACGGGCACGATGTTCACGCGCCCGCCCTCGAGGCCGATGGCCGGCATCCAGGGCGGCAGCAGCTGGCGCATGCGCTGGATGAGCTTGAAGAAGTAGTACGGGCCGTCGATCTTGTCCATTTCACCCGTGTTGCTGTCGCCCACCACCATGGCGGGGCGGTACACGGTCCAGGGCCGCTTGCAGTCCTGGCGCACGATCTTCTCGCTAGCGTGCTTGGTCTGGAAATACGGGTGGCCCAGCCCCTCGGCCTCCTCGAACATGTCCTCGCGGAACACACCCTCATAAAGGCCCGCAGCGGCGATGGAGGAGACGTGGTGAAAATGCCCTGCCTCGATGGCGCGCGCGAACTCCACGGTGTTGCGCGTGCCCTCCACGTTGACGGCCACCTGCGTCTCCTCGTCGGCTGCCAGGTCGTACACGGCTGCAAGGTGGTAGAAATGGCCGATCTGGCCCTTGAGCGCCTTGATGTCCGCCGCGCTCACGCCGAGCTTCTTCGCCCGGAGGTCGCCGTGCACGGGAATGGCGCGCGTAGCCCCCACGCCCCAGAAGCTGCGCAATTCGGCCACTTTGTCCGCGCTCTCGGGGCGGATCAGGAAATGCACCACCGTGCCTTTGCGCTCCAGCAGCTTCTTCACCAGCCGCTTGCCAATGAAACCCGTTGCCCCCGTGACGAAATACCGCATAAGAAAGCTCCTCTCAATTCCCGCCGATTCTTGCGCAGCGCCCAAGGGGCCAATTCAGCACAAACCCGCGCCGATGCTAGCGGGAGCACCGTCGTTTCCCTAGGTACACTGCTCTACGTTTTTAGGAGCGCATGTCTACACGCCCGCACCCCTGCGGCGTACAGTGCATGCACACACCAGCGCCCCTGGGCCCTGGCCCCCATCCACCTTGCCTCCGGAGGTTCCATGGTCAAGAAACTGCAGAAACTCAGCAACGACAGGAAAAAAGGCGGCTCTGAACTGCCGCGCACCATCAAGGACTCGGCCCAGCAGATCTGGCTGGCGGGCCTGGGCGCCTTCTCCAAGGCGCAGGAAGAAGGCGGCAAGGTGTTCGAGACCCTTGTGAAGGAGGGCCTCACGATCCAGCGCAAGACCCAGGCCGCGGCCGAGGAGAAGATCACCGAGGCCACGAGCCGCGTGACCCACATGGCCAACGACATCGGCTCGAGGGCGGCAGGCCAGTGGGACAAGCTCGAGAACATTTTCGAAGACCGCGTGGCCAAGGCGCTGGCGCGGCTGGGCGTGCCCACGGCGCGCGACCTGGAGGATCTGGCTGCCCGCGTGGAAGCGCTATCGAAGGGGACCAAGGCCGCCCCGGCCAGAACCGCCGCCAAGCCCAAGGCTCCAGCCAAGGCCACAACCAAAGCCGCGACCAAGGCACCCGCCAGGAAAGCCGCCGCCAAGGCCCCCGCACGCAAGGCGGCCACCAAGGTAGCGGCCCCAAAGAAGACCGCCGCCAAGGCCCCCGCACGCGCCAAGGCTGCTCCTGCAGCCGCCAGCGCCGACACGGCGTCTTCGGCGGACTGAGCCGCACGCCGGCGCCCCTCGGCAGCGGCTGCCGCGCATCCAGCGCGGCAGCCGTTTCGCTTTTGGAAGCACGTGCCTGTTGCGATGCAGCAGTCATCCCCGGCCATGCCTCGGTTAGAGTAGCTTCCGGAGACTCCCCACCCACGATCCCACAGAGGCCCGAGCCCATGGTGAAGAAAGCACCTCGCCGCACCGCAGAACGCATCCTGGAGGTCACGCTCGACCTGTTCAACCGGTTCGGCGAACCCAATGTCTCCACCACGCTGATCTCTGCCGAACTGCGTATCAGCCCGGGCAACCTTTACTACCACTACCCGGCCAAGGATGAGCTCATCAACGCGCTGTTCGACCGCTACGACAGCGCGCTCAACGAGCTGCTCGGTGCCAGCGGCGGCGTGCGCGATGTGGAAGACGCCTGGTTCTTCATGCACACGCTGTTCGAGCTGATCTGGCAGTACCGCTTCCTGTACCGCGACCTCAACGATCTGCTCTCCAAGAACCGCCGCCTGGAAACGCACTTCCAGGCCGTGCTGGAAAACAAGACCCGCGCCGTGCGCGCCCTGCTCGACGGCATGCAGCGCTCGGGCGCCCTCTCCATCGACGCCCGCGAGATCGAACCCACCGCGACCAGCATGGTCGTGGTGCTGACCTACTGGCTGAGCTTCGAGTACGTGCGCGACCCGCGCCGCGCGCTCGAGCCCGAAAGCGCCCAGGCCGCGCTGCTGCGCGGTGCGCACCATGTGCTGAACCTGCTCATGCCCTACCTGGAGCCCGGCCAGCGCGCCCACCTGCTCGCGTTGGCGAGCGCCTATGCGGCACCCGGCGGATAGAACGATAGCGCCCCACAAGAAACAAAAGGAGACCCGCGACATGGCCCAATGGACCCCCTTCCCCCACGCCAAAGACTACCGCTTCGATGCCGGCAGCACCAAGAAGCAATGGGCCCGGCTGCACAGCGGCGACGCAGAGCCCTGCCCCAAGGACCCCATCGTGCTGGAGGCCTGGTCGCTCTTCCATGCGGGTGAATTCCAGCACGCGGCCGATGCCGGACTGGCCGCAGGCGGCGCTGGCGTGACGGTGGCCAACAAAGCCACGGCCATCTATGCCACCTACCTCGAGCCCAAGGAAAAAACCCGGCTCGACCTGTTCCTGAAAGTGGCCGCCCGCGCCGAGGCCCAGGCCCAGGCCGAGCCCGGCAACGCCAATGCCTGGTACTGGCATGCCTATGCGCTGGGGCGCTACAGCCAAGGCATCAGCGTCGCCAAGGCGCTCGCCCAGGGCCTGGGCGGCAAGGTCAAGAATTCGCTGGAGAAGGCCATCGCCCTCGCGCCCCAGCATGCCGACGCGCACATCGCGCTCGGCGCGTTCCATGCCGAGGTGATCGACAAAGTGGGCTCGCTGATCGGCGGCATGACCTACGGCGCCAAGAAGGATGCGGGGCTCCAGCTGTTCCGGGACGCGCTCAAGCTCAACCCCGGCTCAGCCATTGCGATGATCGAGTACGCCAACGCGCTCGTGATGCTCGACGGCGACAAGAAGATGAGGGAAGCCACCAAGCTCTACGAACAGGCCGCCGCCTGCGAGCCGGTGGACGCCATGGAACGCCTGGACGTGGAACTCGCGCGCGCCGAACTCGCGGACGATTGAGTCCTCCCGAAGGACGGCGTCAGGCTGGCGCGCCCTCGCTCGCGAAGCGACGTACGGCGATCTCGAGCAGGCCGTCGAAGATCAGGTTGTCCACGAGCTCGAAGGGCCGCGTCATGCTCGGGGCCATCTTCCAGCCCGCACCGCCGGTCATCATGCACACGGGCTCTACGCCGGTGTGCTGCATCAGGTGCTGAACCATGCGCTCCACGGCCCCCGCAATCGCATAGGTGCCGCCGCTCGTGAGCGCATCGCTGGTGTTGGTGGGAAAGAGCCGCACCTCGCCCGTGGGCACGTGCAGGCCCGCCGTGCCGGCCTCGAGTGCACGCAGCATGATGCCGTGGCCAGGCAGGATGAGCCCGCCAAGAAAGCGTCCTTCGGCGTCGATCGCCTCGACGGTCACGGCCGTACCCACCATCACCACGATCAGCGGTTTGGCCGCGCCGCTCGCCAGCATGCGGTGGCGCGCACCGATCATGGCCACCCAGCGGTCCGAGCCCAGGCGAAGCGGATGGTCATAGCCGTTGACGAGCCCCGCCTCCTGCGCCGAGGAAACGACCCATTGCGGCGTCACGTCCCATAGCTCCATCTGTTCCTGCACGCGGCGCTTGACGGCATCGCCAGCCACCACGCAGCCCAGCATGCGGGTCGGCGCCGGCAGCGCAGCCCAGCTGCCCTCGGCCAGCCGCTCGATATGGTCCAGGAACTCGGCGCCATGCGCCAGCAAAGCCGCCCCAGGGCGGGGAGCGTCGTACAGCGCCCACTTGAGGCGCGTGTTGCCGACGTCGATGGCCAGAAAAGTCATAAGTGACCATTATCCCGAGTTTTCCGATGGACCTTTGCACCCTCTGCGACACACCGGGTTCCCCTGGATGCCGGCCATGGTGACGCAATTTTCGGGTATTCGTCCGACACGCTGTGGCCACCCGCTGCCGCTACAGTGGCCGCTTCGATGTCCCTCACCACAGGAGTTGAAGCCATGGGTCTTTTCAGTTTCATCAAGGAAGCCGGCGAAAAACTGTTTGGCGGCACGGCGGCCCCCGCGGCCGGGCCGTCGCAGGACGAACTCAACGCCAAGGCCTCCCAGGCCATCGCCACCTACATCGGAGCCCAGAACCTCGGCGTGAGCGACGTACAGGTCACGTTCGACGGCTCCGAAGGCAAGGTCACCGTGCAAGGCAACGCACCCACGCAGGGCGCGAAGGAGAAGGTCACGCTGTGCTGCGGCAACGTGGCCAGCGTCCAGAGCGTGGAAAACCTCATGACCGTAACCACCCCCGAGCCCGAGGCCCAGTTCCACGATGTGGTGCGCGGCGACACGCTCTCGGCCATCGCCAAGAAGTTCTACGGCGACGCCAACAAGTACCCGGCGATCTTCGAGGCCAACAAGCCCATGCTCACATCCCCCGACAAGATCTATCCCGGCCAGAAGCTGCGTATTCCGGCGCTGTGACCGATTCTTGCGAGAGCGTGCGGCGTGCCGCACTTTGCAAACGGGCCCAAGCGGCCCGTTTTTTTCTGGCGCAGAGGACCGCTGCGCTCAGCCCTGGCGCCAGGGCAGGCCGCGCAAGCGCCAGCCCCCCTTCTTGCCACGCTGCGCCTGGCCATTGGGGTCACCCTCGAAGCCTTCGAGGATGTTGTAGGCGGTGATGCCGAGTTCCGTGGCGCGTCTGGCCGCCGCCACCGAGCGCACGCCGCTGCGGCACAGCAGCACGGCCTTGCCGCCCTGCGGCACGGCCGCGAGCAGTTGGGCATCGAAGTCGGGGTTCATGGCCATGCCGGGCCACTGCTTCCAGGCCACGGGCACGGCGCCCGGCACCTGGCCCACCCATTCGCGCTCGGCATCGGTGCGCACATCGATCAGCACGGCGTCGCCGTCCTGCACCCACTGCCACGCGAGCTGGGGCGACACATCCCCCGCATAGCCCTCGGCCGCACGCGGCGCCTGCAGCGCAGCGCCTTCGGAGTCCTGGCGCAGGCCCGAGTGCAGGTTGGCCGGCACGGCCTCGTCCATGCGGCGCGGGCGCGGCAGGTGAAGCGCCTCCATGGTTGCGATGAATTCAGCCTCGCTGCGGCCCGCGACGCGCGCGTTGCCTGCCTTCTCGGCACCGATGCTGCTGTGGCTGCGGCCGTAGTAATCGTGCCCTGGCCAGACGGTGGTGGCATCGGGCAGCGCGAACAGCACCTGCGTGATGCTGTGGTACAGCTCCCGGGCGCTGCCCGACTGAAAATCCGTGCGGCCGCAGCCGTTGATGAGCAGTGTGTCGCCCGTGAACACATGGTTGCGCCACACGAAGCACATGCTGCCCGCCGTGTGGCCTGGCGTGTGCAGCGCACGCAGCGTTTCGCCGCCGAAAACTAGCGTATCGCCGTGCGCGAGCTGCCGGGCCGCCGTGCCGATGCCGCAGCCCGCGGGCGCGGCCAGGTGCGCGCCCGTGTGCTCGGCCAAGCGCCCAGCGCTCGTGATGTGGTCGGCATGGGCGTGGGTTTCCACGGCCCAGCGCAACGTGAGCCCATAGTCCTGGAGCACGGCCAGGTCGCGGTCGAGCTGTGCATCCACCGGGTCGATGACGAGCGCCTCGCGCGTGGCGGGGTCGTGCAGCACGTAGGTGTAGGTGCTGGAGGCGGGGTCGAAAAGCTGCAGCGGGATCATGGCGGGCCGGGAAGAAGCTGGCGACGGTTCATTGTGACCGATTCCCCAGCCACCGCGCGCCGCTACTCCCACCGGGGCGCGGGGTCGTCGCGCAGTTGGTTGCGCAGCCGCGCGTAGTCGGGCACCACCTGGGCCACGGTGTCCCAGAAGCGCGGGCTGTGGTCCATCACGCGCAGGTGCGACAGCTCGTGCACCACCACATAGTCGATGACGGCGCCGCGGTAGTGCAGCAGCCGCCAGTTGAGGCGGATCGCGCCGTCGCTGCGCGCGCTGCCCCAGCGCGTCTGGGCGCTCGACAGGCGCAGACTGGTCCAACGCACGCCCAGCAGCGGCGCGAAGTGGTCGAGCCGCTCGGTGAAACGCCGGCGCGCCTCGCGCATGAGCCAGGCCTGCACGGCATCGCGGATCTGCGCTGCCGTGGCGCCGTGCGGCAGGCCCACGTAGAGTTCGCGCCGGCCGCCCTCGCCATGCCCGAGCGCGCCGCCCCGCCCGCTGTGCCGCTGCGACGGGTCGAGCCGCACCGTGAGCGGCTCGCCCAGGTAGGGCAGCTCGGCGCCATCGGCCCAGTGGATGCGTGCGCTGGCCAGGCGCCGTTGGCGCTCGCCGGCCTCGCCAAGCTTGCGCAGGATCCAGGCCGACTTCTCGTGCAGCGCCGCGTCCACGGCCGCCAGCGTGACCCAGCCCGGCGCACGCACAGACAGGCCCTCGGGCCCCACGGTAAAGCCGATGCTGCGCCGGCGCGCGCGCTGCAACTGGTAGGCCACGCGTGCACCGCCCAGCAGCACCTCGCGGCTGGCCTGCGGGTGGCGGAACACGGCGGGGGCGAGCAGCGTGTCGAGCGGCTCGGCCGCGGGCGCCGCGAGACGGCGGCTGCGCGGGGCAGGCGGCGGCGCCGGCGTCTCAGGGGCTGCGGGTTGCGCGGCAGCCACCGCGCCCCCCCCTGCAGCGGGCGGATCGAACCAGTCCAGAACCCGTTGCACCCAGTGCGGCATGGCGGCGCCCGGGGCCTCAGTCGCGGTAGGCCTCGGGGTCGAGGCGGCGCATCTCGGCCTCGATCCAGGCCTCGACCTCGCGCATGAGTTCGTCGGGCTGGCGGCCCACGCTCGGGATCGGGCGGCCGATCGAGACATCGACCACGCCCGGCGTCTTGATGAAGGCCTTGCGCGGCCAGCACTTGGCCGATGTCACGGCGATCGGCACCACGGGCACGCCGGCCTCCACGGCCAGGCGCGTGCCGCCGGTCTTGTACTGCCCCTTCTGGCCGCGCGGAATGCGCGTTCCCTCGGGGAACATGATGACCCACACGCCCTTGGCCAGCAGCTCCTTGCCCTGCTGCACGACCCTGTGGAAGGCCTGGGTACGCAGGCTGCGGTCGATGTGGATCATGTCGAGCCGGCCGATGGACCAGCCGAAGAACGGCACGTAGAGCAGCTCCTTCTTGAACACGTAGGCCAGCGGGTGCGGCATGATCGCGGGCATCAGGAAGGTCTCGTAGGTGGACTGGTGCTTGACGAGCAGCACCACGCCATCGCGCTCGCCCTGGGGCAGGTGCTCCAGCCCCGTGATGCGGGGGGTAATGCCCAGCAGCGTACGCCCGCTGCTGATGCACAGCGACAGCCAGGCCCGCGCAATGCGGTACAAGGGCATGCCGCGCATGCCCAGCAGCGAACCCAGCATGATGGCCAGCGTATAGGGCACGACAGTGATGCCCATCCAGAGCATGTGGACGACGGAGCGGATCAGGGACATGGTTTCAAGCGTTTTTGGCTAACAGCGCAATCAAGTCCTGCGCATGCAGCTCATTTTTCAATAGCATTCGACGCCGCATCCGGCGGTGCGGCCTGCTCGGGGTGCGTGGTGGCCACCAGGTGCTCCGCAAAGGCCTGCAAGTCTGCGTGCACCTGGGTGCCGGGCGGCATCTCGGGGGGCAGGGGCTGGCCCGGCGCGAGGTGGGCCGAATGGCCCATGCACACGAGGTGCAGCTGCGCCCCCAGCGCGGCCCCCGCCTGCAGGTGCTCCGCGGTGCTGCCCACCACGCGCACGTCGTGGGGCTCTACGCCGTAGCGGTCGGCAATCTGCTCGAACAGGCCCGGCGCGGGCTTGCGGCAGGTGCAGCCATCGTCGGGCACATGAGGGCAGTAGAACACCGCGTCGATGCGCCCGCCCAGGCTGTTGAGCTGGCGCAGCATCTTGGCGTGGATGGCATTGAGCGCGAGCACGTCGAACAGCCCGCGCCCCAGTCCCGGCTGGTTGGTGGCCACCACCACGTGCCAGCCCGCGCGGTTCAGGCGCGCCACGGCCTCGAGCGCGCCGGGCTGGGCGTGCCACTCATCGGGCGTGGTGATGTACTCCTCGCCAAGCTGGTTGAGGGTGCCGTCGCGGTCGAGGATGGCGATTTTCATGGCGTTCCGTTGCACGAGTGGGCGGTGGTCGCCAAGCTTAACGCCAGCCGCCCCGGTCGTCCGCTCAGGCGGCCAGGCGCGAGAGATCGGCCACGCGGTTCATCGCGTCGTGCAGGCTCTTGAGCAGGCCCTGGCGGTTCAGGCGCAGATCGAGCTGCTCGGCGTTCACCATCACGTCGTCGAAAAACGCGTCCACCGGGGCGCGCAGCACCGCAAGGGTCTGCAGGCTGGCGGTGAAGTCGCCCTGCTCGAACTGCGTGTTGGCCTCGGGCACGAAGCGCGACAGCGCGGCGTAGAGGTCCTTCTCGGCCTGCTCCTGCAGCAGCTCGGGGTTGACGTGGGCGTCCACGTCGCCGGCCTTCTTGAGGATGTTGGACACGCGCTTGTTTGCTGCGGCCAGGGCCGGGCTCTCGGGCAGCGCGGCGAAGGCGCGCACGGCCGCGAGCTGTTTTTCGACCAGCGCCAGGCGCTGCGGGCGCAAGGCCAGAACGGCATCCACCTCCTGGGCGCTGTAGCCCTGCTCGCGCAGGCTGCCCGCGAGGCGGTCGTAGATGAAGTCGGCCAGTTGCGTGGTGGCGTCCTCGATCTTGTCGCCGAAGGCGGGCGCGGCACTGGCCAGCAGCACCTCCAGGTCCAGCGCGAGGTTCTTCTCGACCATCATGCGGACCACGCCGAGCGCATGGCGGCGCAGCGCGAACGGGTCGCGGTCGCCCGTGGGCAGGTTGCCGATGCCGAACATGCCCACCAGGGTTTCGAGCTTGTCGGCCAGCGCTACCACCACGCCCGCCGGGTTGCGCGGCAGCTCGTCACCGGCGAAGCGCGGCTTGTAGTGGTCCTCGATGGCGTCGGCGATGACCGTGCCCAGGCCGTCGTTGAGCGCGTAGTAGCGTCCCATGGTGCCCTGCAGCTCGGGGAACTCGCCCACCATGTCGGTCACGAGGTCGGTCTTGGCCAACAGCGCGGCCTGGTCGGCCACGGGCGCCAGTTCGGGCCGGCCCAGCAGTTGCACGATCACGCGCGCGACCGCACGCACGCGCTCCACACGCTCGCCCTGGGTGCCGAGCTTGTTGTGGTAGACCACCTTGGCGAGCTGCGGCACGCGCGACTCGAGCGTCTTCTTGCGGTCTTGGTCGTAGAAGAACTTGGCATCGGCCAGGCGCGGGCGCACCACGCGCTCGTTGCCGCCGGTCACGGCGCTCGCATCTTGCGGCCGGATGTTGCTCACCACGAGGAAGCGGTTCGTGAGCTTGCCCGCGGCGTCGAGCAGCGGGAAGTACTTCTGGTTGGCCTTCATCGTGAGGATCAGGCACTCTTGCGGCACACCGAGGAACTCTGCCTCGAACTCGCAGACCAGCACATTGGGACGCTCTACCAGTGCCGTGACTTCATCGAGCAGCGCATCGTCCTCGATCGGGCGCACGCCCCCGCCCACCTGGGCCGCCGCAGCCTGCAGCTGGCGCACGATCTCGGCGCGGCGCTCGGCGAAGCCCGCGATCACGGCACCCTCGTCGGCAAGCTGCTGCGCGTAGCTGTCGGCGCTCTGTACCACCACGGGATCGACCGCCGCCTCGAAACGGTGGCCGTGCGTGGTGTTGCCGGCGGTCAGGCCCAGCGCCTGCACACCGATGAGCACTTCCCTGCCGTGCAGCACCACGAGGCCGTGCGCGGGGCGCACGAAATGCACGCTGCTCCAGCCGTCCTGCAACTGGTAGCGCATCACCTTGGGAATGGGCAGCTGTCGAATGGCCTCGTCGAGCGCCTTCTGCAGGCCGTCGGCCAGCTGGGCGCCCTTGGCGGTGGTTTCGAAGAACAGCACATCGGCCTTGCCGTCGTGCACGCGCTTAAGCCCGGCCACGGCCGCGGCGTCGGCGCCGAGCGCTGCGAGCTTCTTGAGCAACGCGGGCGTGGGCTGGCCGTCGGCCGCCAGTCCCACGGCAACGGGCATGAGCTTTTGCGACACGGCCTTGTCGGCCGCTGCGGGCAGCACTTCGGTGATGTGCGCGGCCAGGCGGCGCGGCGAGGCGTAGGCCGTGAGGCGCGAGTGCGCCGAGGTCAGGCCCTGGGCGGCGAGCTGCTCGAACAGCACATTGGCAAAGGCATCGCCGAGCTTTTGCAGTGCCTTCGGGGGCAGCTCTTCGACGAACAGTTCAACGAGAAGATTCGGATAGGTCATGGTGTGGGGTTCTCCGCGTCGCGCGCTCTCAGGCGGCCTTCTTCTGCTGTTGTTGTTCGGCCTTGGCCAGATCGGCCAGCACCTCGTCGGCCCAGGCCTTGGGCGCCATGGGGAAGCCCAGGCGGGCACGGCTGTCGAGGTAGCTCTTGGCCACGGCGCGCGCGAGGTTGCGGATGCGGCCGATGTAGGCTGCGCGCTCGGTCACGCTGATGGCGCCGCGCGCATCGAGCAGGTTGAAGCTGTGCGCGGCCTTGAGTACCTGCTCATAGGCCGGCAACGCGAGTTGCTGCTCCATGAGGTACTGGGCCTGTTTCTCGTGCGCGTTGAAGGCGGTGAAAAGAAAGTCGGCGTCGGAATGCTCGAAGTTGTAGGTCGATTGCTCCACCTCGTTCTGGTGGTACACGTCGCCGTACTTGAGCGTGTCGGTCCACTGCAGGTTGTAGACGTTGTCCACGCCCTGCAGGTACATGGCCAGGCGCTCCAGGCCATAGGTGATCTCGCCGGTGGCGGGCTTGCAGTCAATGCCGCCCACCTGCTGGAAGTAGGTGAACTGCGTCACCTCCATGCCGTTGAGCCAGACCTCCCAGCCCAGGCCCCAGGCGCCCAGCGTGGGGTTCTCCCAGTCGTCCTCGACGAAGCGGATGTCGTTCTTCTTCAGGTCGAAGCCCAGGGCTTCGAGCGAACCCAGGTACAGCTCCAGGATGTTGCTGGGCGCGGGTTTGAGGACCACCTGGTACTGGTAGTAGTGCTGCAGGCGGTTGGGGTTCTCGCCGTAGCGGCCATCCTTGGGGCGGCGGCTGGGCTGCACGTAGGCAGCCTTCCAGGGCTCGGGCCCGATGGCGCGCAGGAACGTGGCCGTGTGCGAGGTACCTGCCCCCACTTCCATGTCGTAGGGCTGCAGCAGCGCGCAGCCTTGCGCGTCCCAGTAGGACTGCAGCTTCAGAATGATTTGCTGGAAGGTCAACATGA
>JAYSFC010000052.1:0-23195 GCA_041913505.1 Acidovorax sp.
TGCGCGACAACGTCTGGGGCCCGCAGGACGAAGACGCCACGCGGCGCGACTTCACGATCAACGCCATGTACTACGACCCCGAGACGCAGATCGTGGTCGACTACCACAAGGGCATCCAGGACGCAAAGAAGCGCGTGCTGCGCATGATCGGCGACCCGGCCACCCGCTACCGCGAGGACCCCGTGCGCATCATCCGCGCCGTGCGCTTCGCGGCCAAGCTCAGCGGCCTGGACTTCGCGCTCGAATCCAAGACTGCCGCGCCGCTCGTGCAGTCGCAGGCCCTGCTGGCCGACGTGCCGCAGAGCCGCATGTTCGACGAGATGCTCAAGCTGCTGCAGACGGGCCATGCGCTCGCCACCGTGGCGCAGCTGCGCAAGCTTGGTCTGTCCAGGGGCATCTACCCGCTGCTCGATGTGGTGGTGGAGCGTGCCGATACGCCGCTCGTGAACGCAGCCCTGGCCGATACCGACCGCCGCGTGGGCGAGGGCAAACCCGTGGCGCCAAGCTTTCTGCTGGCCTGCGTCCTCTGGCAGGATGTGAAGGCCGGCTGGGAGCAGCGCCTGAACCAGCGCCAGCATCCCTTTCCCGCGCTGCAGGAGGCCATCGACGAAGTGTTCGACCAGCGCATCGGCGATGTGTCGGGCCGCGGCAAGCTCGCCGCCGACATGCGCGAGATCTGGGTCATGCAGCCGCGCTTCGACAAGCGCGCGGGCAGCACACCCTATGGCCTCGTGGCCCAGGCGCGCTTTCGCGCGGGCTTCGACTTCATGCGGCTGCGCGCCGACATCGGCGAGGTCGATGAGGCCCTGGCCGAGTGGTGGCAGGAGTTCCAGCAGGCCGACGATTCGCGCCGCGAAGACATGATCGACCAGGCGCGCGAGGAACAACGGGTCCGCCAGCGGGCGGCCCAACCCGTGGTGCGGCGTGTGCCCCGCAGCGCGCCGGCCGGGAGTGAGGCGGCCGCAGCCCCAGCACCCGCCCTGGCGGATGCGGCTTCGCAGGGCGAAGACTCCGCACCCAAGAAGCGCCGCCGCCGTCGCCGCAAGCCCGCAGGGGCTGGCGGTGAGGGGTCTGGCTCCGAGCCTGCGCACGGCGAATAGTCCAGGGTGGCCATCGCCATGGACGGGACGACGGTCTGGATCGGGCTGGGGGCCAACCTGGGCGACGCGCGAGCGGCCCTGGTGGGCGCGGTCCGCGCCATGGACCGGCTTGAAGGCACGCAGGTGCTGCGGGTATCGTCACTCTACCGCTCGGCGCCCGTGGATGCTGCCGGGCCCGACTACCTCAACGCTGTGGCCGAACTGGCCACCACACTTGCGCCCCAGGCGTTGCTCGAGGGGCTGCAGGCCATAGAACGGACGGCGGGCCGCGAGCGCCCCTACCGCAACGCGCCGCGCACGCTCGATCTCGACGTGCTGCTGTGGGGCGATCAGCGCATCGCCACCCCGACGCTCACCGTGCCGCACCCGCGCCTGGCCGAGCGCGCCTTCGTGCTGCTGCCGCTGGCCGAACTGCGGCCCGGCGGGGTCACGCCCGGGCAACTGCAGGCAGTGGCCGCGCAGCGCATTGAATGCGTTGCCGCGCCCGCCGACTGGTTGGGGGGCATTGCCTGAAGGGCCGGCATGCCTGATGCGCCGGCGCTACATTCGCAACGTTCGTACGCAATTCATACGCACCTTTTACCTTGTTAAGGTGGTATTAAGAGCCCTTGGGGCAGACTTTCGCGCTGCCCGATTTTCATGGGCTGGGAGTGTTTAGTGAATCATTTGCCGTTTCCCCCAGAAACGACGCCACCGCCGGGTGGAGCCGCCCCCGGCGAGGCCGCCGGCGCGGGGGCCGGGCTGCGCACGCTGCAGTCGATCTCCTGTGTCGTGCCCTGTTACAACGAGGCCGAAAACCTGGAGCGCCTGCTGCCGATGCTGAGCGCGAAGCTTGCCGAGCTTGCGCCGCGGTGGGAGATCGTGCTGGTCGACGACGGCAGCACCGACGCGACCGGCGCGCGCATGGCCCGGTGGTCGCAGCAGCCGGGGGTGCGGGCGCTGCAACTGTCGCGCAACTTTGGCAAGGAAGCCGCGCTCACCGCGGGCCTGCAGGCATCCGCCGGCGAGGTCGTGGTGATGATGGATTCCGACCTGCAGCACCCCCCCGCGCTGCTCGACACTTTCGTGCGCCACTGGCGCGCGGGGGCCGACGTGGTCTATGCCGTGCGCGAGCACCGCGAGGCCGAAACCGTGTTCAAGCGCGTGGGAACGGGCTGGTTCTACGGCCTCATCAATGGCGGCGACCGCTTCGAGGTGCCCCCGGGGGCGGGTGACTTCCGGCTCATGGACCGCAAGGTGGTGCAGGCGCTGCTCGCGCTGCCCGAGCGCAACCGCTTCATGAAGGGGTTGTACGCCTGGGTCGGCTTCGATACCGTGGCCGTGCCCTACCTGCCCGACGAGCGCGCCCACGGCCGCAGCCACTTCAACAAGCTGCGGCTCGTGGGGCTTGCGCTGGACGGCCTCACGGCCTTCACCGTGTGGCCGTTGCGTGCGGTGATCGCGCTGGGCTTCGTGCTGGCGATCGCGGCGTTCGGCTATGGCGCCTACCTGACCCTGGTGTACCTGCTGTACGGCCATGACGTGAGCGGCTGGACCACTATCGTCGTGAGCCTGATGCTGTTCGTGGGTATCCAGCTCGTGTCGCTGGGCGTGGTGGGCGAATACGTGGGCCGCATCTATGAAGAGGTCAAGCGCCGGCCGCTGTACGTGGTCAAGCGCGAACTCGGCCGCGGCCTGCGGGAGGACGCATGATCGCCGCCCCCCAACGCGCGGCCTGGCGCGATAGCCTGGCCGTGCTGGCGCTCATCCTCGCGTGGCTTGCAGCCACGGCCTGGATGCGCCCGCTCATGCTGCCCGACGAGGGCCGCTACGCCACGGTGGCGTGGGAGATGCTGCGCTCGGGCGACTGGCTCACGCCCACGCTCGACGGCCTGCCGTTCTTCCACAAGCCGCCGCTGTTCTACTGGATCACGGGCGCGGCCCTGTCGGTGGGCGGGCTCACCGAGATCGCGGCGCGCGCCGCATCGCTCGCGGGCGCCACACTGGGCGCGTTGGCGCTCTACCTGTTCACGCGGCACTGGTGCGGTACGGCGTCCGCGCGGCGCGCGCTCGCCGTGCTGCTGGTGCAGCCGCTGCTCTTCGTGGGCGGGCAGTTCGCGAACCTCGACATGCTGGTGGCGGGCTGCATCACGGCCACGGTACTTGCGCTCGCGCATGCCGCGCTGTGCTTCGAGCAAGGCCAGCCCTACCGCCGCGTGCTGTGGCTGGCCTACGGCCTTGCGGCGCTCGGCGTGCTGGCCAAGGGGCTGATCGGCTTTGTGATCCCTTCCATGATCGTGGGGCTGTGGCTCGTGCTGCGCTGGCGTTGGCGCACCGTGGTGGCGCTGCTGTCGCTGCCGGGGCTGGTGCTGTTCCTGCTCGTGGCAGCGCCCTGGTTCGTGGCCATGCAGCAGCGCTTTGACGGTTTCCTGCATTACTTCTTCGTGGTGCAGCATTTCCAGCGCTTCGCGGCGGGCGGCTTCAACAACGTCCAGCCCTTCTGGTTCTACCCCGTGGTGGTGGCGGTGTGCAGCCTGCCGGGCATCCTGTGGGCGCGTGGCGTGTTCGCGCGCGGCTATTTCACGGCCGGAGCGCCGCGTGGCGCCGTGCGCCTGCTGATGGCACTGGCGGCGGGCTGCGTGCTGCTGTTTTTCTCGCTGCCGCAGTCCAAGCTGCTGGGCTACATCCTGCCGGCCGTGCCGCCGCTGGCCTGGCTGATCGCCGACGCGAGCGAGGCGGTGGGCGAATCCGCGGCACGCCGGCGCTGGTGGTGGGCCACGCTGGCCTGCAGCGCGTTGCTGGGGCTGGCGTTGGTGGTCGGCCTCGCGCTGAGCCAGCGCCACTCCACCCGCAGCCTGGGGCTGGCGCTGCGCGCGCAACACCAGGCTGGCGAGCCGGTGTACATGCTCAAGGAGTACCTGTACGACGTGCCCTTCTATGCGCGCCTGCAGGACCCCGTGTTCGTGGTCGATGATTGGAACGACCCTGAAATCACCCAGCGCGACAACTGGCGCAAGGAAATCGCCGATGCCGGGGCATTCGCCCCTGCACTCGCGCAGCAGCTGCTGCTGACCCCCGAAGCGCTGCCCCAAGCGCTGTGCCGCGCTGGCGTGGGTTGGCTGCTCGGGGCGGAGGGCCAGCGCACGCGCTTTGCGTTCCTCGCGCAGGCCGAAGCCGTCTACACGGACCGGGGTGAAACGCTGTGGCGCGTGGATGCGCGCCAAGGTGCGCTCGCTACGGCGCTGAACTGTTCAGGAACGCCCAATGGCGGCTCAGCAGGTAAGTAGCCCCGGCCACGCCGACGAGCACAGCGGCCAGCAGCACGTCGTAGCGGGCGCTGGTCCAGTGCAGCAGCAGGGCGTAGGCCGACTCGTTGATGAGAAAGCCGCCGGCCGAGATGCTGAAAAAGCGCAGCCCTGCGCGGCCGAGGGAACTGCCGTGCCCGCGGAAGCTGAGCCGGTGGTGGCCGGTGAACGAAACACCCAGCGCCACGAGCCAGCCGGCCACGTTGGCCACCAGGGGCTGCCAGCCGGCCAGGGCGACGAGGGCCGTGGCCACGCTCCAGTGCACGGCCGCGGCGGCGCAGCCCACCACGATGAACCAGCCGATACGGCCGCACTGCGTGCGCCGGTGGCGCGGGATGGAGATACGAGAGCGATGGAACATGAGGCGCCGCAGCATAGCAGCTGGCACCGTATCAGCCTCTGCGTAGACGATTTTGGCCTGCACGAGGGCATCAACGACGCCGTGTTCGCCCTGGCGCGCCAGGGGCGCGTGCAGGCCGTGTCCGCCATGGTGGGCGGGCCGGCCTGGGTACAAGGCGCCCCCGCGCTGCGCGCGCTCGATCCGCAGAGCGTGGAGGTGGGCCTGCATCTTGACCTGACCGAATGCCCGCTGCAGCCCGCGCTGCGCCGGCCCCTGGGGCCGCTGATCGCGCAGGCCTACCTGCGCCGGCTTGATGCGGCGGCCCTGCGCGCCGAGATCCGCGCCCAGCTCGACGCCTTCGAGCAGGCCATGGGCCGCGCGCCGGCCTATGTGGACGGCCACCAGCATGTGCACCAGCTACCCATGGTGCGCACGCTGCTGCTGCAGGAGCTGGCGCGCCGCTACCCCGCAGGCGGGCCGTGGCTGCGCGCCACGTACAGCCCGCAGGGTGTGGCGCACGCCGATGCGCGCACGGGCTTCAAGAACCACGTGATCGCGCTGCTGGGCGCGCGTGCGCTGTCGGCGCTGGCGCGGCGCCAGGGGCTGCGCCAGAACGCGCGGCTGCTGGGCGTGTACGACTTCACCGGCGGCGCGGCGCAGTACCGCGCGCGGCTGGAACGCTGGCTGCGCGCCGCGCGCGACGGCGACCTGCTGATGTGCCACGTGGGTTTGCCCACGCGGGCCCCCGACGTGCTCGCGGGCGCGCGGCAGGACGAGTTCGCGGTGATCAGCGCGCCAGACTTCGAGGCCCTGCTGCACAACGCGCACGTGCGTCTGCTGCCCATGGGCCAGATTTTGGCGCATCAGCTCTCATTTTGATAGCTGATTGCGACCGCCCAGTGCGCACTGGCAGCGTGAATGGCATGAAAAAGCCGCAGCGCGCCTGAAGGGACGGCTGCGGCCTGGGGTGCGCGCAGGGGCGAGGTCAGTCCACCTTGGCGCCCGAGGCCTTCACGACCTGCTGGTACTTGGCACGCTCGCTCGCCATGAAGGCCTCGAACTGCTCGGGCGTGGTGGGCACGGGCTCGGCCAGCAGCGCCGCGAAGCGGGTCTTGGTCTCGGGGGCCTTCAGGGCGTCGGTGAAGGCCTTGTTGAGCTTGGCGATCACGGCTTTGGGCGTGCCCGCGGGCGCCACGAGGCCCCACCAGGTGTCGATCGAGAAGCCCTTGAACGTGTCCGACAGCGGCGGCACGCCGGGCAGCATGGGGCTGGCCTGCAGCGAAGTCACGGCCAGGGCCTTGAGTTTGCCCGCGCGGATGTTGGGCGCGGCGGCGGCCAGGTTGTCGATATTGAAATCCACCTCTCCGGCCAGCAGCGCCAGCTGCGCGGGGTTGGCGCCGCGGTAGGGGATGTGCAGCGCGAAGATGCCGGCCTTCTGCTTGAACATCTCTCCGGCCAGGTGGCCCGCGCTGCCATTGCCGCCGCTGCCGTAATTGAGCTTGGCGGGGTTGGCCTTGGCGTAGGCGATGAGGTCCGCCACGGTGCGGATCTTGAGCTGCTCGGCCTTGGCTGCGTTGATGACCAGCACGTTGGGCACGCGCACCATCTGCGTGATGGCCGCGAAGTCCTTCGCCGCGTCATACGGCATGCGGCTGTAGAGCCAGGGGTTTACGGCATGTGTGGCCGTGGCGGCCAGGCCGATGGTGAGCCCGTCCGGCGCGGCCTTGGCCACGGCGTCGGCGCCGATGTTGCCGCCCGCGCCCGCCTTGTTCTCGATGATCACCGTGCCCAGCGTGTCGCGCACGCGCTCGGCCAGCGCGCGCGAGGTCACGTCCAGCGGGCCGCCGGGTGCGTAGGGCACGATCAGGCGGATGGGCGCGTCCTGCGCGTGGGCGAGGGGCGTGGCGAGTGCTGCCGCGCAGGCGGCCGAGAGAAGAAGGTTTCTACGGTTCATGGTCATGGGTGGGCGGTTTGAAAGCGGGTGCGTGCCATTGCCTGCGGACGCCGTGGGACTGGCTTTGCCAGGCCACCGGCGGCATCCCTCTTTACGGCGGTAGCCGGGAGCAGGGGGAAGCGGCGTAGCCGCTCAGGGGGTTGGCCCATGTTTATCGGCCTCGGAGGTGAACGAGTCGGCGTAGAACTCCTCGGGGGGCAGGCCGCGCTCGGCACTGTAGCTCTTGCGGGCCGAATCGACCACGATGGGCGCGCCGCAGGCATAGACCTGGTGGCCCGAGAGGTCGGCAAAATCGTCGAGCACGGCCTGGTGCACGAAGCCCGTGCGGCCCGTCCAGCCGTCTTCGGGCAGGGCGTCGGACACCACGGGCACGTAGCGCAGGTTCGGCATGTCGGGGAGCAGCGCCTGCACCCAGTCGGCCATGTAGAGGTCGCCCGGGCGGCGGCCGCCCCAGTAGAGCGCCGTGGGCCGCGTGATGCCCTTGTGGCGCATGTGCTCCAGCAGCGCCTTGATGGGCGCGAAGCCCGTGCCCGAGGCCAGCAGCACGATGGGCTTGTCGGAGTCTTCGCGCAGGAAGAAGCTGCCGAACGGTCCTTCGACGCGCAGGATTTCCTTTTCCTTCAGCGCCGTGAACACGTGGTCGGTGAACTTGCCGCCGGGCATGTGGCGGATGTGCAGCTCCACCCCCGGCGCGGCCTCTTGCGTGTGGGGGGCGTTGGCCATGGAGTAGGCGCGCCGTGCGCCATCGCGCAGGATGAACTCGATGTACTGGCCTGCGTGGTAGCGGAAGGTGTCGGCCGCGGGCAGCTGCAGGCGCACCTGCATCACGTCGTGCGACTTCTTCTCGAGCGCGGCCACGCGCACGGGCATCTTCTTGACGGGGTAGGCGCTTTCGTCGGTGACCTGGCGCGATTCGAGCACCACGTCGGACTGCGGGTGCGCGCAGCAGGTCAGCACGAAGCCGGCGGCCTCCTCCTCGGGGCTCAGCGCCTTGGCCTGGTGCTCGCCGTGCACCACGGTGCCGCTGAGCTTCTTGCACTTGCACGAGCCGCAGGCGCCATCCTTGCAGCCGTAGGGCAGGCCGATGCCGCTCTGGATGGCGGCGGCCAGGATGGCTTCGTTGCCGTGGGCGTTGAACGTGCGGCCGCTGGGTTGCACGGTGATCTGGAAAGAGGCGGGGGCCGGCGCGCTGGCGGTCATGTTGTAGGTATCCTCGGGGCTTGTATCTCTTGTCTGTCTTCTGCTGAAGAGGCCCAATTTTGCCTTCAAACCAAAACCCTCTCGGCGCGCTGCCAGCGCGCTTTCGCCGTGAGCGCGTGCTCATCGTTGGCTGTGGCGACGTGGGGGTGCGGGCCGCGCGGCAACTGCGGGCGGAGGGCGCCGCGGCGCGGCCGCGCCTGCTGGCGCTGACCTCGAGCCCCGCGCGCGGCCCGGCGCTGCGCGCGGCGGGCATCACGCCGCTCGTGGGCAACCTCGACGATGCCGCTTCGCTGCGCCGCCTCGCGGGGCTGGCCACGCGCGTGCTGCACCTGGCGCCGCCGCCCAGCGAGGGGGCGGGTGGCGACGGCTGGTGGCGCGATCCGCGCACGGTGGCCCTGGCGCGCACCCTGCGTCTGCGCACGCGGCCCCTGGCGCTGGTGTACGGATCCACCAGCGGCGTGTATGGCGATTGCGCGGGCGCCCGGGTGTCCGAAACGCGGCCCGTGGCACCGGGCACGCCGCGCGCCCAGCGCCGCGTGAACGCCGAGCGCGCCGTGCGCCACCTGGGCCGTGCGGGCGTGCGCGCGAGCATCCTGCGCATTCCCGGCATCTATGCGGACGACCGCGAGGGCGGCACGCCGCGCGAGCGCCTGCGCAAGGGCACGCCCGTGCTCGTGGCCGAGGACGATGTCTACACCAACCACATCCATGCCGACGATCTGGCGCGCGCCTGCGTGGCGGCGCTGTGGCGCGGCCGGGCGCAACGCGTGTACCACGTGAGCGACGCGAGCGAGCTCAAGATGGGCGACTACTTTGACCTGGCGGCCGATCTCTACGGCCTGCCGCGGCCGCCGCGCGTGGCGCGCGGAGCGGCGCAGGAGCAGTTGCCGCTGTCGCTGCTGAGCTTCATGGGCGAATCGCGCCGGCTCGACACGCGGCGCCTGGCGCAGGAGCTGCGCCTGCGCCTGCGCTACCCCACGGTGCGCGACGGGTTGCGGGCGTAGCCGCGCGGCGCCTCCCGGGGCTTATCGGGGGTGCGTGCCACCCTGGCTGTCGTAGCAGCGGAACACGTTGCAGTGCGTGATCGGAGCGGGCGGCGGCAGCGTCACGACGGGCGCGGGGCGCCGGGGCGGAACGATGAACACGGGCGAGGTCGGCACGGGCGGGACGGGCGCGGCGGCCTCGATCTGGGCATAGCGCTCCGGGCCCAGGCAATCAAGGTTCATCTGGCGCTGCAGGGCCTGCAGGCGCACCTGGTCGTCGTAGGAGCCGGTATCCATGCGGCTCAGCGCCACATCCACGCTGCGCCGCGAACGGGTACAGGCGGCGGAGTGGGCATAGTCCTGGGGCTTCGGCGCGGCGGCCGCGCGGGCGGCGCGTTCGCGCGATTCCTCGCGCTGCTGCTCGGTGGCCTCGGCCTGCAGGCGCTCCTGCTTGCGCGCGATCGCTTCGGCAGCCTGCTCGCGTTCGGCGCGGATCTCCTCGGGCGTCTTGCGCGCCTCGATCTCGCGCGCCTGCGTGCCTCCCGCACAGCGGCCGTCGGTATAGGTGACCTGGCCCGTGCGCGGGTCGGTGCAGCGCGTCACCTGGGCCTGCGCACCCAGGCTCCACAGGGCTGCGCAGGCGGCCAGGCAGTACAGCAGGGGTGAGCGCATGGAGCCTCCTCAGTTGGCGTTCTCGGCGCGGCTGCGGTCGCGCCAGATCATGGGCGGCGGCCGGTCGCCGCGGTCGGTGCGGTCGCCCGGGGGCGGGAAGCGGCGGGAGGCCTCTTCGCGCTGGCGGCGGTCGCGCTCCAGCTGTTCGCGCAGGGCCTGGTCGCGTTGCGCCCGGTCCCGCTGGCTCTGATCCCGCTGGGCCTGCCAGCGCTCGCGCTGGATGCGATCGTACTCTTCGCGCTGCATGCGGGCATCGCGGTCGCGCTGGGCCTGCCAGCGGTCGCGTTCCCGCTCGCGTTCACGTTCGCGCCAATCGTCGTTGCGGTCGTAGCGGTAGCCATAACCGTAGCCGGGCACTGGAACGGGCACCACGGTGGTGGGCGGATAGACCGGCGCGGAGTAGACCGGCGCCACGGGGTAGGGCGCCGGGCTGGGGTAGAGAGGGCCTGGCTGCGTGTAGACCGTGGCCGGGGGAGCGTAGTACGGATCGCCCGGCACCACAGCGCAGCCACCGGCCAACAGGGCCAGACACAAAGCGGCGGCGGTGCGTACAAAAGTGGCGTGCATGGTCTTCAGAGTCTGCGCGTGCCGGCCATGTTCCGTGCCGTGCACGCAGGGGTGAAAAAAGCCCTGGGAGGCCCTGAGCTATTGACGCGCCAGCCAGCACGGCGGTTGACCCGCATGCCGGATGCGGTGTTGTGTGCTTCTCTTTTCGTAGCAAACATTGCCCAAAAATCAAGCACTATGCGGTAGTTTGGCCGAATTTTTTCAACCAGGCCCCAACGGCGGTTCAGTCCACCACACCGGGTAGCGCACGCAGGTAGCCTGCCAGCGCCGCGATGGCCTGGCGCACCTTGGCGGGCTGGGCATCGCGCTGGGGCGTGACGGCCCAGATGTCGAGCCCGCCGAACGACCAGCCGGGCAGCAGCCGCACGAGGCGCCCGGCCTGCACATCGGCATGCACGTCCATGCTGCCCATGAGGGCTACGCCCAGGCCGGCCTCGCACATCTGCTGGATCGAGAGCTGGTTGTTGCTGGCAATGCGCGGCTCCACGCGCAGGCTGCGCGCCTCGCCCTCGGGGCTGCGCAGTTCTACGAGCAGGCCGCCGCCCCCGCGGGCCATGCCGAGCCAGCGGTGGGCCAGTAGCTGGTCGGCGTGGGCGGGCTGGCCGTGCTGGGCGATCCAGGCGGGCGCGGCGCACAGCCACCACTGCATGGCGCACAGGCGCCGGGCGGCCCAGGTCGACTCGGGCAGGCGGCCGAAGCGGATGGCGAGGTCGATGCGCGCGTCGATGAGGTCGATGGTGGCGTCGTCCACCAGCAGGCGCAGGCGCAGCGCGGGGTATTCGGCCAGCAGGCCGCCCAGCGACGGCGCTATATGGCGCGCGAAGCCCACCGGGGCCGAAAGGCGCAGTTCGCCGCTGGGAGCATCGCGCGAGGCCGCGAGTTCGGCGCGCGCCTGCTCGGCCGCTGCGCACAGGGCTGCGCACTGTTCGTGAAAGCGCGCGCCCGCTTCCGTGAGCGCGAGCTTGCGCGTGGAGCGGTGCAGCAGCGTGACGCCGCCTTCGCGCTCGAGCTGGCGCACCTGCTGGCTCACGGCCGAGGTGGACAGACCCAGGGCGCGCGCGGCCCCGCTCATGGAGCCGTGCCGCACCACGGTGGCAAACACGGCCATGCGCTTGAGATCGTCCATTGTGAAGCTGTACTTCAAAGAGAAGGCTTATTTAGCCATCTACCGCAGATTTTGACAACGCCATATTCTCAAGCCATCGACAGCTTCACCTCTTCTGCAAGGAAAACACCATGAACATCGCACTGATCGGCGCCACGGGTTTTGTCGGCTCTGCCGTCTTGAATGAATTGCTGCAGCGGGGCCACCGTGTCACGGTGTTGGCGCGCCACCCCGAAAAGCTCGCCCCGCGCGAAGGCCTGACCGTGGTGCGCGCCGATGCGCAGGACGCCGCCCAGGTGGCCCAGGCCGTGCGCGGCCATGATGCCGTGCTGAGCGCCTACAACCCGGGCTGGGGCCTGGCCGACATCTACGAGCAATTCCTGCGCGGTTCGCGCGCGATCGTCGCGGGCACCAAGCAGGCAGGCGTGCGCCGCCTGCTCGTGGTGGGCGGCGCGGGCAGTCTCTACGTGGCGCCCGGCGTGCAGCTCGTGGACACGCCCGAGTTCCCGGCCGAGTGGAAGCAGGGCGCCCTGGCCGCGCGCGACGCGCTCAACGAGCTCCGCGGGGAGTCGGCGCTCGACTGGACCTTCCTGTCCCCGGCCATCCTGCTGCAGCCCGGCGAGCGCACGGGCCAGTACCGCCTGGGCCAGGATGCGCCGCTCATGGACGGCGCGCAGCCCGGGCGCATCAGCGTGGCCGACCTGGCCGTGGCGCTCGTGGACGAGGCCGAGACGCCGCGCCACCTGCGCCAGCGCTTCACGGTTGCGTACTGAACGCGGTTTCGATCCGGCCCTGGAATGTGCGGGCTGGCCGGCCTTTTCAGGGCCGGCCGGCTGCACGTCAGTCCATCGTGAGCTTCTGCTTGGTCACCACGTTCTTGTAGACGGCCAGCTCTTCCTGCATCTGCTTGGCGAAGGCCTCGGGGGTGTCGGCCATGATGATGGAGCCGGTTTCCTCGATGCGCTTGCGGATGGCGGGGTCCTGCAGCACCTTGCGCGTGGCGGCGTTCACCTTGTCCACGATGTCCCGGGGCAGGCCCTTGGGGCCCACGATGCCGTAGTAGGCCATGCGGTTCACGCTCTCCAGGCCCACCTCCTTGAAAGTGGGCACGTCGGGCAGGGCGGGCACGCGCTGGGGTGCGGCCACCACCAGGGCCGTGAGGCGCTTTTCCTTGATGAAGGGCAGGGCCGAGGGCAGGTTGTCGAAGATCAGCGGCACCTGGCCGGCCACGGCATCGTTGAGCGCAGGGCCCGAGCCGCGGTAGGGAATGTGCACCAGGGCGGTTTGGGTGGAGAGCTTGAACATCTCCATCATCAGGTGCGTGATGCTGCCGTTGCCGGGCGAGGCGTAGGAGTACTTACCGGGCTCCTTCTTCGCGGCGGCGAGGAAACCCTGGTAGTCGTGGAAGGCGAGCTTGGGATAGGCCGCGATCACGTTGGGCGTGGCGGCCACGTTGATGATGGGCGTGAAGTCGGTGGCGACGTTGTACGGAATCTTGGGGTTGATCGCCGGGTTGGTGGCCGTGGTGGACACGGTGGCCACGCCGAGGTTGTAGCCGTCGGGCACGGCGCGCGCGGTTTCGGCCGCGCCGATGCTGCCGCCGCCGCCGCCCTTGTTTTCCACCACCACGGGCTGGCCCAGCTCACGGCCCAGGGGGTCGGCCACGATGCGCGCGATCAGGTCGGTGGTGCCGCCGGCCGCGAAGGGCACGAGCAGGCGGATGGGCTTGTTGGGGTAGCCGGACTGCGCGTGGGCAACGGTGGCGCACGCGGCCAGCAAGCCCAGGGTCAGAACACTGCGACGGAACATGCTTTTATCTCCTGTTGTTGAATGGTTGGAAGCATTGGGATGCCAATGATGGCAGGTGGGTGGCGCCCGCGTGGGCGCCCGTGGGGGCAACGCGGGCGCGTGAAAGTGCATGACACGCCCTAGACGGCTTTGCTCTCCCTGAGGGCTGCGATGGCCGTGGCGTCAAGCCCCAGTTCACGCAGCACTTCGTCAGTGTGCTGGCCCAGTGCGGGTGGCGCGTTGCGGTAGGTCACGGGTGTGCCCGACAGGCGCATGGGGTTGGCCACGCCCGCCACGGCGGCGATTCCGTCGCCGGCATGGCGGGGCATTTCCACGCGCAGGCCGCGCGCGCGCACCTGTGGGTCGTCGAAGGCTTGGGCGATGGTGTTGATGGGGCCGCAGGGCACGGCTTTGTCTTCCAGCAGCGCGATCCACGCGGCCGTGGTGCGCTCGCGCATCGCAGGCACCATCAGCGCGAGCAGCTCTGCGCGGTGCTGCACGCGCGCGGTGTTGGTGGCAAAGCGCGCGTCCTGCGCCCAGGCGGGCTGCCCGATGGCGGCGCAAAAGCGCGCGAACTGCCCGTCGTTGCCGATGGCCAGCAGCACGTTGCCGTCGCTCGTCGCGAAGTCCTGGTAGGGCGCGAGGCTTGGGTGGATGTTGCCGGCGCGGCCCGGCGCCTGGCCCGTGGCCAGGTAGCCCGCGGCCTGGTTGGCGAGCACGGCCATGCCCACGTCGAGCAGGGCCATGTCGATGTGCTGGCCCTGGCCGGTGCCGTTTTTGGCGTTGTCGCGCACATGCAGCGCGGCCAGGATGGCGTTGCTGGCATACAGGCCGGTGAACAGGTCGATCACCGCGACGCCCACGCGCTGCGGGCCGCCGCCGGGTTCGCCATCGGCGCGGCCGGTGATGTCCATCAGCCCGGTCATGGCCTGCACCATGAGGTCGTAGCCCGCGCGCTCGGCGTAGGGGCCGTCCTGCCCGAAGCCGGTGATGGAGCAATAGATGAGGCGCGGGTTGAGCGTGCGCAGGCTCTCATGGTCCAGCCCGTACTGCTTCAGGCCGCCGACCTTGAAGTTCTCCACCACCACATCGGCCTGCTGCGCCATCTGGCGGATGAGCGCCTGGCCCTCGGGCGTGGCCATGTCGATGGTGACCGAGCGCTTGTTGCGGTTGCAGGCCGTGTAGTAGGCGGCCTGGCGGGTGTCGTTGCCGTCCGCGTCCTTCAAAAAGGGCGGGCCCCAGTGGCGCGTGTCGTCGCCCGCGCCGGGGCGCTCGACCTTGACCACATCGGCGCCCAGGTCGGCCAGGAGTTGCGTGCACCAGGGGCCAGCGAGCACGCGCGAGAGGTCGAGCACCTTGATGCCGTCGAGTGCGGCAGCTTGGCGGGTGGTGGGTGCAGAAGTCATGTTTTGGAATGAAAAAGGCTTCCGGCGCTTATGTGGCAAGCGCCGGAAGCTATAGTTTCAATAGCGTTTGAGAAGGCGGCGATCAGTTGCCGAAAGCCGCGATGCCGGTCTGCGCACGGCCCAGGATGAGCGCGTGCACATCGTGCGTGCCTTCGTAGGTGTTCACCACTTCCAGGTTCACCAGGTGGCGCGCCACGCCGAACTCGTCGCTGATGCCGTTGCCGCCCATCATGTCGCGGGCCAGGCGGGCGACGTCGAGCGCCTTGCCGCAGTTGTTGCGCTTGATGAGCGAGGTGATCTCCACCACGTTCTGGTGCTCGTCCTTCATGCGGCCCACGCGCAGCGCGGCCTGCAGGCCCAGCGTGATCTCGGTCTGCATGTCGGCCAGCTTCTTCTGGATGAGCTGGTTGGCGGCGAGCGGGCGGCCGAACTGCTTGCGGTCCAGTGTGTACTGGCGCGCGGTGTGCCAGCAGAACTCGGCCGCGCCCATGGCGCCCCAGGCGATGCCGAAGCGCGCGCTGTTCAGGCAGGTGAACGGGCCCTTCAGGCCGCGCACCTCGGGGAAGGCGTTTTCTTCGGGCACGAACACGTCGTCCATGACGATCTCGCCCGTGATCGAGGCGCGCAGGCCCACCTTGCCGTGGATGGCGGGGGCCGACAGGCCCTTCATGCCCTTGTCCAGGATGAAGCCGCGGATCTGGCCCACGGTGCCCGAGGTCTCCACTTCCTTGGCCCAGACCACGAACACGTCGGCCACCGGGCTGTTGGTGATCCACATCTTGTTGCCCTTAAGGCGGTAGCCGCCATCGACCTTGTAGGCGCGCGTGGCCATGCTGCCGGGGTCGGAGCCGTGGTCGGGCTCGGTCAGGCCGAAGCAGCCGATGAACTCGCCGGACGCGAGCTTGGGCAGGTACTTCTGCTTCTGCGCCTCGGAGCCGAACTCGTTGATCGGCACCATCACCAGCGACGACTGCACTGACGCCATGGAGCGGTAGCCCGAGTCCACGCGCTCGATCTCGCGCGCCACCAGGCCGTAGCTCACGTAGTTCAGGCCGGCGCCGCCGTATTCGGTGGGAATCGTGGGGCCCAGCAGGCCCAGCTCGCCCATCTCGCGGAAGATGGTCACGTCGGTCTTCTCGTGGCGGAACATGTCCAGCACGCGCGGCGCCAGCTTGTCCTGGCAGTAGGCGCGCGCGGCGTCACGGATGGCGCGCTCGTCCTCGGTGAGCTGCTGGTCGAGTTGGAAGGGGTCGTCCCATTGGAAGGCGGTGCGGGTCATGGTGTCTCCGGTGCGAAAAGCGGTGGGGTGATGTCAGGTAAGGGCCAATCCATGCGTTGGCGGCATGGTGTGGAGCGATTGGGGGGATCGTATGACCGATGTTGCCGCTATGGCAAACGAGTAGTTTTCATCCAGAAATGCGTTTTTGGAATGTATGGGGTAGAGTGCACCCATGCGCCGCCATCTGCCCTCCACCCAGGCCCTGGCCTGTTTCGAAGCCGCCGCGCGGCACGAGAGCTACACGCGTGCCGCGCAGGAGCTGGCGCTCACGCAGAGCGCGGTGTCGCGCCAGATCCTCGCGCTCGAAGACCAGCTCGGCGTGCAGCTCTTTCGCCGTACGCGCCACGGCGTGGTGCTCACGCCCGCCGGGCGGCACTACGGGCGCCAGGTGGCGCGCTGGCTGCAGGGGCTGGAGCGCGATACGCTCGATGTGATGGCCCACCAGGGCCATGGCGGTGCCATCTCGCTCGCGGCGGTGGCCACGTTCGCCACACGCTGGCTGATCCCGCGCCTGCCGCTGCTGGCCACGCGCCATCCTGAGATCGTGGTGCACATCGAGACGCAGACGCGGCCTTTCCTGTTTTCCGACACCGCGTTCGACGCGGCGCTGTACGCGGGCACGCCCGAGCAGGTGGCCAACTGGCCCGGCGTGCAGGCGCAATTGCTCATGCAGGAAGACGTGGTGCCCGTGTGCAGCCCGCGCCTGCTCGAATCGGCAGCGCAGCAGTCGGGCATGCCGCGCGGCACGGGGCGCGCCCACCAGGGCCTGCCGCCGCAGGCGCTGGCGGGGCTGCCGCTCTTGCAGCAGAGCACGCGGCCTTACGGCTGGCGGCAGTGGTTCGACGCCATGGGCGTGCACGACGCGCCGCGCGCGCTCGATGGCCCGCGCTACGAGCTCTTTTCCATGACGGCAGCCGCCGCCGCGCACGGCCTGGGCGTGGCGCTGATGCCGCCCATGCTCATCGAGGCGGAGATCGCGCGCGGCGACCTCGTCGTGGCCTGCGCCCGGCCGCTGCGCGGCGAGCGCGGCTACTACCTCGTCAGCCCCGCGCAGCCCCAGCCGCCGGTGCTGGCAGCCTTCGCGCGGTGGCTGCAGGACATGGCAGCGGCCGGCCCCGCGTCATAGCCAGCGCATCGCCGCCACGCACAGCGGCACCAGCACCGCGGTGGCGACGCCATTGAGCCCCATGGCCAGCGCTGCGAACGCACCGGCCGTGGGATGTACCTGCAGTTCGCGCGCCGTGCCGATCGCGTGCGCCGTGAGCCCGATCGCGAAGCCGCGCACGGCGGGGTCCTGCACGCGCAGCAGGCGCAGCAGCGGCGCCGCGAGCACCGCGCCCGCGATGCCCGTGATCGCCACGGCCACGGCCGCGAGCGAAGGCAGGCCGCCCATGCGCTCGGCCACGGGCAGGGCGATGGGCATGGTGGCCGATTTGGGCGCGAGCGACATCAGCGTCTCGCGCGTGCCGCCCAGCGCCCAGGCCAGCAGCAGCGCGGAGGCGATGGCCACGGTGCAGCCCACGAGCAGGGCCACGCTGAGCGGGCGCCAGAGCTGGCGGATGCGCCCGCGCTGCGCGAACAGGGGCACGGCCAGGGCGACCGTGGCGGGGCCGACCAGGAAGCTCAGCAGTTCCACGCCCTGGCGGTAGGTGGCATAGGGCGTGCCCGTGGCCAGCAGCACGGCCACGATGGCCGCCACGGCCGTGAGCACAGGGATCAGCAACGGGTGCGCGCCACTGCGCCGGTACAGCGCGAGCGCGCCCGCGTAGGCCAGCAGGGTCAGCACCAGCCAGGGCAGGGGCGAGCGGGCCAGCCAGGGGGCGAGGGCGTGCAGCGCGTCCATCAGGGGTGCTCCTGCCCGCCGGGCTGTTCGCCGGGCGCGTCTTGCAGCAGCCAGCGCAGCGTCCAGGCGGTGACCACCAGCGTGATGGCTGCGCCGGCGATGCAGGCCACGAGGAAGGGCTGCCACTCGCGCGCGATGCGGTCGAAATGCAGCATCACGCCCGCGATGGCCGGAATGAACAACAGCATCATGTTCTG
This sequence comes from Acidovorax sp., assembly GCA_041913505.1. GTDB lineage: Bacteria > Pseudomonadota > Gammaproteobacteria > Burkholderiales > Burkholderiaceae_C > JAYSFC01. The sequence goes on from JAYSFC010000052.1 coordinate 17,719, forward strand.
CAGCAGGCCGCCCGCCGTGCGCTCCAGCGCCTCGGGCACGCGGCCGTAGGCCAGCAGGGCGGCGAGCAGCAGCAACATGCCTGCCAGCGCGCCGGGCAGCGGCAGGTGCAGCCATTGGACGAGGAGTTCTCCGAGGAGCTGGAAGGCGAAGAGTGCGGTGAGGGCGTAGAGCATGGGCTGGGAGTCGCGGCCCGGGGCAGAGGCTGAACTTGGGGGCGGCCGCGAGCCTCCAATCATCGTCCATCCCGCGCAATCGCGCTGAGGGTGGCCTCGCTTGCGCCGGGTGCGCCGTCGGGCTAATCTGGCACCAGGCATTTGCTGTTGGACTTGCAAACAGGGGAGTTCAGACCATGACCGCTACCTACCACGCCCCGCACTTCGATCCCACCGTGGACGAAATCGCCACCCTCAAGCAGCTGGAGATGGGCCGTGCGATCGACCTGCCCCATGCGCTCAAGGAACACCTGTCGGGGCGCCTGTACGAGCGCGGCTATATCACCAAGAACCCATCGGGCGAACTTGCCATCACCGCGAGCGGGCGGCAGTTGATCCGGCGGCAGGACAACTGAGGGACCCTGGCGGCGGTGTGCTGCCTTTTTTTGAGGCAGCGCAACGTTTTTCCTGCCGTGGCAAGCAGTTAGCTGCACCTTGCACGGGGTGGGCACGGGTTGTCCACAGCGTTTTCCAAAGGCGCTGTGGAAAGCGGCGCAGGCCCGTAAAAAGAAAAGGCCGCACGTTCTGGGAACTGTGCGGCCTTGTCTGTGGTGCCCGGGGCCGGAATCGAACCGGCACGCCTTGCGGCGGGGGATTTTGAGATTGAGTCCCGAGACTAGCATGGAACCACGCTGGAACCCGCAGAGCCTTGCTGCGCTTGGTTTTCCAAGAGGCTAGTCCCGTTTAGCCTTACGCCTAGACCAGACCGATTGCGGCAGACATTCCGATGCCGTGGCTCCTGGCTGGTTCCTGCGTTCGATCCCGAACTAGGAGGCGTCATGGCCAAGATCAAACTCACCAAATCCGCTGTCGATACGGCAGAAGTCACCGGCAAGGACTACGAACTGCGGGACACCATTGTCCCCGGCTTTCTCTGCAAAGTCACCGCCCACGGCCGCAAGGTCTTCATGCTCCAGTACCGCACGAACTGGGGCGAGCGCCGCAAGCCGAAGATCGGCCAGTTCGGCGAACTGACCGTCGAGCAGGCGCGGTCGATCGCACAGGACTGGCTGGCCGACGTGCGCAAGGGCGACGACCCCAGCGCTGCCAAGCTGGCCGCGCGCATGGCCCCTACGGTCAAGGAGTTGTGCGAACAGTTCATCGAGGAATACTCCAGGCCGCGCAACAAGCCCCGGACGGTCGATTCCTACCAGGGCTACATCGACCGCCACATCCTGCCTGCCCTGGGCAAGCTCAAGGTGCCGGACGTAACGCGGGCGCACATCACCACGCTGATGAAGGACAAGGCGAGGATCGGCGTCACGGCCAATCGGGTTCTGGCCTGTCTGCGCAAGATGTTCAACATGGCCGAGGTGTGGGGCTACCGGCCTGACGGCTCCAATCCGTGCCGTCACGTCCCCAAGTACCGCGAGGACGGCGAGACGCGGTACATCAACAACGAGGAACTGGCGCGACTCTATGCGTACCTCGACCGTGCGGATGCCCAGGGGCTGGAGCATCCGACCGTGACACTGGCGGTTCGCCTGCAATTCGAGTTTTCCGCGCGGATGACCGAAATCCGCACGCTCGAATGGGCTTGGGTTGATTTCGAGAATCGCCGAGTCGTCTGGCCTGACAGCAAGACGGGCGATATGTCCAAGCCGATGAGCGAGGCGGCGTACCAGTTGCTGCGCAATGCGCCTCGCATCGACGACTCGCCTTACGTGTGTCCGGCCATCTTCGATGCCAAGAAGCCATTGCCCGACAGCACGTACTACAACGGCTGGAAGCGCATCCTGGGCCGCGCAGAGGTAGCGCATGTCGGGACGCACGGCATCCGCCATCGCGCGGCGACCGACATTGCCAACTCCGGTATTCCCATCAAGGTCGGCATGGCGCTGACTGCGCACAAGACCGTCACGCAGTTCATGGCGTATGTCCATGCAGAGGATGACCCGGTGCGGGCCGCTGCCGAGAAGGTGGCCACCCTGCGCCGGGGCGCCATCGACGGCCAGGCCCAGGCTGCGCCGACACCAACGGCGCCCGCCTCGGTTCTGGCGGTCGCGGATGGCGAAAAGACCCGTACGAGCCAGGGCAACTATCGCCCGTATCGCCATCGCAAGAGTCCAACGCGCGCTGTGCCGCCCGGCACGAAGCGGGCCGGATCGCCGTCAACGAAGGCGCCGGAAACGGCCATCGCGTGAGCTGCGGGGCGTCCAGCCTGTCGCCGCGCTGTTGCGACAGGCCGGGCATCCCGCCCCGCAGTTCCTTTGTCCCTTGACTTGAATTCGTCAATAAACGAAAATACCATGTACCGCATCGAGCACTACCTGACGGTCGACGAGCAGAAGGATGTCTACGACGATTGGCTGCGGCGCTTGCGCGATGCGCAGGCCAAGGTGGCGGTCATCCGGCGCGTGACCCGCGTCGAGCAAGGCAACTTCGGTGATCACAAGTTTTGCCGTGATGGTGTGTGGGAGTTGCGCATCGACGCCGGGCCGGGCTACCGGGTGTACTACGGGCTGGCTGGCCATCGGCTGGTGTTGCTGCTGTGCGGTGGCGACAAGCGCACACAGGATGCGGACATAGCCCGGGCAGTGGCGTATTGGCAGGACTGGCAACAAAGAGGCGACGAATGAGAAGCAGACCCCATGACGATGCGATGGCCGAGTTGTTCCGGGATGACCCGGCGCTCGCACTCGAAGTCATCAACGGCATCCTGGCCGATGGCGACCAGGCCGAGCTGATGGCCGTGCTGCGCCAACTCGCGCAGGCCGTGGGCGGCGTGCAGGCGGTGGCCGAGCAGGCGCACCTGAATCCGACTCAGCTTTACCGCACGCTGTCGCCCAAGGGCAATCCTGCACTCAGCAGCCTGTCGGCCATCCTCAAGGCGATGGGCCTGCGCTTGGCGGTGCAGCCCCTGGCCTTGCCGCCGTCCGCGCACGCGGCTTGATTCCCTGGGGGGGGAGCGCCCGCCGATTCTCGTATGACGGGCTTCCATCGCTGACGCCTTCGGCTTAGCTCGTTGAACTGATCGACTGCGTGTGTTTCTGCGCGGCGTCTTGCTGGGGCAGCGCATTTCCTCTATTGCGACCGCTGCGAAAAATTCGCGCGGCAACCGCCGCTATTCCCAGGGCCGGGCATCCGTGACGAGAGGAACTGTGTCAAGCCTGACCTTCGCAGGTGCCGTTGTGACGGACAAAGCCTCTGGCGACAAATTGTCCCGAACAACTGCAATACGACTCTTGAGCTTTGCTGCTGGCGTCTTGTGAAAGCGCCCAAGTTGACCCACCTGTTGGGCGGCCTTGTTCGCAAGCTCCCGGAGTTCATCCGTGCTCGCGCCGCTCGTGGCGGCGATCTCCAATTGCCGAACTCGCGTCCGAACTTTGGACTGTTTTTTGGGACTCAATGACGGTTTGCGGTTCACAGTCAGCTTCGTCGCGATCATCGGCTGCGAAGCCGAGAAAACCTCATGTTTCTTACGGCTCGCCTTCAAGCCGTGCTGAGCAAGCATTCCATAGACTTGGGCAATGATCCAAGTCTGAGTTTCCTTATCCAAATGTGTCGCTGATGACATTGCCATGTCATCCACATAACGGGAATAGGTGATGCCTCGCTGAGCGAACTTTGCATGTAGCCAGGGCTCGTACCGCCACATCACGAGATTCGCTAAAAATGAACTCGTAATGGCCCCTTGGGGAAGATAGCCATCCTTTGTGGTGAGCCTCGTTAGAAGCTTGGCAACGTCAGGAGAGAATCTGAAGAAGCCACACCACACGTCCTCAACAAAAGCCGCGCTCACAGAAGGGAAGAATCCCTTCACGTCTTCGCAGATCAGTATCTGCTTGCCCTTGTGAATAGATGCGTTTGTGACATAGTCACGTCCCTTCAAGCTACCTTGCAAGTATTCTGGAAAATCCACCTTGGAGAAGACATTGAGCTTTAAACGCTGATGGATCTCTTTGAGCTGCCCCATCGCGTCAAATGTCTGCCTGGTAGATCCCGGCTTTGGCTTCACGGTGCGCCACATGCCATTGGCTCGATCAGCCAGTTCCACCAGTGATTGCGCATCCCAGCGTAGGCCGCGAGCCAGTGCAGCAATGCTCTTGACGGGATTAGACCGATACCTCGGCTTGATCGGGTAGAGGTCCATTCAGAAGCTCCAATGCGGTGATTGCCAGTTGACCAGCAAGGTCTCTATTCAAGTGTCCGAGTTCCCCTTCTTCCGCGCCCAAGAAGAAAAGAATCTCTACCGGCATAACGAGCGCAGCGGCAATCCGTTGCAGAGTGGACAAAGGCGGGTCGCGTCGGCCACGCTCAAGCAGCGAGAGATAGGACACTGAGATACCAGCCCGCTTCGCCAGCGCAGCTTGGGAGAGCTTGCGCTTGGACCGAGCGAGTTGAATAGCCTGTCCGATGTTCATATGTGAATCTCACAAAACTAAGAATGGGCTTGGGGTGCCCATGACGGCCTCACAGCCAGTCTCGGATATTCGTCGCGATACTGACGAATGCCGCGATGACCTGGAGGGTGCGCACCTTCAGCGTTTCCGCATCCGTTGCGCTCTGGAGTTGGTCACAAAGCTGTTCTAGCTTCGAGACTTCACGATCCAGTTCCTTCATAGCACCAGTGTCGAGTTGGCTTCTGCATGCATCGCAAGCCTTCTTCAGGCTATTGATGTGGTTTTCCAAGATTTGCTTGTCCATTTAGGACCTCCTTTACACAAGGCACCATTGCCCTGCTTCCCCCGTTTCAAGGCAGCGCCGTAAAGGAGCCAACTCGACACCAACCAAGCCCACCACAGTTGCACGCTGCTGGCTCAACCTTCCCCCTCGCTGAGCAAGAAGCCGTATGGTCTTCGCACTCTGAGAGTTCTGATCGTCCTGCTGGTCACAGTAAGCTGAGCCAACTGTGCCGCGTTACAAGCCACGCACACTGTCTGCGTAGCGGACTTCATCAACTGAAGCCCTGATCACTGAGCCTTTGCCTTTTCGGGTCGGGAACAACAAATCTTCTGAACCGCAGCAGCACGATCACGTGCCGCCGTTTCGCATTGTACGCACAATTCAGACTGAATTTTGACTGTCAGTACGTCTTATTTGTAACGTTTTGCGTCTTCGCCGTTCCTTGGGGCAAAGAGCTGGGATCGCCAGCATGGACTCCCCGCTCGGGGTAAGGGGGCTGTCTCCCAAGGGGGCGGTGCATGTCGAACACCGAAGTCCGGGCGTCCCCGGCCACCTGGGAGATGGCCGGTCGCGCTGTCGTGCTGCGCATCGAGCCGCCTGCGGCGTCTCGCCCCTGACGGGCTTCCATCGTTCCCTCG
>JAYSFC010000053.1:0-22940 GCA_041913505.1 Acidovorax sp.
GACAGGAATCACAATCCTGGACTCTACCAACTGAGCTACAGCCACCGTAGAGCCTCGCATTATAGCCCGGTTTTCTCAAACCCGGACTCGGCGCAGCATTTTTTCTGCCGCGCCTAGCGATTTATCACGGCTGCGGGCGGGCCACCTTGATCTGAACCTTGAAGCGGTCCTTGAGCAGCTCATAGTAGGCAAGACCCTCGGCCGTGCCCACCCACTGCTGGAACTGCTGTTGCTGAGCGCTTGCAATCTGGGCATCTGCGGCTTCGCGCGGCAGCACGCGGTTGACCTTGACCACTACATAGCCCTGCGCGCCCAAGTCGACGCCCGCCCAGGCAGGCAGGCCGTCCACGCTGGTGTGCAAGGCCGCATCCACCACGGCACGCGGCAGGTTCTGCGGCTGGTCGCGCGAGACCGTGACGGCGGCCGACAGGCCCGCCGCAGCGGCAGGGCTGGCTTTCCAGGCATCGAGCTTGGCCTGGCCATCGGCGCGGGCAAGCTCGGCGGCCTTGTCGGCGATGTACATCTCGCGCACGCGGGCCTTGACCTCTTCATACGGCAGCGTGCGGGCGGGCGCGTATTGCGCGATGCGGCCTGAAGCCATCATGCTCGGGCCGATTTCGACCGCCTCGGTGTTGCGCTTGTGCTCGATCGCGTCGGATGCGAACAGCGCCTCCAGGAAGCGTGCATTCGCCAGAGGACCCTTCGCATCGGGGCCCGGAGTGCGACTCACATGCTGCACCGTCTGGATCTTGAGCTTGAGCTTGTCGGCAGTGGGTTGCAGGCTGTCGGCCTGCTCGTACACACCGTTGGAGAACGTCTCGGCCACTTCGGCAAACTTGCGCTGGGCCTGCTGCTGCTTGAGCTCGGCCTCAAGCTTGGAGCGCACTTCCTCGAAACTTGGTGCGCGCGGGGTCTTGATGTCGGTCAGCTGGATGATGTGGTAGCCGAAGTCGGACTGCACCACGTCGCTGATGTCGCCCTTCTTCATGGAAAAGACCGCGTCCTCGAAGGGCTTGACCATGGCGCCGCGGCCGAAGAAGCCCAGGTCGCCGCCGCCCGGCGCAGAGCCAACGTCCTGCGAGTTCTTCTTGGCCACCTCCGCGAAGCTCGCGGGATTCTTGCGCACCTGTGCCAGCAGCTCCTCGGCACGGGCCTTGGCCTTTTCACGGTCAGCGGCCGAGGCATCCTTGGCCGCGTTGATCAGGATGTGGCTGGCACGGCGCTCCTCCTTGCCGGCCAGGCGCTCCTGGTTTTCCTTGTAGTAGGTGCGCAGGTCATCCTCGCTGAGCGTGATGCCGGCACGCACGGCGTCGAGGTCGAGCACGAGGTATTCCACCGTGGCCTCCTCGGGCTGCTGGAAACTGGCGGTGCGGGCCTTGTAGAAAGCCTCGAGGTCGGCGTCGGTGGGCGCGACCTTGCCCGCGAAGTCCTTCGGATTGAAGCGTGCCACCTGAATCTCGCGGCGCTGGTAGAGCGCGTCCATCGCCTGCTTGAACTGCGCATCGGTGCTGAAGGCCGACTGCGCCACGCCGCCCAGCACCTGGGCCACGGACAGGTCACGGCGCACGCTGGCCTCGAACCCCTCGGGGGTGAGCCCCTGGGCGCCCACGAGGGCGCGGTAGGCATCGGCATCAAGCGAGCCGTCGGGACGCTTGAGCGCTGCGATCGCGGGGATGTCCTTCAGGGCGTTGGCCAGGCGGGAATCGCTGGCCACGATGTGCATCTTCTGCACGGCCGCCGCCAGCACGCGGTCGCGCACCATGCGCTCGAGCGTGGCGTAGCGCGCCTGCGGCGAGTCGAGCAGCTTCGGATCCACCGTGGGCGACTGCGCGCGGATGCGATCCGCCTCCATCTTGTGGGCGTTATCCCAGTCCGCTTGCTTGATGTCATGGCCATCCACGCGCGCGACGACCGGGCTCGACTCCGAGAAGTAGTTGCGGTCGATGCCGACGAAGATGAACGAGGGGATGACCAGCAAGAACAGCAAGATCATCACGAACTTGGAGTGCTTGCGGATGGATTCGAACATGGTCAATCTTTCAGGGCTGACAAAAGAAAAGGCGAACTTGCGTTCGCCTTTGTTCGGTGGTGGGTGCTGACGGGGTCGAACCGCCGACCTACGCCTTGTAAGGGCGCCGCTCTACCAACTGAGCTAAGCACCCCACCTTGACTGGTGGTCAGTTCAGGGCATCTTTCAATGCCTTGCCCGGACGGAACTTCGGAACCTTGGCTGCCTTGATTTTAATCGTGGCGCCGGTACGGGGGTTGCGGCCCGTGCGAGCAGCGCGCTTGCCCACGGCAAACGTGCCAAAACCGACGAGCGACACCGTACCACCCTTTTTGAGGGTTTTCTTGACTGCTTCGATCGTGGACTCCAGCGCACGTGCGGCTGCAGCCTTGGAGATGTCGGCATTGTTAGCAATGTGCTCAATCAATTCGGTTTTATTCACAAGAAGCCTCTCGGGAAAAGCGTTGATGGAATGTCGTGCTCTAGGACCTTCACGCGTCCGAAAGCTCAGCGACAGGCTGAATTACGCAGACGGGGGAAAGATGGGCAGCCACAGTGTATGTTGCTGTGCCGATTAGAGCCATCGACCTTCCAGGTGTCAATACAACAACGCGCTGTTTTGCGACAGCGCTTCAGCGAATTCTAGTCGCATTTGCGCGGCTCCACGGGGCTTGCAGAGGGTTTTTGTCTCCAGCAGCCCGCCATGAGCACCTTCCCGTATTGACAGGCGCTTGCGCGCTCGCTGAACCGGCTGCAGGCCACGCCGGAGCATCAAATGCTATACAAAAAAGAGCAATCGGAGCATGCGGCACAAGCACCACCACGCAATCTGCACCGTGGCACTACTTCACGCGCGCACGGATTTCGGGCAATGCCTTCTGCAAGTAGTAGACCATCGACCACACCGTGAGCACAGCCGCGATCCAGATCAGCACCGTGCCCCACACGCCCGTGTCGATGGCATTGAAGAGGCGCCCATCGAAGAGCAGGAACGGAATGGCCACCATCTGCGCCGTGGTCTTGAGCTTGCCGATCATGTGCACGGCCACGCTCTTGCTCGCGCCGATCTGTGCCATCCATTCGCGCAGCGCGCTGATGGCGATCTCGCGGCCGATGATGATGAGCGCGACGAACACGTCGGCGCGCCCCAGGTGAACGAGCACGAGCAGCGAGGCGCACACAAGGAACTTGTCGGCCACCGGATCGAGGAAAGCGCCGAAGGCCGAGGTCTGGTTGAGCTTGCGCGCGAGAAAGCCGTCGAGCCAGTCCGTGGCCGCAAACACGATGAACATCAGCGTGGCGACGAGGTTGCGGGTGGCCGGTTCGATCGGCGCGTAGAACACCCCCACGATCAAAGGTATCGCGACGATGCGCGTCCAGGTCATCAGGGTGGGGATGGTGAAGAACATGGAAGCCGATTGTGTCATGCCCACGGCATGCGCGGGCCGCCTCAGCGCAGCGCGCGGTAGATGGTTTCGGCCAGCTCGCGCGAGATGCCCTCCACCGTGGCCAGGTCCTCCACGCTCGCGTCGCCCACGCCGCGCACGCCGCCAAAGCGCTGCAGCAGCCGCGCGCGCTTCTTGGGTCCCACGCCGGGGATGTCCTCCAGACGGCTACCGCCCACGCGCACCTTGGCGCGCGCCGCGCGCATGCCGGTGATGGCGAAGCGGTGGGCCTCGTCGCGGATCTGTGCCACGAGCATGAGCGCGGCCGAGTCCTTGCCCAGGTAGACCTTCTCGCGCCCGTCGGCGAACACCAGTTCCTCCAGCCCCACCTTGCGGCCCTCGCCCTTTTCCACGCCGACGATGCGCGAGAGGTCGAGCCCCAGCTCGGTGAACACCTCGCGCGCCATCGCCACCTGGCCCTTGCCGCCGTCCACCAGCACGAGGTCGGGCAGGCGGGCCTTGGCCTCGCTGGGCTCGGCGCCGCCAGCCTCGCGCTGCGCTTCGGCCACGGGCCGGTAGCGGCGCTGGAGCACCTGGCGCATGGCGGCGTAGTCATCGCCGCCGGTGATGCCCTCGATCTTGAAGCGCCGGTACTCGCTGTTCTGCATCTTGTGGTGGTGGAAGACCACGCACGAGGCCTGCGTGGCCTCGCCCGCCGTGTGCGAGATGTCGAAGCACTCGATCACTAGGCGGTCCAGGTCTTCGGCGTCGAGCTGCAACGCCTCGGCCAGCGCGCGCGTGCGCGCCTGCTGCGAGCCCTCTTCGGCCAGCAGCCGCGCAAGCTGCAGGTCGGCATTCTTCTGCGCCATCTCCAGCCAGGCGCGGCGCTGTTCGCGCGGCTGGTGCACGGCCGCCACGCGCAGGCCCGCCTGCTCCGACAGGGCCTCGAGCAGCGCCTTGTCCACGGGCTCGCTCGCCACCAGCACGGGCGGCACGGGCACGCCGATGTAGTGCTGCGCGATGAAGGCCGCCAGCACCTGCTGCTCCACCGGCGGCGGCGCCTGCGTGGCGCCCCCCTCCTCCAGCCCATCCTCGGGCGCGAAGATGGCCGTGGCGTCATCCACGTGCACGGGAAAGTAGGGCCGGTCACCCAGGTGGCGCCCACCGCGCACCATGGCCAGGTTCACGCAGGCGCGGCCGCCTTGCACGCGCACGGCGAGGATGTCCACGTCCTTGTCCGAAGCGGTTTCGATGGCTTGCTGGTGCAGCACGCGCGACAGCGCCGTGATCTGGTTGCGCAACTCGGCCGCCTGCTCGAATTCGAGCTTCTCGGAATGCGCGAGCATGCGCTCTTCCAGCATCTTGAGCAGCTCCTGCGTTTCGCCGCGCAGCATGGCCTCGGCGTTGTGCACGTCCGCGGCGTAGGCCTCGGGCGAGATCAGGCCCACGCAGGGCGCGGTGCAGCGCTTGATCTGGTAGAGCAGGCAGGGCCGCGTGCGGTTGGCAAACACCGTGTCCTCGCAGGTGCGCAGGCGGAACACCTTCTGCAGCAGCTGGATGGTCTCCTTCACGGCCCAACTGTTCGGGTAAGGCCCGAAGTAGCGGTGCCGCTTGTCGATGCTGCCCCGGTAGTAGGCCATGCGCGGAAACTTCTGGCCCGGCACCTCACCCTGGCCGTCGCGCGCGGACACGCCGGTGATTTTCAGGAACGGGTAGCTCTTGTCGTCGCGGAACAGGATGTTGTACTTGGGGTTCAGCGACTTGATGAGGTTGTTCTCGAGCAGCAGCGCCTCAGCCTCGGAGCGCACCACCGTGGTCTCCAGCCGCACGATCTTGCCGACCATGTGGCCGATGCGCGTGCCGCCGTGCTGTTTGGTGAAGTAGCTGCTGACGCGCTTTTTCAGGTTGCGCGCCTTGCCCACATAAAGCAGCGCACCGTCGGCGTCGAAATAGCGGTACACGCCCGGCAGCGGCGGCAGGGCCGCAACCTGGGCAAGCAGTTCTTCAGAATGCGCATCGGACATGGGCCGTATTGTGGCTGCGCCCGATGCGCTATCACAAGTAGAGCAAAAAACGGCCCGTGCACAAGCACTGGGGCCCTGTCCGGCCTCAGCGCCAGGCTTACTCGGCCTCGATCTTCGAGCTCTTGATGACGGCGGCCCAGCCCGCCAGGTCCGTCTTCACGCGCGCACCCAACTGCTGCGGGCCCTGGTAGTCGGCCACGGCACCCTGCTCCTGCGCCTTCTTGCGGAAGGCGGGGTCTTCCACCACCTTTTTCAGGTCGGCCGCCAGCCGGTCGATGATGGGCTTGGGAACACCTGCCGGGGCGAACAGCGCGAACCACGAAGTGGCGTTCACGCCAGGGTAGCCGGCCTCGGCCGTGGTGGGCACGTCGGGCAGGCTGGGCAGGCGCTCCTTGCCCGTCACGGCCAGCACGCGCAGCTTGCCGGCCTGGATGTGCGGCATGAATGGCGGCGCGGTGCCGAAGGTCAGGTCCACCTGGCCGCCCAGCAGATCCTGCAGCGCGGGGCCCGTGCCCTTGTAGGGTACGTGCACCATCTTGATGCCGCCCTGCTGCTCCAGCATGGCCCCCGTCACGTGCTGCAGCGAGCCGTTGCCCGACGAGGCGTAGTTGAGCTTGCCGGGGTTGGCCTTGGCGTAGGCGACCAGCTCCGCCAGGGTCTTCACCGGCAGGCCCTCGCGCACCACGATGATCTGCGGCGCCGAGATCACATTGGCGATGGGCTGGAAGTCCTTCTGTTCCCACTGTGGCGCCTTGGTGAGGTGCGGCGAGATGACGTGGTAGCCCGAATACTGCATGAGCAGCGTGTAGCCATCGGGCTCGGCGCGCTTGACCATGGAGGCCGCGATGGCGCCGTTGCCGCCGCCCTTGTTGTCCACCACCACCGACTGGCCCAGCACTGGGGCCAGCGCCTGCGCGGCCATGCGCGCCGAGATGTCGGTGGTGCCGCCGGCGGCCGCGGGCACGACGAAGGTCACGGTCTTGGCCGGATAACCCCCTTGGGCCCAGGCCGTGGGCAAGGCCAGCGCGGCCAGGGCCAGCGCGGCGAAATGTTTGCGGGTGATGCGATGCGTCATCGGGTTTTGTCTCCTTTTTCGTTGAGAAGCAATTCGTTGGGGTCAATCGACCGTGGCGCCAGTGTCTTTCACCACGCGCGCCCACTTGGGCAAGTCCGCGCGCACGAGTGCGCCAAGTTGGGCCGACGTGCCCTTGAACGGCTCGCAGCCCACGCCGGCCAGCTTCTCGACCACGTCCTTCTGCTCGAGCGCTCGGACCACCTCGGCCTGTAGCTGCGCCACGATGGGCGCGGGCGTGCCCGCGGGCGCGAACATCGCATACCACGGCGCCTGGCCAAAGCCCTTGAGCGTCTCGCCAATGGTCGGCGCATCGGGCAGCGCGGCCACGCGCCTTTCGTTCACCACGCCGAGCACCTTGAGCTTGCCCGCCTTGATGAACGCGATGGACGACGGCAGGCTCTGCACCGACAGCGGCACCTGCCCGCCCACCACGTCGGTCGCTGCGGCCGCAGACCCTTTGTACGGAATGTGCTGCAGCTGGATGCCCGCGGCTTTCTGCAGCATCTCGCCAATCAGGTGGTTCAGCGTGCCATTGCCCGCCGAGGCGATGGAATACTTGCCCGGATTCGCCTTGGCGAGCGTGATCAGCTCGGCCATGTTCTTGGCCGGAAACGACGGATGCGCCACCAGCACGTAGCCCGCCGTGGCAATGGGCGCCACGGGCTCGAAATCCTTCACCGCATCAAAGCCCGGGTTCTTGTACAGCGAGGGGCCGATCACATGTGCGCTGTCGGCCGTCACCAGCAGCGTGTAGCCATCGTGCTTGGCGCGCGCCAGGGCCGCCGTGGCCAGCGTGCCACCCGCGCCGGGGCGGTTATCCACGATCACGCTCTGGCCCATTTGCTCGGTCAGGCGCTGCGCCAGCACGCGCGCAATGGCGTCATTGGCCCCGCCCGCGGCCTGCGGCACCACGAGGGTGATGGGCTTGGAGGGGTATTTGTCCTGCGCGGCGGCGCCGAGCGATGCTGCGCAGAGCAGCGCCCCCAGGGTCAGCGCCGCATGGCGCCGGGTCAAGGCGATGGTGAAAGGCATGGTGGTGGTCTCCTGTCGTTGTGGCGGTGTCAGCGCGCCAGCGCGCGCTCACGGATGGCGTCAAACCCGTCCGGCACCGGGTGCAGGTCCAGCCTGCGCCCGGCCTTGACGATCTGGCTCGGAACATCGTGCCCGATGAGCGCAGGCAGGCGCGCGGCCGCCGCGATGAGCGCGGGCAGATCGACGCCCGTGTCGTAGCCCATCAGATCGAGCGCATGCACGATCTCCTCGGTGCATACATTACCCGAAGCACCCGGCGCGTAAGGGCAGCCGCCCAGGCCGCCGAGCGAGGCGTCAAAGCGGTCCGCGCCCGCGTCGATGGCGGCCAGCACGTTGGCCAGCCCCATGCCGCGGGTGTTGTGAAAGTGCAGCGTGAACGCCGTGTCCGGCCAGCGCGCGCGCGCCACGCGCACCAGGCCTTCCACCTGCGAAGGAAAGGCCATGCCCGTGGTATCGCACAGCGTGATGCCCGCCACACCGATATCGGCGAAACGCTGCACCCACGCGAACACCTCGTCCGGCTGCACGTCGCCCTCCATGGGGCAGCCGAACACACACGAGAGCGACACGTTCACTGCCACACGCGCGGCCTGGGCGGTGGCCACTACCTGCGCGAGCGCCGCGAACGACTGGTCGCGCGTCATGCGCAGGTTGGCGAGGTTGTGCGTCTCGCTCACCGACATGACGAGGTTGAGCTCATCGGTGCGCGCCTCAATGGCGCGCTCGGCACCGCGCAGGTTGGGCACAAGCGCGGTGTAGATCACGCCCGGGCGGCGCTCGATCTCGCGCATCACGATCTCGGCGTCGCGCAGCGCCGGAATGGCCGCGGGCGAGGTGAACGAGGTCATCTCGATCTTGGCCAGGCCCGTGGCCGAGAGCGCGTTCACGAGCGCGATCTTGTCCTCGGTGGGCACGAACGCACTTTCCATCTGCAGGCCGTCGCGCATGCCCACGTCGCAGAGGGCGATGCGGCGCCCCGCGCCGCTCCATACATGGCTCATTGGATCACCCCCTTGGTGCGCAGCAGCGCGATTTGCTCTGGCGTGAGGCCGGCCTCGGCCAGCACGGCATCGGTGTCGTCGCCCAGGCGCGGTGCGCTGGTGCGCACGGTGCCCGGCGTGGCCGAGAGCTTGGGCACGATGCCCGGCACGGTGACGCGATAGCCGTCGCGCGTCTGCTGCTCCAGCAGCATCCCGCGCGCCTGGTAGTGCGGGTCTTCGGCAATGTCCTTGGCCGTGTAGACCTTGCCCGCCGGCACGCGCGCGGCAGCCAGCAGCTCCATGACCTGGGCCACGGTGCGCGCGGCCGTCCAGGCACCGATGGCGGCGTCGATCTCGGCCACGTGCGCCACGCGGCCCGCGTTGTCGGCCAGTTGCGGGGCGTCGGCCAGGTCCTGGCGGCCAATGGAGGCCATCAGGCGCTTGAAGATGCTGTCGCCATTGCCCGCCACGAGCACCCAGCCGTCCAGGCACGGGTAGGCATTTGAGGGCGCGATGCCCGGCAACGCGCTGCCCGCGGCCTCTCGCACGGCGCCAAAGGCGCTGTATTCGGGGATCAGGCTTTCCATACAGTTGAACACGGCCTCGTGCAGCGCCACGTCGATCACCTGGCCCGCGCCGCCATTCACCTTGCGGTGGTACAGCGCCATCATCACGCCGATGGCGCCGTGCAGCGCGGCCAGCGTGTCACCGATGGACACGCCCACGCGCACCGGCACGCGGCCTGGCTCGGCCGTGAGGTGACGCAGCCCGCCCATGGCCTCGCCGATCACGCCGAAGCCCGGCAGGTCGCGGTAAGGGCCCGTCTGGCCGTAGCCCGAGATGCGCAGGATCACAAGGCCGGGGTTCAGCGCATGCAGCTCATCGGGCGACATGCCCCAACCCTCGAGCGTGCCGGGGCGGAAGTTCTCGATCAGCACATCGGCCTCGGCGATCAGCCGGCGCGCAATGTCCTGTGCCTCGCGCTGGCGCAGGTCCAGCGCCACCGAGCGCTTGTTGCGCGACTGCACCTGCCACCAAACCGAGGTGCCCTCCTTCATGAGGCGCCAGTTGCGCAGCGGGTCGCCCGCGCCGGGCGCTTCGATCTTGATCACCTCGGCGCCGAACTCGCCCAGGGTCTTGCCGCAGAAGGGCCCGGCGATGAGCTGGCCCATCTCCACCACGCGCACGCCAGCCAGGGCGGCGGGGGATGCGGGGGAAGGCGCCTGCGTTGGCATGGTCATGCTGACTGTCTCCTTGCTTTGTAGCGAATGCGTCGGCCGCGATCATCGCTGCAGCCCCCGCGTGCCGCAAAACGCTCATGCGCGACGCTGCCATCGCAAAACGGCATGGCAGCGCAGTACCATCGGGCCCTGTGAAACTCGACCCAGTCTCCCTGCGCCTGTTCGTCGCGGTGATGGAGGAAAACGCCATCGCCCGCGCCGCCGCGCGCGAGCACATCGCCCCCTCGGCCGCGAGCCGCCGTCTGGCCGAGCTGGAGGACGTGCTGCGCGTGGAACTGTTCGCGCGCAGCAACCGCGGCACCGAACCCACGGCCGCCGCTTTCGCGCTGCTGCACCTCGCGCGCGGCGTGCTCAACGATTTGGACGGCATCGCCAGTCAGATGCGCGACTACGGTGCCGGCGTGCGCGGCCATGTGCGCGTGGTGGCCAACATCTCGGCCATCACGCAGTTCCTGCCGGGTGACCTGCAGCGCTTCATGGCGCGCCATCCCCAGGTGGATGTGCGGCTGCAGGAACAGATCAGTACCGCAGTGGCCCAGTCCGTGGCCGAGAACGCGGCCGATGTGGGCCTGCTCAACGAGGGCAGCTACGGCGATCGGCTCACGCTGCTGTCCTACCGCAGCGACGAGCTCGTGCTCGTGGTGCCCACGCAGCACGCACTGGCGCGGCGCAAATCGGTGCGTCTGGCCGAGGCGCTGGCCTTCGATTTCGTGGGCATGCACGCCGGCAGCGCAATCAACACCCAGCTACTGCGTGCGGCCGCAGAGGCAGGCCTGCCGCTCAAGCTGCGCATGCAGGTGACCGGCTATGACGCGCTCTACCTCATGGTGGCCGCCGGGCTCGGCGTGGGCGTGATGCCGCGCGGCAGCGCCCAGCTCTACCGCGGCGCGCGGAACCTGCGCACCGTGACGCTGAACGAACCCTGGGCATGGCGCCGCCTCATGCTGTGCGTGCGCGCGGGCGAGCCGCTCTCGGGCACCACGCGCCTGCTCGTGGACCACCTGCGCCAGGGCGCGGACGCGCCTGCGCACGATGCGGGAGATGCACCGTGACCGCGTTGCGCTGGGACCTGTTCTGCCAGGTGATCGACAACTTTGGCGACATCGGCGTGTGCTGGCGCCTCGCGGCCGACCTGGGCGCGCGCGGCCACCGGGTGCGCCTGTGGGTGGACGACGCCAGCGCCCTGGCCTGGATGGCACCAGTGGGCGCACCGGGCGTGGAGGTGCGCCCTTGGCCCGCCAAGGCGCCAGCGGATGGCCCTGGCGACGTGGTGGTCGAGGCCTTCGGCTGCGAGATTGCTCCTGATTTCGTAGCTGCTATCGCCCACGCGGAAAGCACTCGGACCGCAAAACCCTTGTGGATCAACCTCGAATACCTTTCGGCCGAGGCTTATGTGGAGCGCTGCCACCGCCTGCCCTCCCCGCTCATGAGCGGGCCTGGCGCGGGCCTGACGCGCTGGTTTTTCTACCCCGGCTTCACCGCGCGCACCGGTGGCCTGCTGCGCGAGCGCGATCTGGCCGCGCGCCAAGCCGCGTTTGACCGCGCCGGCTGGCGCGCACAGCACGGCCTGGCGCCGGAACACTGCGCGGTTTCGCTGTTCTGCTACGAGCCCCCGGCCCTGCCCGCGCTGCTGGACCAGCTCGGCAGGCGCCCCGGCGCGCACCTGCTCGTCACGCCGGGGCGGGCCACGGCGGCCGTGCAGGCCTGCCAGCCTCCCCTCGCAGGCGACGCACTGCCGGCCCTCACCTACCTGCCGCCCTGCCCCCAGCCGCAGTTCGACGAAATGCTCTGGGCCTGCGACCTCAACTGCGTGCGCGGCGAGGACTCGCTGGTGCGTGCACTCTGGGCCGGCCAGCCCTTCGTGTGGCAGATCTACCCGCAGCACGACGACGCCCACCACGCCAAGCTGGGCGCCTTTCTGGACTGGCTGCAGGCGCCGGCATCGCTGCGGCAATTTCACTGGCAGTGGAACGGGATCGAGCGCGCTACCGCCCTGCCCCTGCTGGACGCGGCCACGCTGGGCGAATGGCGCGCATGCGCGCAGGCGGCCCGCCAGAGACTGCTGGAGCAGGACGACTTATTGACCCAACTGCTGGGGTTTGTCGCCGAAAAAAGCTAAAATCCAGGGTTTTGCGCCAATAGAAGGCGGCACAACCGTGCCTCGCCGGCGCACCCCGCCGCGGACCCTGCGCCGGCGCGGAAAAGCGGGCCCCGATGGCCCCGCCCGACCCGCCCGTCCAGGAGGAGCGGCTCCAACCCAAGCACTACGCTATGAAAATCGCTCAAGAAATCCGCGCCGGCAATGTGATCATGCAGGGCAAGGATCCGATGGTCGTCCTGAAGACCGAATACGCACGCGGCGGCCGCGGCGCCGCCACCGTGCGCATGAAGCTCAAGAGCCTGATCGGCAACTTCGGCACCGAAATCGTGTTCAAGGCCGACGACAAGATCGACAACGTGATCCTGGACAAGAAGGAGTGCACCTACTCCTACTTCGCCGACCCCATGTATGTGTGCATGGACACCGAGTACAACCAGTACGAAGTTGAAGCCGAGAACATGGGCGACGCGCTGAACTACCTCGAAGACGGCATGGCCCTGGAAGTGGTGTTCTACGACGGCAAGGCCATCTCGGTCGAACTGCCCACCAGCATCGAGCGCGAAATCACCTGGACCGAGCCCGCCGTCAAGGGCGACACGTCCGGCAAGGTGCTCAAGCCTGCCAAGATCGCCACCGGTTTCGAAGTGGCCGTGCCCCTGTTCGTGAGCCAGGGCGACAGGATCGAAATCGACACGCGCACCGGCGAATACCGCAAGCGCGTCTGAGCGCCATGCAGGCCCCAGCAAAAAGGCTTCCCAAGGGAAGCCTTTTTTGTGCCCTCTCACAGGAGGTTTTTGGCCGGTAGCGCTTGTCCAGCAAGCGCCTCAAGCTATCAAAATCAAAGCACCGCGAATCAGATCGGCAGCGCCACGAGGTCATGCCCCTGCGTGCCGACGATGCGGGCCTTGGTGAACTCGCCCACCTTGAGCTGCTTGCTCACCTTCTCGGGCGGCAGCAGGTGCACCACGCCGTCGATCTCGGGCGCATCGGCATAGCTGCGGCCCCGGCCACCCTTGCGGCCCAGCGCGGGGGCATGGTCCACCAGCACCTGCATGGTGGCGCCCACGCGGCTCTTGAGCTTGGCGGTGGAGACCTCCTCGGCCACGGCCATGAAGCGCGCACGGCGCTCCTCACGCACCTCCAGGGGCAGCATGCCTGGCAGCGCGTTGGCGGCAGCGCCGTTCACATCGCTGTAGGCAAAGCAGCCCGCACGGTCGATCTGCGCCTCGCGCACGAAGTCGAGCAGGTGCTGGAATTCTTCCTCCGTCTCGCCCGGGAAGCCCGCGATGAAAGTGCTGCGGATCACGATCTCGGGGCAGGCCTCACGCCAGCGCAGGATGCGCTCGAGGTTGCGCTCACCGCTGGCGGGGCGCTTCATGCGCTTGAGCACGTCGGGGTGGCTGTGCTGGAAGGGCACATCCAGGTACGGCAGCACGCGGCCCGTGGCCATGAGCGGAATGATTTCGTCCACGCTCGGGTACGGGTACACGTAGTGCAGGCGCACCCAGGCGCCGTGGGCTTCAGCGATCTCGCCCAGGGCCTGCACCAGCTCCAGCATGCGCGTCTTGACGGGCTTGCCGTCCCAGAAGCCCGTGCGGTACTTCACGTCCACGCCGTAGGCCGACGTGTCCTGGCTGATGACCAGCAGCTCCTTCACCCCGCCCTCGAACAGCGCCTTGGCCTCCTTGAGCACGTCCCCGATGGGGCGCGAGACCAGGTCACCGCGCATCGAAGGGATGATGCAGAAAGTGCAGCGGTGGTTGCAGCCCTCGCTGATCTTGAGATAGGCGTAGTGGCGCGGCGTGAGCTTGATGCCCGCCTCGCCGAACGCGCCCGGCACCAGATCCAGGAACGGGTCGTGGGGCTTGGGCAGGTGGGTGTGGACGGCCTCCATCACCTCCTGCGTGGCATGCGGCCCCGTGACGGCCAGCACGCTGGGGTGCACGTCCTTCACGAGGTTGCCGCCGCCCTCGTTCGAGCGTGCGCCCAGGCAGCCCGTGACGATGACCTTGCCGTTCTCGGCCAGGGCCTCACCGATGGTGTCCAGGCTTTCCCTGACGGCGTCGTCGATGAAGCCGCAGGTGTTGACGATGACGAGGTCAGCGCCGTCGAAGGTTTTGGAGGTTTCGTAGCCTTCGGCGCTGAGCTGGGTAAGGATCAGCTCGGAGTCGGTCAGCGCCTTGGGGCAGCCCAGGCTCACGAAGCCGATCTTGGGTGTTTTTGCGGGGGAGAGTACGTCGCTCATCCCCATATTGTCCCAGTTCTGGTCCGTAGGGGATTTTCCCCGGGCTTGGCCGGGGCGTGTCTCAGCGCTTGAGGCCGAAAGCACCGAGCATCTGCTCGGTCTGTTTCTGCATCTGCTCCTGCATCTGGTTGAACATGTTCTTGGACTGCTCGACGTAGTTGCCCATCATGCCCTGCACCATGGGTGACTGCAGATTCATGAACTGGGCCCACATCTCGGGCGTGATCCCTTGCGACTGCTCGGCGAGCTTCTTCTGGATGTCGGTGAACACCTGGATGTTCTTCTCCAGGTACGCCCCCATGAAGCCCTGCATCGCGTGTCCGTAGAAGCGGATGATGTTGGCCAGCACCGCCTCGGTGAACATGGGTGCGCCGCCCGCCTCCTCCTCGAGGATGATCTGCAGCAGGATGCTGCGCGTGAGGTCCTCTCCCGTCTTGGCGTCGCGCACCACGATGGGCTCGCTCGCCATCACGAGCTGCTTGACCTCGGCCAGCGTGATGTAGGTGGAGGTGTCCGTGTCGTACAGGCGCCGGTTGGGGTATTTCTTGATCACGCGCTGGGCCGGCTTGGCGGCGGAAGCGGCTTTCTTGTCTTGCACAGAAAACTCCTCGGGCATTGGTGCCCATGCGTTGCAGTGCAACAGATTCTAGGCACTGCAACCCACCCCTTCTGGCAGAGGTAACCCTGAGGGTGCTCTGCAGCAAACCCCATCCCTTGCCAGGGAGCCACCGTGCTCCCACAACGCGCGCCCCGAGCTTCCGCCGCGTAAGGAGCTGTCGTGACCAGCAATCCATTGGCCCAACTCAAGGCCACGCAGCGCGAAGCATGGGCCCTGTTCGCGGCCCGCGCCGGCGCGAAAGTCAGCGCGCTCGACCTGTCGCCCGTGCGGATCGGGCATGCAAGAAAGCACGCGGCGTTGGCTGGCGTCGAGATCGATTTCCGGGAGGGCAACGTCGAGGCCCTGCCCTATGCGGACGCCAGCTTCGACGGGATCGCCAGCCAGTTCGGGCACATGTTCGCGCCACAGTGCTGTACAAAACGTGCTACCTCCTCGGTACAGGCCGCAAGCCCACGCCGCGCAGCATGAAGACAAAGCGCGCAGGCGGCCCGCCCACTGCCAGCAGGTGCGTGGTCAGGTCCAGCAGCGGCGCGTCCTCGGCTATCCAGGTGTTGATCGTGGCTTGGTCAAAAAATGCGGAATTCACGGAGCCACCGGCAGGGTATCGGCAGCCCCGGCGCCAGCGCCGACGAAAAAGGCCAGGCAGGCTCCAAAACAGCGTCGCATACGGAATCCCCATCACGCGCACAGGCACACCCGCTGCACGCTGCGGCCGAAGAAGTGGTAACCCGACCCGCCCTCGGCCAACAGGTCGAGCAGCGCTCCGGCTTCCTGCACGCGCGTGCCACCGACCACGGTGGCGCCCCGTCGCACAAAGGGCCCCGGCCAGAGCGTGGCCGTGGGTCCGACGATGGCAGCCTGCGCACCCGGGCGCAGGCACTGCAGCAGCCCATCCAGGCTGCCGTTGACCAGCGTGGTGCCGGTGGCGATGAGCACATCGGCGCGGGCCACGGTCGCGGGCGCACGCTCGGCGTGCACGTAAAACGGCAGTTCCTCGGGCCGGAGCGTGGCGGGGTCAAGTTCCAGCACCTGGAACGGCTGCCCGGTGCGCCGCAGCGTGCGCATGTAGGGGGCGAAGGCGCCTACCAGCACCACGCGCTGCCCCGGAGCGATGGCGAGCGCGTCGAAGGCATCGCCCTCCACCGGACACGCACCGGGCGGCGGGCCGTCGCGGCGCCACAGGGTTTCGGCCAGCGCATTGAGCGTGGCGATAGCCACCGCACGGCGCAGGTCCTGGGGGCGGTACAGATCCTGCAGCAGTTCGGCAGCGCCGCGCCCGGCGATCTTGCCGGGCACGGGCATGGCTTGGGCCGAACTGGGGCAGCACACAGCCTCGGGCACGCTCTTGATGGGCGTGGCGCACAGGCCGCCCACACCGTTGTCGAGCTGTACACCAGTGAAGAACACGCCCAGCACGGCGCGCGCCACGCGCAGGCCCGCGGCCTCGGCGCCCAGGGCCTGCAGGATCTCGGCGTGCAGCTCGGCCAACAGGAAAGGTTCCGGCGCGCTCATGGCTGCTTCTCCCACGCGATCAGCGCCCACCGCATGGGCTGGCCGGCTCGCTCGGCCGGCGTGGCGTGCGCGTACCAGTCGCGCAGGCGCGCGGTCTCCTTCTCATCCAACGCCCCCATAGACCAGGCGACGCGGCGCGCAAATTCGTCGAAATCCTGCGCGCCAGCCAGCCGGCTTTCCTGCGTGAGGTACGACAGGCTGGGGTGAATGCCCATGCGGTGCAGGATGTTGACGACGTAGATGTAGTCGGGCACGGCGGGCAGGCGCCGCCCCACTGCCTCCTGCACTGCGGGGTCGGTGAAGTGCCCGCCCACCAGGTGCGTGAGGTACACGCGCTGACGGGCATGGGCGTCGAGCTTGGCCAACGCAGCGGCCATGTCCTCCACGGTGCTGGAGCGCGAGGCCACAGCGATGTCGCACACGGGCACGTCGCTCCAGTCGTCCTCCCAGGCGCGGTGTAGCGTCTGTACCTGGGCCAGCCCGCGCGCGGCAGCCTGCTCGCGCATCGCCTGCAGCATGGCGGCGCTGTAGTCCAGCCCCACCACCTGGCGCAGCCGGTGCGCCACGGCCAGCGCGATGGTGCCGGGGCCGCAGCCCACATCGAGCAGCGAGGCGGCCCCCGTGAGATCCATGCGCGCGACGAATTCCTCAGCGTAGCGGCTGCCCAGCGCCTTGGCCGCCATGCCGGCGGCGCGCATCCCAGGCACCGGCCCCCTTGCGCGTGCGCGCGCTCATGGCGAGGTGGTCGCGGTACAAGCGGCCGAAGTCAATGGCTTCGATGGTCATGCAGTAGATCCTTTCAAACAACCGGCCACGATTCGCTGCACAGGCTCCAGGACGGCAGCGTGGGGGCTGTAGCGCCGGGGGATGTTCCCCCTGGCGCTTCGCGGGGAAATGTCGTGGCATGAGCGGTACGCATACGTTATTCTAAAAATGAATAGCGATTGACGAAAAAAAGCTGTGGGCCGGAGTTGCCAGCAGCGTGATCGGAAAACGTCAAATATACGTATGCGAAGAAAAGGAAACAGCCCCCCGTGAAGCAACGGAGACTTCCGTACCCTTTTCATGCAGAAAAGCAAAATGCCCGCTTGTAGCGGGCATTTTGCTGCAAACCCTGGTATGGCTTGCGAATGTTTGGTAGGCGCGATTGGACTCGAACCAACGACCCCCACCATGTCAAGGTGGTGCTCTAACCAGCTGAGCTACGCGCCTGTGTTTGTTCGAGAAACGAGAGTATAGCAGTAAAACCGCCGCTTCCGAAAAAAGAGCACCTCAGCGGCGGCGGGCCGAGCGCACCCCCGGCACTGCGGCCACGATGGACAGCACTTTGCCCAACCGCCCCGAGTCGGCGACCTCGACGGTGAACGTCATCCAGGCCGTGCCTTTCACGGACTGGGTCTGCACGCCGATCACGTTGGTCTTTTCGCGCGCGAACACATCCGAGATATCGCGCAGCAGCCCCTGGCGGTCGGCGGCCTCCACGGCCACGTCGACCGGATAGACGGCGGAGGACGCGGCCGCGGCCTTGGGGCGCCCCCAGGCCACCTCGATCACGCGCTCAGCATTGCGAGCCGCCATTTCGCGGAAGTTGCTGCAGTCGGCACGGTGCACGCTCACGCCTTTGCCGCGCGTGACGAAACCGCGGATCTCGTCGGGCGGCGCAGGCTTGCAGCACTTGGCCAGCTGCGTCATGAGCGAGTCGATGCCCACCACGAGCACGCCACCCTTGGGCGCGGAGTCGGGGTAGCGTGCCTTCTTGAGCTGCAGCAGGTCCTCGGGCTGCAGCTCGGGCTCGGGCGGGCGCAGCAGCGTTTCGATGGTGCGCAGCGAGAACTCGTCCTTGCCCACCACCTCGAACAGCGCATCGGCCGTCTTGAAGCCGAGCTGCACGGCCAGATCGTCGAGCCTGATGGCCGTCTTGCCCTCGCGCTGCAGCAGCCTTTCCACGGCCTCGCGGCCGCGCGCCACGGTCTCGTGCGTGGCCTGGGCGTTGAACCATGCGCGCACCTTGGCACGCGCGCGGTGGCTGACCAAATAGCCCAGCTCGGCGTTGAGCCAGTCGCGCGAAGGGCGCCCCTCCTTCACGGTGGTGATCTCCACCGTCTGGCCGCTTTGCAGCGGCGTGTTCAGCGGCACCATGGCGCCATCCACGCGCGCGCCGCGGCAGCGGTGGCCCAGGCTGGTGTGCACGGAGTAGGCGAAGTCCACGGGCGTGGCGCCCTTGGGCAGCTCGATCACGGCAGCGTCGGGCGTGAGCACGTAGATGCGGTCGTCGAACAGGCCGCTGTGGCTCGTGTCGGCCAGGTCGCGCCCCCAGGCCAGCAACTGGCGCAGCACGGCGATCTTGGCGTCGTATTCGCCGCTGGCCGACACGCCCGCATAGCCCTTGGTGCCAGCCTCCTTGTAGGCCCAGTGCGCGGCCACGCCATGCTCGGCATGGTCGTGCATGGCCTGGGTGCGGATCTGGATCTCGATGGCCTTGCCTGCCTCGTCGCGCACCACCGTGTGCAGCGACTGGTAGCCGTTGGGCTTGGGGCGCGCGATGTAGTCGTCGAATTCGTCCTCAAGGGGCTTGAACTGCGCGTGCACCCACGACAGCGCGGCATAGCAGTCCTTCACAGAGGGCACGATCACGCGCAGCGCGCGGATGTCGAACACCTGGTCGAAGTTGAGCGACTTGCCGCGCATCTTCTTCACGATGCTGTAGATGTGCTTGGGCCGCCCTTGCACGCTCGCGCTGATGCTGCGCGCGCGCAGCTCGGATTCGAGCCGGCTGCGCAACTGCTCCATGTAGATTTCGCGCCCGGCGCGCTTCTCGTCCAGCAGGCGCGCCACCTCCTTGTAGGTGTCGGGCTCCAGGAAGCGGAACGCCAGGTCCTCAAGCTCCCACTTCACCTGCCAGATACCCAGGCGGTTGGCCAGCGGTGCGAACACGTGCAGCGCCTCGCGCGCGAGGCTGGGCGACACGGCGCGCTTGCTCGCCGCGTAAAAGCGCAGCGTCTGCAGGCGCGATGCCAGGCGCAGCATGACCACGCGCAGATCGCGCGAGAAGCCCAGCAGCATCTTGCGCACGTTCTCGGTCTGCACGGCCGCGTCGTCCACGCGCTGGCCCGAGGTCTCAGCCTCGCGCGCCTGCTGCTGCACGCGCATGAGCTTGGTGGTTTCCACGGCCAGTGTGGCGAAGTTCTCGCCAAAGGCCTTCGCGATGACTTCCTCGGGTTTGTTCAGGTGCACGCAAGCGTGCACGAGGTAGCTCGCGGCCTGCATGGCCTCTGAGCCGCCGATGCTTTTGAGAATCGAGGCCACGGCATCGGCATGGGCCAGCGTGTTCTCGCCGGTTTCCATGGTTTCGCAGGCCAGCAGCGGCTCGGCAAAGGCCCGCGCGCGCGCAAGCGCGTTCACCTGTTCGGGCAGGGTCGCAGACGTAGCCGCGATCAGGGGGGAGACCGGCTCAGGCCGCACGGAGGCGGCACCCGGCGCACCGATGGGGGCGGTATGGGCTGCGATGCTCTTCATGCCGCCTCCCGCAAGAAACCCTCGACGCTGGCCACCTGGTCCTCCGCAATCAACGTGGGGGCATGGCCCACGCCGCTGAACTCCACGAGCCGCGCGCGGGGGCCCCGCTGCACCATGGCCTCGGCCGTGGCGCGCGTGAGCAGGTCGGAGTCCGCGCCGCGCAGCAGCAGCGTGCGCGCGCCAATCTGGTCATAGAGCTGCCACAGCAGCGCCTCGCCCGCACGGGCAACCTCTTCGGTCAGGGCGCGGAAAGGCACGGCAATCGCGGGGTCGTAGTGCAGCCCGAACCCGCCCTCGGGCAGGGGCCGCAGCATGGGCCGCGACAACGCCAGCCACTGCTCGGGCGTATGGGGACCAAACGACGAGGAAATGGCCCACAGCGCCGCAGCCCCCTGCTCGACCGAGCCAAAATGCACGGGCTGGCCCAGGTACTGGCCAATGCGCTGCAACGCCCGCCAGGCGATGGAGGGCCCCACGTCGTTGAGCACCAGGCGGCGCACGGGCACCGGCAGGGGAAGCCCCGGCTGCCCCGCCACAGCCATGCCGATCAGGCCGCCCATGCTCGTACCCACCCAGTCCAGCGTGCCAATGGGCGCCTGCGCATGCACCTGCGCCAGCAGCGCAAGCATGTCGGCCGCGTATTGCGGCACCTGGTAGCCCTGGGGGTCGGCCAACCAGTCGCTGCGGCCGCGCCCCACCACGTCGGGGCAGATCACGCGCGCATGCGCCGACAAGCGCCGCGCCAAGGTGTCGAAATCGCGCCCCTGGCGCGCCAGGCCATGCACGCAGACGATCACGTGCGGATGCCGCACATCGCCCGTCGCGTTCCACTCCCAGTACGCCGTGCGGTGCATGTTTGCGGGCCCCTGTGCGATGGCGGACTGCGCGGCACCTGCGCTCCATACGTAGTTCAGCGTAGGTTCAATCATGGGGACGGAATCTGGGGACATCGCTCGATAATGACTCCGTTGCATCCTAATTCATCCGGAGAGTCTCTTATGCTGAAAGGCAAAACCGCATTGGTTACCGGCTCCACCAGCGGCATCGGCCTGGGGATTGTCAAGGCACTCGCCCGCCAGGGCGCAAACATCGTTCTGAACGGCTTTGGGGACGTGGACGGCCCCCGCGCCGAGGTGCTGGCCGCGGGCCAGGCCTCGGGAGCCCAGGTGGCCTACCACGGTGCGGACATGAGCCGCGCGGCCGACATCGAGGACATGATGAAGTACAGCGCGGGCCAATTTGGCCGCGTGGACATCCTCGTGAACAACGCCGGCATCCAGCATGTCGCGAACGTGGAAGACTTCCCCGTTGAGCGCTGGGACGCCATCATCGCCATCAACCTCACGAGCGCCTTCCACACTTCGCGCCTGGCCCTGCCCGCAATGAAGGCCGCGAACTGGGGACGCATCATCAACGTGGCCTCGGTGCACGGCCTCGTGGGCTCGGCCCAGAAGTCCGCCTACGTCGCAGCCAAGCACGGCATTGTGGGCCTGACCAAGGTGACAGCGCTCGAGACCGCCACCACCGGCGTGACCTGCAACGCCATCTGCCCCGGCTGGGTGCTCACGCCGCTGGTGCAAAAGCAGGTGGACGCCAAGGCCGCCCAGCACGGCCTCTCGAACGAAGACGCCAAGAAGCTGCTGCTGGGCGAGAAGGAACCCTCCATGCAGTTCACCACCCCTGAGGAGCTGGGCGAACTCGCGGTGTTCTTCTGCTCGCCCGCCGCTGGCAACGTGCGCGGTGTGGCCTGGAACATGGACGGCGGCTGGGCCGCCCAGTAAACCTGCTCACCGTCAGGATCCCGCCGCCAGCGCCTTTTGCATAGCCACGGGCGCACGCCAATCATGCGCCCGTGGCTATCTTTGTCGCCGGCGGCGGAAAACCCCCGAGGCCTTTCCGGGCGCGCGCTCAGCGCATCTGCACCGATCCCGAAACGTTGACCACGACCTGGGCCTTGCCCGCCTCCACCGGCACGGGCGCGGCATCGGCCAGCGATGCCGCCTTGGCCTCCATGGCCATCATGCGCGGGCGTGGACCCGGCGCCATCTCATTGCTGTTCACCGCCACTTCACGCAGCGCATAGGCGCTGAAGCCAAAGGCGCGCGTGAGTTCGGTGGCACGCGCCTTGAACTGCCCGATGGCCAGGCTCTGGGCCTCGCCCTCGACCTTGGCGCGCGCCTCGCGCGAGAGAGCGAAGGCGATCTGGCTGATGGCCATGGTCTGGATCTTGGCCGCCGCGCCCGTGATGCGCGCGAAATCGCGTCCCTCCATCACGAGCTCGGCGCGGCCCTGCCAGCCGGAAATCTTGCCGTCCTTGCTATAGCGCGGGTAGAGCCCAAACGGCCCCGTGCGCACGTCGAGCTGGCCAGGCTGGGCCTGGCGCTTGGCCTCGGCCAGCGCCGCATCGAGCGCCTGCTGGAGCTGGGCTTGCACCACGGCGGCGTCGGGGGCCTCCTTGCTGGCGGCCAGCGTAAGCACCAGCAGATCCTGCGCCACCTCTACGGTGCCGGTCGCCGAAAGCTGCACCACGTTCTGTGGTGCAGCGGAAGGTGGATTTTGGGCAAAAGCGAAGCAAGTGCACGCCAGCATTACGCTAGCAGCTATTATTTTTGAAGTTCTTTGCATCAATTCAGGGTCCTTTCCAGTGAGGGCTCTGGCGCCCTCCGCAGGGCACGAGCCGCCACCTTAACCGCAGTCCGCGTCCGTTTTTGTGAAGCCTTGGATCACGGCTGCGAGAGCGGGCAAAACATGTAACAGTTGGTCATACCCGGGCGAAAAACCTGAACTTCGCGGCGCAAGCTGGTCAGAATCGGCTCTGTTACAAATTGGACTGGGGATAGAACCATGGCCACAACGACCAACCGTACCGACAAGATCCTTGTGGTCGACGACGACGCGCGCATCCGCGATCTACTGCGCCGCTACCTTACGCAAGAAGGCTTCGAGGTCATGATCGCCGAGGACGGCAAGGCCCTCAACCGCATCCTGCTGCGCGAGACCGTGGACCTCATCGTGCTCGACCTCATGATGCCCGGCGAGGACGGCCTGTCCATCTGCCGCCGCCTGCGCGCCGCCAACGACCGCACGCCCATCATCATGCTCACCGCCAAGGGCGAGGACGTGGACCGCATCGTGGGCCTGGAAGTGGGCGCCGACGACTACCTGGGCAAGCCCTTCAACCCGCGCGAGCTGCTCGCGCGCA
>JAYSFC010000054.1:0-22099 GCA_041913505.1 Acidovorax sp.
GCGAGGCCTGCCAGGGCGACGGCGTGGTGAAGGTGGAGATGCACTTCCTGCCCGATGTATACGTGCCCTGCGACATTTGCCACGGTGAGCGCTACAACCGCGAAACGCTCGAGGTGCTGTGGAAGGGCAGGAACATCGCGCAGATCCTCGACCTCACGGTGGAAGACGCGCATGCCTTCTTCAAAGACGTGCCTACCATCGCGCGCAAGCTGCAGACGCTGCTCGATGTGGGCCTGTCCTACATCCGCCTGGGGCAGGCGGCCACCACGCTCTCGGGCGGCGAGGCGCAGCGCGTCAAGCTCGCGCAGGAGCTCTCCAAGCGCGACACGGGCCGCACGCTCTACATCCTGGACGAGCCCACCACGGGCCTGCACTTCGCCGACATCGACCTGCTGCTCAAGGTGCTGCACCAGCTGCGCGATGCGGGCAACACCATCGTCGTGATCGAGCACAACCTCGATGTGATCAAGACCGCCGACTGGATCGTCGACATGGGCCCCGAGGGCGGCGCGGGCGGCGGCACCGTGGTGGCGCAGGGCACGCCCGAGGACGTGGCGGCCCACCCGGGAAGCCACACGGGGCACTACCTGCGGCGCTACCTCGGAGTTGCCGGTTAGGCCAAAAAACGACCGATAGTGCTTGTCAGTCGGTCGTTTTAAGCTATCAAAACAATAGTGACTTCAGTGCGGTAGCCGGGCCAGCACGGGTGCGCTGTCTTCCGCGAGCCGGAACACCGCCACGCCGTGCACCAGCTCCTGCGCCTGGCTGCGCAGGCTGCCCGCGGCGGCGGCCATCTCTTCCACGAGCGCGGCGTTCTGCTGCGTGACCTGGTCCATCTGCGTGATGGCTTCGCCCACCTGCGCCACGCCCTGCGACTGCTCGCGGCTGGCGGAGCTGATCTCGCCCATGATGTCGGTCACGCGGCGCACGGCGGCTACCACGTCCTGCATGGTGGCCCCCGCGCGCTCCACGAGCGCGTTGCCCTGCTCCACGTTCTGCACGCTCTCGGAGATCAGGTTCTTGATCTCGCGTGCCGCCGCCGCCGAGCGCTGCGCCAGGCTGCGCACCTCGCTGGCCACCACGGCGAAGCCCCGGCCCTGCTCGCCCGCGCGCGCGGCCTCCACGGCGGCGTTCAACGCGAGGATGTTGGTCTGGAACGCGATCGAGTCGATCACGCCGATGATGTCGGCGATCTTGCCCGACGAGGCGTGGATGCCCTGCATGGTCTTCACCACCTGCGCCACCACCTCTCCGCCCTGCGTGGCCACCTGGCTGGCGCTGGCGGCGAGCTGGCTGGCCTGGCT
Source organism: Acidovorax sp. (assembly GCA_041913505.1). Classification (GTDB taxonomy): domain Bacteria; phylum Pseudomonadota; class Gammaproteobacteria; order Burkholderiales; family Burkholderiaceae_C; genus JAYSFC01. The sequence goes on from JAYSFC010000054.1 coordinate 1,305, forward strand.
GGCGCTGTCGGCGTTCTGGCGCACGGTGGCGGTCATCTGCTCCATCGACGCGGCGGTCTCTTCGAGCGCGCTGGCCTGGCTCTCGGTGCGCGCCGACAGGTCGGTGTTGCCCTGCGCGATCTGCGCGCTGGCGGTGGCCACGCCCTCGGCGTTGCTGCGCACGCGCGACACCACCTGCATGAGCTGAGTGCGCATCTGCAGCAGCGCGGCGATCAGGCGGCCCACCTCGTCGCTGCCATGGGGGATGGCACGGCCCGAGAGATCGCCCTGCGCCACTGCGTGCGACAGTTCCACGGCCTGCGCGAGCGGTTGCGTGATGGAGCGCACGAACACCACCATCAGCGTGATGGTTCCGGCAAGCACCAGCGTAAGCAGCAGGGCTTCCGCGATGAGCGCGTTGCGCTGCTGGGCCACGCGCTGCTGCAGCGCGGCATCCAGGCCGGCCATGGCCTGTGCGTTGAGGGCGTGCAGCCCTTCAATGGTGCGCGTGAGGTTGTCGAAATACTCCTGCGGCGGCAGGGTGAGTGCGGTGGCGTTGAGGATCGCCTGATCCACGAGCTGCAGCGATTGCGTGATCTGTGCGTCCGACGCCTGTGCCGGGGCCTCCAGCGCTGCGCGGAAGTCCGGGTTGCCCTGCGTGGCGCGCGCAAAGCTGCGGAAGGTGTCGCCCTGCAGCTCCACCACGCGCTGCTGCAGCGACAGCAGCACGCCCTTGCCCTGCGGCGGCAGCTCGCCGCGCCCGAGGAAGCCCGCGCCCTGGGCGCGCATCACGCCGAGCTTCTCGCCCAGCATGGGTGCATGCACAAGCGAGGCCTGGATCAGGGCGTGCGTGTCGGCGCTATGGTCCACCTGCAGGCCGTAGGCGTGCAGCAGTTCTTCGCTGATGCGCATCACCGCCGCGATCAGCGCCGTGTGCTGCGCCGTGCTCTGCGCCAGCTGCAGTGAGCGCGCGGCCACGGCCGGCTCGAGTTGCTGCCAGGTCTTGCGCGCCTCGGCCCAGGCTGCCGCCTGCGCGGAGGGCACACCGGCCTCGGTAAAGCGGGCGTCCACCGCGTCCAGGGCCTGGGCGACCGCGTCGCGCGCGGCGGGGCGTCGCGCGGCCAGCGTTTCATCGCCACCCAGCATGCCGGCGGACAGGCCGCGGTGCACCTGCATCCACTGCACCACTTTGGCGAGTGCGAGCAGCGGTGCCGCGCCGCGCGCCTCCTGGCGCGCCTGGGCCATGTCCTGCAGTGTGTCGCGCACATGCATGAACGTTGGCGGCACGCTCATCAGCATGCTGATGAATGCCAGGATGATGAATTTCCGGAGCAGGCTGAGGCGGGATAGGAAGGTCATGGCAGGGACAATGCAAAAAGCGTGCGATACAGCGGCGGGGGCGTGGGGGGCTGGTGGTGCACGGAACAGGGCCCGGTAATAAAAACGTAACTCAATGTATTGGCCTGAGGAGGGTATGGTTTTGACTCATATCAAGTCACAACCGGCCTTTGCGCTCTGCGCCAGCGCGGCGGAACTGCGATCAGAATAACCGTTAGCGCTAGATAAGCGAGCACGATCAGCTATCAATAAAGGAGCAATACGCCATGGCAGTCTGGGATTTCGTGGTCATCGGTGCCGGCATGGCCGGCGCATCCATGGGCTGGCAGCTGGCCGGGAAGGCCTCGGTGCTTGTGCTGGAGCGCGAGCCGCAGCCCGGCTACCACACCACGGGCCGCTCGGCGGCGCTGTTCATGGAGACCTACGGCACGCAAGCGATCCGGGCGCTCACGCGCGCCAGCCGCGCGTTCTACGATGCGCCGCCGCCGGGCTTTGCCGACAGCCCCATCCTCTCGCCGCGCGGTGTGGTCTACGTGGCCACGCACGATCAGCTTGATCTGCTGGAGCGCACCTATCAGGAATTGCGTGTGCATTCGCCTGGCCTTACGCGCCTCACGCGCGAGGAGCTGCTCGCGCGCCTGCCCTGCCTGCGGCCCGAGGTGGTGGCGGCGGGCCTGTCGGAGCCCGGCGCGGCCGACATCGACGTGAACGCGCTGCTGCAGGGCTACCTGCGCGGCCTGCGCCAGCGCGGCGGCCAGGTGCGCACCAACGCCGAGGTCACGCGCCTGGCGCGCGAGGACGGCGTGTGGACCGTCACGCTCGCGGGCGGTGAGACGGTGCAGGCGCGCTATCTCGTGAACGCGGCCGGCGCCTGGGCCGACGTGGTGGCCCAGCTCGCGGGCGCCGCGCCCGTGGGCCTCACGCCGTGCCGTCGCGTGGCCTTCACCTTCCCCGTGCCGCCGGGCATGGACGCGCACGGCTGGCCGGCCGCCATCGGCGTGGACGAGGGCTACTACTTCAAGCCCGACGCGGGCCAGCTGCTGGGTTCGCCCGCGAATGCCGACCCCATGCCCCCGCACGATGTGGTGCCCGAAGAGCTCGACGTGGCCACGGGCATCTGGCGCATCGAGGAGGTCACCACCTTCCAGATCCGCCGCCCCACGCATACCTGGGCGGGGCTGCGTTCCTTCGTGGCCGACGGCGATTTCGTGATCGGCTGGGACCAGGATGGCGCAGGAGGCGTGGAAGGCTTCTTCTGGCTTGCGGCGCAGGGCGGCTACGGCATCCAGAGCGCCGCAGGCTATGCGCTGCTGGCGCGCAACCTGGCGCTGGGCGAGCCGCTGGACCCAGTGCTGCAGGCCGAGGGCGTGGGGCCCGAAGTGGTGGCAGGGCTGTCGCCCCGCCGCCTGCGCTGAATGGAGACAATCCCCTGAGGCGCTGCGCGCCTTTCCCCTTCTCTCGCTCCGCTGCGCGTTGCGGGAAGGGGCGCAGCCCTCGCCACGGGGCGGCCCTTGCCCGGCTGCCCCCACCTGGCGCGCGCCAGTTTCAAGGGGCGCTGGCGGCGCAATGTGCGGTGCCAGCCCGCATGAGCTACAAAGGGCGCCGCCGCGCGAAGCGCACCACCGTCACACCCGCGCGCGCCTGGCGCGTGGAGGGCATGACGAGCACGCAGTCATCGTAGGGTGTCACCACCGGCTCACCGTCGTTGTCTCCAATGACCGTGCCGGCTTTGGCGATGACTTCGAGCCCGGTGAACGGTTCGGTGAAGCGGAATGCGCTGCTCTTCGCCACCACGGGGCCGGTCACTTCCAGCGCCCACTGGCGCGGCGCGTCGGCCAGGCGCCAGCCGGGCAGCACGCGGGTGAGCTCGGCGGCATCCACCACGTCCGCAGCGGCCAGGAAGCGCGCGCACTGGTCCTGCGCCACGGCGCGGCTGGCCGGGTCGCCGTGGAAGCCGCACTCGATGAGCAGCGAGCGCGAGTCACCGGCCTCGGCATCGGGCAGGCCGAAGCGGCCGTAGTCGCGCATGCGCACGCCGTCCTTGTGGCCTGCGTCCACCACGATGTGTTCGGGCGCGGCCAGGGCGCGCGCGAGCTGCAGGTTGCGCGGCTGCACGCCGGTGAGCAGCAGCGGCGCCGAGGGCTCGTGCATGGAGTGGATGTCGAGCAGCCAGTCGGCCTGGGCGACGAAGGGGCGCAGCGCGGCGGCGCGGCGGCGTTCGCGCGTGCTGCCGTCGTCGATGCGTGCGTCGATCCACTGGCGGTTCAGGTCCTCGTCGGTGAAGCGCGAGGCGTCGTGGTCGGCAGTGTCGAATCGCCCGAAGGCCTCGAGGTTGCAGAACGCGAGCGTGAGGCTGCCCCGCTGCGGGCGCAGGCCCGCTTCGAGCAGGCCCTTGAGCGCCCAGGCACCGCACAGCTCGTTGCCGTGGACCAGCGCGCTGATCATCACGTGCCGGCCGGGCTGCCCCGAGTCGAAGCGCCACACGCCTTCGGTGCCGGTGTTGCCCGCGCGCCAGGCGGAGATGTCGGGCGCGGGGAGGTCGAATTGCAGGGACATGCTCATTCCTCGATCTTGGCGAACCGCACGATTTTTGTGTACTTGGCGATCTCGTCGTTCCAGAACTTGGGCAGGTTCACGTCGGGCGACGCTACGCCCGAGCCGGCGGCGGCCATCTTCTGGCGGAAATCGGGCGAGCGCAGGGTGTCGTTCAGTGCTTTCTTCAGCTTGGCGGCCACGGGCTGCGGCAGGTTGGCCGGGCCCATGAGGGCGAACCAGCTCTCGATATCCACGTTCTTGAACTGCGGGAACTCGGCCAGCGCGGGAATGTCGGGCGTGGCCGGCGCGCGCTTGGCCGCCGTGGTGCCGAGTGCCACAACCTTGCCGGCCTTGATGTGCGGCAGGCCGCTCGAGAGCACGAACACGCCGAACTCCAGGTTGTTGCCCACGAGGTCGTTGGTCAGCGGCGCCACGCCGCGGTAGGGGATGTGGGTCATGAACAGGCCTCCCTGCTCCTTGACCATCTCGCCAGCCAGGTGCAGCGCCGTGCCCACGCCCGAGCTGCCATAGCTGAACTGGCCAGGGTTCTTTTTGACGAGCTGGGTGAATTCGTTGGCGTTCTTCACGCCCGCCTTGGTGGAGGCCACCAGCACCATGGGCTGCGAGCCGATCAGCCCGATGGGCGTGAACTGCGTGGGGCTGTATTTCACGCTCTTGGAGATCAGCTTGGCGATGGCCAGCTCGTTGTTGGCGCCCACGAGCAGCGTGTAGCCGTCGGGCGCGGCGTTGGCGACCTTCTGTGCACCGATGGTGCCACCCGCGCCCCCCAGGTTTTCGATCACCACGGGCTGGCCCAGGCGGGTGGACAGCTCCGCCCCCACCAGCCGCCCCATGAGGTCGGTGCTGCCGCCGGGCGGGTAGCCCACGACGATGGTGATGGGCTTGGTGGGGTAGTCCTGCGCGCTGGCGGGGCCGGCGGCCAGCAGGGCCAGGCCGCACAGCAGGGCGGCGCGGCGCAGAAGGTGGGGCGTTCGCATGGGGGGGCTCCTTGTCGGTGTGTTTCCGATTGTGCGGAGGTGGGCACTGCACCATGGTGCTGAAATGGCACAAAGTCGTGCCACTATGGTTGCACCGCAGCGGTCTTCAGCGCTGCGTGATCGCGCGCCAGAGCGCCTCGGCCAGCGGGCCCAGGCGGTGCTTGGGCCGGTACAGGCGCACGTCGAAGCGGGTTTCCATGCGCTTGTCGCCCGCGAGGGCCAGGCGCGCGGCCTTGCAGTCGGCGTGCACCATGGACCAGGGCAGCCAGGCCACGCCCAGGCCCTTGAGCACGTATTCGTAGTGCGCGTCGGCCGAATCGCACTCCACGATGCGCTGCAGGCGCGGCGCAAGTGGGTGGTGGGCCAGGTGGTCTTCCACGAGGCGCCCGAGCGCCAGCGTGCGCGCATAGGCCAGGTAGGGCACGGGGCCAGTGCCTGTGAATGCATGCAGCGGTGCGCCGCGCGCGTCGGCCCGCGAGACGGGCACGAGCTTGTCGGTGGCCACTGTCACATGCGTGAACTGGCGCGCGTCCAGGCGCACGGCCACCGCCGGGTGGTGGTAGACGAGCGTGAAATCAGCCTCGCCGCGTTCGAGCAGGGCCACGGTTTCGGCCAGCGTGCGCGTGAGCACACGCACTTCGCCGCCCTGCAGCACCGGGCCCAGCCGCACGAGCCAGTCGGCCACCACGGTGCGCGCGAGCGTGCGGCCTGTGGCCAGCGTGGCGGTGCGCGCGTGGCGCCCGGCCAGGGCCTGAAGCTCCTCGTGCGACTGCGCCAGGCCGCGCGCCATCTGCTCGGCGGTTTCCAAAAAGGCCTGGCCCGCGGGCGTGAGCCGCACGGGGCCGCCGCCGCGTTCGACCAGCGGCGTGCCGGCCCAGGCTTCCAGCGCGCGGATGCGGCGCCCGAACGCGGGGTGGGTGACGTGGCGCAACTCGGCCGCGCGCGTGAAGCTGCGCTCCTGCGCAAGCAGGATGAAATCCTCCAGCCACTTGAGTTGCATGGCCGGGAGGCGACGGCAGGATCAGACGCGCGCGGCGTTGAGCGCGGCGCGTGTGTCCAGCGCCACGCGGCGCGCGGCGTCGGCGAAATGCTCGTCGCTGGCCGCGTAGAGAATGGCGCGCGACGAGTTCACGATGATGGGGCCGTCCTCGCGCAGGCCCGCGCGCACCGTGGCTGCGGCATCGCCACCCTGGGCGCCCACGCCGGGAATCAGCAGCGGCAGCGTGGGCGCGATGCTGCGCACGCGCTCGATCTCGGCTGGGTAGGTGGCGCCCACCACGAGGCCGAGCTGGCCGTTCTTGTTCCAGGGGCCCTGGGCCAGGCGCGCCACGTGCTCGTAGAGCAGCGGCTGGCCCTCGACGCTGGCCAGTCGCTGGGCCTGGAGGTCGTCGCCGCCGGGGTTGGAGGTGCGGCACAGCAGGAAGGCGCCCTTGCCGTGGTACTGCAGGTAGGGCTCGACCGAGTCGAAGCCCATGAAGGGCGAGAGCGTGACGGCGTCGGCGCCGTAGCGCTCGAAGGCCTCGCGCGCGTACTGCTCGGCCGTGGAGCCGATGTCGCCGCGCTTGGCGTCGAGGATCACGGGCACATGGGGCGCGTTGCAGCGCATGTGCTGCATCAGGCGCTCGAGCTGGTCCTCGGCGCCATGGGCCGCGAAGTAGGCGATCTGCGGCTTGAAGGCACAGACCAGGTCGGCCGTGGCGTCGACGATCGCGGCGCAGAAGTCGTAGATCTTGCGCGGATCGTTCTGCAGCGCGCCCGGGAACCGGCTTGGCTCAGGGTCCAGGCCCACGCACAGCAGGGATTGGTTTTGCGTGGTTGCGTCGCGCAGCATGTCGAGGAAAGTCATGGGCGTGATTTTAGGCCGGTCACTGGGCCGCACGATCGCCGGCGCCCTGACCAGCGCGATTGGGCAGGGCGCGGCACAATGCGCCTCCATGCCTGCCTTCTCGCGACGCCAACTGGCCGTTCTCGTTGTCTTGACCGTGGTGTGGGGCCTCAACTGGCCCGTCATGAAGCTGGGGGTGACGGGTTTTCCGCCACTCACGTTCCGCACGCTCTCCATGTGGCTGGGCCTGCCGGTGCTGGGTTTGGCGCTGTGGGTGCTCAAGGTGCCGTTCGCGGTGCCGCGTGCGCACTGGGGCGCCCTGCTGGGGCTGGGCGTGGTGAACATGGTGATCTGGCACGGCCTCATCATCGTGGCCATTCCCACGCTGTCGAGCGGGCGCGCGGCGATCCTGGGCTACACCATGCCCATCTTTTCGGCGGTGCTGGGTGCGCTGGTTTTTGGCGAGCGGCTCGCGCCGCGCGCCTGGGGGGGCGTGGCGGCGGCGGCGGCGGGCGTGCTGCTGCTGCTCTGGCACGAGCTGGCGCAGCTCGGCGGGCGGCCGCTCGGTGTGGGGCTCATGCTTACGGCCGCGGCCAGCTGGGCGCTGGGTACGCAGCTGCTGCGGCGCAGCGCCATCCCCGTGCCCACGCTGACGCTCGCGTTCTGGATGATGGTGGAGACCCTGGTGGCCATGAGCGTGTTGTCGCTGGGCTTCGAGCGCCAGGCCTGGCACGCGCCTGGCGCCGCGACCTGGGGAGCGATCGTTTTCAACGCGCTGCTCGTGTTCGGCTTCGCGCAACCGGCCTGGTTCTTCCTGGTGCGGGGGCTGCCGCCCGTGGCGTCCACGCTCAGCGTGATGATGATTCCCGTGCTCGGCGTGTTCAGCGGTTCACTGTGGCTGGGTGAGCGTTTGCACTGGCAGGACTGGGCGGCCATGGCGCTGATGGTGCTGGCCATTGCCTCCGTGCTGTGGCCCCGCAGGGCATGACCGGAGGCAACCCCCTGAGGCAGTAGCTCTTCCGGGCGTTTCGGTGTGGCTGCCCTGGCTTGCGGAGCGTCGTTGCATGTGTTGCGAACGACCCCGCATGGGGTGAAAGCCACATGGGCAAAGAAAAAGGCTGCCGAAGCAGCCTTTGCGGAGATCGCGCAGCGCGCGTTCAGCGGGCCACGGCCAGCAGGCGCTGCACGTCGCGGTCGTTGGGCAGTGCGTAGTCGTAGCCGCGCACGATGCGGCTGTCTTCTGTGCGCACGAGCTTGAGGCTCACATAGGTGTAGCTCGCGGCGGCCGAATAGGTGCCCACAAGCACGAGCGAGGCGTTGTGGTTGCGCGCGATGTCCTTGATTTCGCGTGACAGCAGCAGCTCGCCGGTGCCTTCCTTCACGAACACGTCGCCGCGCAGTTTGACTTCCTTCACATTGAAGCCGGTGGCGGCCATGTGCGAGGCGTACTGCTCGGACAGCGTGCGGCCCAGCGGTGCCGAGCGGCTCAGGTCGTTGACGTTGACGATGGTGGCCACGAGCACGGGGCCGCCGTCGAGCGTGCCGAGATCGAAGCCAGCCGTGAGCTTGGTGATGGCGTCGCGGCTGCTTTGCAGGAACGGTGCGCTGGCGGCTTCCTGGTAGGTGGGCTCGGCGCGCGCGGTGGTCGTGGGCGCGGTGTTGCAGCCGGCCAGCAGGGCAGCGGCGGCCAGTGCGGTCAGGAGGATGGGGGACTTCATTGCGACACCACCTTCAGGGGAACGGGGCGGTACGACGAGCCGCGCAGGAACAGCGGGGTGTCGGCGTTCTCGAGGTAATACACATCGGTCTTGCGGGCGATGTACTGGCCGCCGCGCGACACCGTGGTCGTGAGGATCATCTCGGTGTTGGTGGGGCCGCCCGAGTTGATGCTGTTGGCGTAGTCGGCAGCCACGGCCAGACCCAGGCCCGCACCGATCTGGGTGTCGATGTGCTCGTGGCGCAGGCCATAGGCGGCGGCCACGCCAGAGGCGAGGATGGTGAACACGCCAGGGATGAAGCGCGGGCGGTCGCTGTTGTGGCGCACGAGCTGGGCCTGGTAGGTCACGTCGAGCGTCTGGCCGGGGGCCTGCAGCACGGGCGTGCCGCTTTGCACGAACTCGGTGATTAGGAAGTCGCGGAACGCGTAGTCGAATGCGCTGGGGTTGGGCGGCAGGGCCACGAACAGCGGCGCCCCGGCGGCGCCGGCCTTGTTCAGGGTGCCCAGCGTCTGGGCGACCACGTCGCGCGACACCAACTCCCAGTGGCCTGCCGAGCGCACCTTGGGCTGGCTCGTGTACTCGAAGTTCTCTGCCACGGGGATGGGGGCCTTGTTGGCGCAGCCCATCAACATCACTGTGGCGCCAGCCAGCGCGGCCATGCCGATGGCCTTGGAAAATGACATGGTTTCCCTCCTACGGACTTTGGTTGCGGGGATATAAAACGTTACATCCCACACGATTGAAAATGATTCTGGGCGGTGCGCTCAACAAAAACAAGAAAAAAATGCGCTAACTGCGCCTGCCCACTGGCGGTTTGTTGTTTTGGCCACAGTAATCGCCTGGCGCGGCCGCGATTATTTGTTGCTAAATGTTGCTAGGGCCGCGCCATTTTCTACCGTGGTTTTACAGGGCCCCGGCACGGGCGCGCTTTTCCAGGATTTCAAAGGCGGGCAGGGTTTTGCCTTCGAGCACTTCGAGGAATGCGCCGCCGCCCGTCGAGATATAGCCCACCTGCTTTTCGATGCCGTATTTGGCAATGGCCGCGAGCGTATCGCCGCCGCCCGCGATGCTGAAGGCGCTGGATGCGGCAATGGCCTCGGCGATGGTGCGCGTGCCGTTCTCGAAGGCGGCGAACTCGAACACGCCGACCGGGCCGTTCCAGACGATGGTGCCAGCGGCCTTGAGCTGCTCGGCCAGGCGGCGGGCCGTGTCGGGGCCGATGTCGAGGATCAGGTCGTCGTCGGCCACCTTGGTGGCGGGCTTGATGGTGGCAGTGGCATCGGCCGCGAAGGTCTTGGCCACCACCACGTCGGTCGGCACGGGCACTTCCGCGCCGCGCGCCGCCATGGCGGCCATCACGGCCTTGGCTTCACCCACGAGGTCGGGTTCGGCCAGCGATTTGCCGATCTTGAGGCCTGCCGCCAGCATGAAGGTGTTGGCAATGCCGCCGCCCACGATGAGCTGGTCCACATTCTTGGCCAGGCTCTGCAGGATGGTGAGCTTGGTCGACACCTTGGAGCCCGCCACGATGGCAGCGAGCGGGCGCTTCGGGTTTGCCAGCGCCTTGGTGATCGCATCGATCTCGGCAGCCAGCAGCGGGCCCGCGCAGGCGGTGGGCGCGTACTGTGCGATGCCGTAGGTCGTGCCCTCGGCGCGGTGGGCGGTGCCGAAGGCGTCGTTCACATAGATGTCACACAAGGCGGCCATCTTGCGGGCGAGCTCAGGGTTGTTCTTCTTCTCGCCGGGGTTCACGCGGCAGTTCTCGAGCAGCACGACCTGGCCGGGCGCGACCTGCACGCCATCGACCCAGTTCGCCACCAGCGGCACCTCGCGGCCGAGCAGCTCCGACAGGCGCTGCGCCACGGGCGCGAGCGAGTCCTCGGGCTGGAATGCGCCTTCGGTGGGGCGGCCCAGGTGGCTCGTGACCATGACGGCGGCGCCCGCATCGAGCGCCATGCGGATGCAGGGCACGGATGCGCGGATGCGCGTGTCTTCGGTGATGCGGCCGGCGTCGTCCTGGGGCACGTTCAGGTCGGCGCGGATGAACACGCGTTGGCCTTGGGCTTGGCCCTGGGCGCACAGGTCGGAGAAGCGAAGAATGTTCATGGCGGGGGTATGGCAGGCGGTAAAAAAATGGCGGGCACATTGTAGGCGCCCGCCTTGCGCGTGCCGCCGCTACCAGCCCAGCCCGATGTGCAGGGGCAGGTACACCGCCATGCCGACGGTGATGGTGCCCAGGATGTCGCGGCGCCAGAAGTAGTAGGCGGCGGCGCACAGGACGGCCGGCAGGCGCGCGTCCCGCAGCGAGTCGATGAGCTCGCCGTGCGCCATCAGGATTTCGGGCGCAATCACGGCCGTGAGCGCGGCCAGCGGCGCGTACTTGAGGCCGCGCTTGAGCCAGTCGGGCAGGGGCAGTTCGCGCTCGGGAATCATGAAGAAGGCGCGCGAAACCATCGTGATGACCGCCAGGCCCAGGATGGCGAAAACGGTTTCGATCCAGGTCTCGTTCATGGGTGGCGCTCCTCGCGCAGGGGAACCTCGTCGCCTGCCTCCACGCGCTGCAGTTCCTCCAGCGGCAGTGCGCTGTCGGCAGGCACCAGCACCACCTCGGGGTGGTGGCGGCGCCGGTCCACGGCCTCGATGAGCAGGCCCACGGTGACGGCAGCGGCGATGGCCACCAGGATGTTGAGTTTGAGCGGCAGCGCGAACGCCGCGATGGCCGCCGTGGCCGCCACGCCCGCGGCGAGCCAGGTGGCGCGGTCGAACAGCATGGACAGCAGCACGCCGAGCAGTGCAAGCACGCCCGCGAAGCCCAGGCCCCAGGACAGCGGCACCACGTTGGCCAGCAGGATGCCCGTGATCGAGGGCACTTGCCAGGCAAGCCAGTTGAGGCCGGCCGCGCCCCAGAAGTACGGCACCTGGTCCGGCATCGGCCGGGCCTTGGGGTAGCGCTTCATGAAGGCGACGAAGATCACGTCGCCGCTGAAGTAGCCGATGGACAGGCGCTGGCGCAGCGGCAGGTGCGCGAAGTAGCTGCGCCACATGTTGCTGAAGATCACGAAGCGCAGGTTCACGCACGAGGCCGTGAGCCACAGCACCCACAGCGGCGCGCCCGCGGCGAGCAGCGGAATCACGGCGAGCTGGGCGCTGCCCGCATAGACGATCAGCGACATGAAGATCGCCAGGGGCGCCGACATGCCGCTCTTGACCATGGCCACGCCCGTCACGAGGCCCCAGGCGCCCACGCCCACGGCCGTGCCGGCCATGTCGGTGACGCCCAGGCGCCAGGCGGGGTGGCGCAGCGTGGCCCGGACGGCGGCGGCGCTCATGCGGGCGGGGCCGCCGGGACGCCCAGCACCACGCCAGGCTGCAGCGGGAAGCCACGCAGGAAATCGGCCGCGGGCAGGCGCTTGCCGCCCGCGCGTTGCAGGGCGGTTAGGCGCAGGGCGCCTTCGCCGCAAGCCACGGTGACGCCAGTGCCATCTGCCGACAGAATCTGCCCCGGGTGCGCATCTGCAGTGCGGATGTCGCTATCAATTTCATAGTCCCAGAGTTTGATGGCCTCGCCGCCGCACTGGGTGGCTGCCCCTGGGAAGGGGTTGAAGGCGCGGATGCGCCGGCCGATCGCCTCGGCGGACTGCGACCAGTCCACGCTGGCTTCCTGCTTCTCGATCTTGTGCGCGTAGGTCACGCCCTCGGCGGGCTGGGGCGTGGCCGTGAGGCCGCCGCAGGCGGCCAGCTCCAGCGCCTCGACGATGAGGCGCCCGCCCAGCGCCGCAAGCCGGTCGTGCAGCGTGGCCGTGGTGTCGCGCGCGCCGATAGGCAGGCGCTCCAGGAGCAGCATGTCGCCCGTGTCCAGGCCCGCGTCCATCTGCATGATGGTGACGCCTGTCTCGGCGTCTCCGGCTTCGATGGCGCGGTGGATGGGCGCCGCGCCGCGCCAGCGCGGCAGCAGGCTGGCGTGGATGTTGAGGCAGCCTTTGGCCGGGGTGTCGAGCACCCATTGCGGCAGGATCAGGCCGTAGGCCGCGACCACCATCGCGTCGGCCCGGGCCGCCTCGATGGCCGCGCGGGCGGCGGCGGCGTCCTCGGGGTATTTGCCGTCAAGGCGCAGGCTGCGCGGCTGGGCCACGGCGATGCCGTGCTCCAGTGCGCACTGCTTGACGGGCGAGGCCTGCAGCTTCATGCCGCGGCCGGCAGGCCGGTCGGGCTGGGTCAGGACCAGGGGAACGGTGAAGCCCGCGCCGAGCAGGCGCTCCAGCGCCACGCGGGCGAATTCCGGGGTGCCGGCGAAGATCAGTCTCATGAAGGCTGTGGAGTGCGGTGCCGCTCAGTTGCGGGCATCGTCGCCACGGGGCAGTTCGTCGGTGAACAGCAACTGGCGAACCACACCCGAGCGGTCGATGTGGATGTGCGCGAAACGCGGGTTGTTGAAGTCGTCAAGGAAGCGGTAGGTCCAGACATCGCCATCGAAGGTGGCGACGCGCTCGACGATCGCGGGCGGACCGAACTCGCGCTGTACGTCGACCACGGACCAGTGGTTCACGGGAATGGCCTGCAGCCGGGCCAGGGTCAGCACCTGGTCTACACGCACCAGGCGCGCGTTGGCGTCGAAATCCAGGTGGTATACCGTGCGCCCCGCAGGTTGGGCGGAGTAGAGCAGCCGCTCGCCGCCGCCTTCCAGAGGGGCAGTCCGCGTGGGCGCGCCGACACGCGCCACCACGTCGGCACGGGAGGCCCCGGGCTTTTCGAAGGCTGGCGAGGCGCAGGCCGCCAGCAGCCCCGCCAGCAGGCTGGTGGCTATCAGGCGCCAGAGGCCGGATGATGCGGAGGCTGTGTTCATGTGCGGGTTGCCTCCCGCTGGGCCTTGAGCATCTTGGTCTTGATGCGGTTGCGCTTGAGGGGCGAGAGGTATTCGACGAAAACCTTGCCCAGCAGGTGGTCCATCTCGTGCTGCATGCACACGGCGAGCAACCCCTCGGCCTCGAGTACGCGCGACTGGCCCTTGTCGTCGAGCGCGCGCACGTGCACGGCGGTGGAGCGCTCCACGCCGTCGTAGATGCCGGGCACGGACAGGCAGCCTTCGTCGCCCACCACCTTCTCGGGGCTGGCCCACACGATCTCGGGGTTGATCAGCACCAGGGGCTGGTCGCGCTCTTCCGAGACATCGATCACGACCACGCGCTCGTGCACGTCGACCTGGGTTGCGGCCAAGCCGATGCCGTGCGCGTCGTACATGGTTTCGAGCATGTTGCCCACCAGGGTCTGGATACGCGCGTCCACCGCTTCCACCGGCTTGGCCACCTTGTGGAGCCGGGGATCGGGATAACAAAGAATCGGGAGAATTGCCATGGCCGCTAATGCAAAGATGTCGTTATTTTCGCCACTTTTGGCATTCGCTGCAGGCCCTCTCTCCAATAATCGTTGCCCAATCAAGGGCTTGAGCAGAGAATCTCAGATGGTTTGTAACGTATTTTGCCGCCGTGTCCGGGAAACCCGGGACCAGCCGCGGCGCCAGTGAGGGGGCGTTTCTCAATGCAGCAGAAAAGAAACAAGAAGGCGGTCTTCGCATCGGCACGTGCGCTGGGCGCAGGGGCGTCGCTCGCCATCGTGTTTGCCGCGGCTCCGGCCACGGCCCAAAATTATCCCGTCACCCCTGGCCAGCGCTCCACCGCCCAGCAGGTGGCCCAGAAGGGCGTACCGCTGGCCGAACTCGCGCCCAACGCACCCGACACTTATGTGGTGAAGCATGGCGACACGCTCTGGGGCATCTCGGGCATGTATCTGCTGCGCCCGTGGCGCTGGCCCGAGCTCTGGGGCATGAACCTCCAGGCCATCCGCAACCCCCACCTCATCTATCCCGGCCAGACGCTGTACCTTGACAAGCAGGGGGGCTTCGCGCGCCTTTCCACCAGCCGCCCGGGCTCGTCCGAACCCCCGACCGTGCATGTCTCGCCGCGCACGCGCTATGAGAGCCTGTCGGGCCTGGCCCTGCCCACGCTGAAGCCGCACCTGATCGAGCCCTTCCTGGCCGAACCCATCGTGGTGGACGGCGACACGCTGGAGCGTGCGCCGCGCGTGGTAGCAACCACCGAGGAGCGCGTGCTCATGGCCAGTGGCGACCGCGCCTATGTGCGCGGCGATGCGGCCAAGCCGCTGCTGCGCGAGCCCGGCGAGCCCCGGCGCTTCCAGGTGTACCGCGATGCCGTGGCGCTCAAGGACCCGCTCACGGGCGCGATCCTCGGCTACGAGGCCCAGTACCTGGGCAAGGCGGAGCTCATCAAGGGCGAGTCGCTGGAGGAGTCCGCAGACGGCAAGGGCGGCATTGCTTCGGAATACGTGCCTGCCACCGTGGTGCTGTCGGGCACCAAGGAAGAGATCCGCGCTGGCGACCGCCTGCTGCCCGCCCCCGAGCGGGCCTACATGAGCTACACGCCGCATGCGCCCCAGATCGATGTGGACGCGCGCGTGGTGTCGATCTACGGCAGCACGCCCGTGGCGTATGCGGCCCAGAACCAGGTCGTGGCCATCAACGTGGGCACCAACGATGGCATCGAGCCGGGCCATGTGCTGCAGCTCGTGACCAAGGGCGACCGCATCCGCGACAACACCGATCCCGAGCGCGCCACGATCAAGCTGCCCAGTGAGCGCAACGGCGTCGCCATGGTGTTCCGCACCTTCGACCGCGTGTCCTACGCGCTGATCCTCCAGATCCAGACGGCGGTGCGCGTGGGCGATCGCCTCGTCAATCCGCAGTGAAACTGGCGGGACGTGGCCCGCAGGCCACCGTCCCGGCTCTTGCATGGACCGTAGTGAACTGGCGGCCTGGCTGCGTCTGACACTCACGCCCGGTGTGGGCAACCACACGGCGCGGCGCCTGCTGGCGCGCTGCGGGTTGCCCGCACAGATCTTTGGCCAGCCGCCCTCCTTCTGGCAGGACGGCGTGACCGCGGCGCAGGCTCGGGCGCTGGCCGTGGAGCCCGAAGGGCTTGCGGCGCTCGTGGACACCACCTGGCAGTGGCTGCACGGCGGCTCCGAGGGCATGGCGCGGATGGTGCTGACGCTGGCGGACGCCGCCTACCCCCAGGGCCTGCTGGCCACGGAAGACCCTCCGCTTCTGCTCTACGTGGTGGGGCCCGCCGCACTGCTGGCGTCCGCGACGCCTTTTCCCGCCGACAGATGCCTGGCTATGGTGGGCAGCCGCAATCCCACGGCGCAGGGTGCCGAGCATGCGCGCCAGTTTGCCCGGGCCTTGCGCGAAGCCGGGTTGTGCATCGTGTCGGGCCTGGCGCTGGGGGTGGATGCAGCGGCCCATGAGGGAGCGCTGGAGGCCCCGGCGAACGGAGGTCCCGCCACCATCGCCGTGGTGGGCACGGGACTGGACCGCGTGTACCCGAGCCGCCACCGTGATCTCGCCCACCGTATCGCGCGCCACGGACTGCTTGTGAGCGAGTACCCGCTGGGCACGCCTCCCCTCGCGGCCAATTTCCCCAAACGCAACCGCATCATCGCCGGCCTGTCGCAGGGCACTCTGGTGGTGGAGGCAGCGCTCCAATCCGGCTCGCTGATCACCGCACGCCTGGCGGCGGAGCAGGGCCGCGAGGTGTTTGCCATCCCCGGCTCCATCCAGGCGCCGCAATCGCGCGGATGCCATGCACTGATCCGCCAGGGCGCCAAGCTCGTGGAGTCGGTGCAGGACGTGCTGGAGGAGTTGCGGCTGCCTGTGCATGCCGCTTCTGGTGGCGAAGCCCGCGCCCCGGCGCAGGATGCCGCGGCTCCCCGCGTGGAGAGCGATAGCCCGCTGCTGACCGCCATGGGCTACGACCCGATCGGTCTCGATGCGCTGGGCGCCCGCACGGGCATGGCGACCGCCGCGCTGCAGGTGGCCCTGCTCGAACTGGAGCTCGAGGGACTGGTGGCGCGCCTGCCAGGGGGCTTGTTCCAGCGCGTGGTGCGCGGCTAGTTGAGCAGCCGTTCGGGGTTCGCGTCGAGCTTGGCCAGAGCATCGCGCGTGGCGCGCACCGTGAGGCTTTCCTCGTCCTGCGGCACGAGCAGGCCCGCCTGCAGGTAAGCGCCCAGGCGCCGCAGCTGCATCAGATAGCACGAGCCGTCGATGGCCGCGAACAGGTGCAGCTGTTTGCGCTCGCTCTGCCAGGCGTACTGGACCTGGGCCGAAGCACCGTTGTGGTCCAGCCGGTACCAGGCACCCAGCTGCAGCTCTTGGGCCCAGGCCACCATGGCCTCGTCCACGGGGGCGCCCGTGTCGGCGATCACCTGGATCGCCGAGGCGTCGATGCCCAGCATCATCTCGATGTTGTCGCGCGACAGCGGCATGTCGCCCAGGGTCGCGTCGCCGATGAAATCCTCGAGGTTGGCCAGGCGCTTGGCCATCGCGTCGATGTGGGCCTGCGGAATGGCGGCAGTCTTGGAGAGAAAGGCCTCGGCCAGCGTATCGGTCAGGACCTTGATCTGCGCGTCCTGCTCGGCCCCTTCGGTGCCCATGAGGGCTAGGCCCTGCCGCAGGCGTTGCAGCAGGCCAGGAAGGTTCTGGATCACCTGGGCGCGGTCGCTTCGGTTGGGCTTGGCGCTCGCAGCCCAGACGAGGTCGGCTGCCGCGCGCTTGAAGGCTGCGGTGTCGGCGTGCTGCGCGCCATGGCGTACTGCCGACAGCGCGAGCACCTCGGCCCAGGTCTTGAAAAGGAACTCGCGGATCTCGTCGCGCACCGGCATGTCCTTGAGCATGGCGCGCAACTCGATCGTGTACTGGATCGTGAGGGTTTCACGCTGCTCCACCTGCTGTGCCACGCTGACCAGGCGCGAGGTGGCCTGTTTTTCGGTCAGGAACTTGGCCAGGAATTTCTCGAACTCGTCGTAGACGAGCTGGAACACGCGCCGGCCGGTTTCGGGGTATTGCTCGATCACCTGCACGATGCGCCGGATCTCGTTCTCGAGCGCGCTGCCGTTGATGGAGGACGTGTCGAAGCCCATCACGCAAGCGCCCATACGGTCGATGAGCTGGCGCGCCGGGTGGTTGAGGTTGCTGAAGAACTCGGGCTCGGCCAGCGCCACGCGCAGCACGGGCACCTGCAGCCGTGCAAACCATACGCGCACGGCGGGCGGAATCCGGTCCTCGGTCAGGATGCTCTGGAACATGAGCGCCACCACCTCGATGATGGCTTTCTCGCTGGCCGTAGAGGCTTTCTTCTTGAGTTCGGTCGAGCGCTCGCGTACCGTGCCCACGAGCTGTACCACCGCCTGCGGGCTGTAGTCCTGCACCATGGATGCAAGGCCACTGTAGTAGGTGTCGGCATGCACGCGGTGGGCTGCCAGCGCCTGGGCCAGGGCCTGCGAGGCCGGTGGTGCATTCACCATGTCATAGCCCGTGGCAGGCTGCACCAGCAGGCGTCGCAGCTGGGCCATTACTCCTTGGGCCCGGTGGCGCGCGCGCACCAGCGGGGTCGCCCCGGGGGACAGGCCCGCCAAGCCTCCGGCCTGGCTGGAGTGTGACATCGTGGAGGCGAGCGGAGGCGCTGCGGCGCGGCCCATGGCCTCGCGGGTTTGCGCCAGGGCCTGGGACGCAAGGCCGGAGGGCGCGGGCCCGCCTTCGCCTGCCGCGGCGGGCGATGTGCCCCGGCGTACGCGGGTGCGCAGGTCGGCCTTCTGGGCAACGCCCTGCTCGTCGTACAAGCGGTTCAGCCCCTGGTATTGGGCCAGCAGGAGGTCGGCCAGCGCGCGCTGCAGCGGATCGATCACGGTCTGCAGGTTCGCGCGCTGCAGGCCACATTCCACCCATCGCTCCACCAGCAGTTGGCAGCAAGCCTCCGGGCGCAGGATGTCCTGGTCGGACAGCTCCTTGCCTTCCAGCTGCTGGGTGCGCTGGCGCAGCAGGTCGAATGGTGCGCTGACCTGCTCCATCACCGTGAGGGCCATGCGGGAGGCGACGATCTGGTTCTCGACCACATCGTCGCTCACCAGCTCGAAACCGGTATTCGCAGGGCGCGCGCCGCGCAAGGCGCTGGTGGGCGGGGCGAGCGCCTCGTTCGCCCCGCGGGCCACGGCAGTGATCCAGTCGCGGTGGTGTTGCTGGTAGAGCATCCATGCATCGCGCCGCGATTGCATGTCGCGCACCGTGCCCGACTGGGACACGAGCGTGCCCAGAAAATCGAGCAGGATCTTGTCGATATCCGCCAATCCGCTGCACAGCCCCTCGACGAAGCGCTGGCGGGCCAGGCTGGCCAGCCGGCGCTGCGGAGCGGGATCGGGCGGGACGTGCATATTCCCGGATATTAGCGGCAGAGGATCAGACCGTGGCGCCCGCGTTGGGGTCGTTCGGGTCGCCTTCCTTCTTGGAGGTCTTGACGAGATCCTCGCGCTTCACCCCCAGCCACATGGCGATGGCGGCGGCCACGAACACCGAGGAGTAGATGCCGAACAGAATGCCGATGGTCAGCGCGAGCGCGAAGTAGTGCAGGCTCGGGCCGCCGAAGAAGAACATCGACAGCACCATGGCCTCGGTAGAGGCGTGGGTGATGATCGTGCGGCTCATCGTGCTCGTGATCGCGTGGTCGATGACCTCGTGCGTGTTCATCTTGCGGTACTTGCGGAAGGCCTCGCGGATCCGGTCGAAGATCACGACCGATTCGTTCACTGAGTAGCCCAGCACGGCCAGCACGCCGGCCAGCACGGACAGCGAGAACTCCCACTGGAAAAAGGCGAAAAAGCCCAGGATGATGACCACGTCGTGCAGGTTGGCGATCACGGCGGCCACGCCGAACTTCCACTCGAAACGGAAGGCCAGGTAGATCACGATGCCCAGCACCACCATGCCGAGGGCCATCAGGCCGCCATGCACGAGTTCCTCGCCCACCTGTGGGCCCACGAACTCGGTACGGCGCAGCGTCACTTCGGCATCGGCCGCCTTGAGTGCGGTCAGCACCTGCTCGCTTTGCTGCGCGGAGGTCACCCCCTTTTGCGCGGGCAGGCGGATCATCACGTCGCGCGATGTGCCGAAGTTCTGCACGATCACGTCGGCATAACCGAGCTTTGACACCGTATCGCGCACCTTGCCGATGTCGGCGGTCTGCACATAGGCCACTTCCATGACAGTGCCGCCCGTGAACTCCACCGACAGGTGCAGGCCGCGCGTGAACAGGAAGAACACGGCCAGCGCGAAAGTGATGAAGGAGATCGCGTTGAGCACCAACGCGTACTTCATGAACGGGATGTCTTTTCGGATGCGGAAAAATTCCATTTTCTTTTCCTTATTGCGGAATTTTCAGAGGAAGCTCGTATGCGCGCAGCGCATGTGAAGCTGGAACCAAAAACCCCATGGTGCTTCCACGTTCTTATTGGGCTGCGGGCGTGGAGCCGGCTTCGGGCTTCCAGACCTGGCCGATGGACACGCTCTTGAGTTTCTTCTGGCGGCCGTACCAGAGGTTCACCAGGCCGCGCGAGAAGAACACGGCCGAGAACATACTGGTCAGGATGCCGATGCAGTGCACGACGGCAAAGCCGCGCACGGGGCCCGAGCCGAAGGCCAGCAGCGCCAGACCCACGATCAGCGTACTCACGTTCGAGTCCAGGATGGTGGCCCAGGCGCGCTCGTAGCCCGCCGCGATCGCGGCCTGCGGCGAAACGCCCGCGCGCAGCTCCTCGCGGATGCGCTCGTTGATCAGCACGTTGGAGTCGATGGCCACGCCCAGCGCCAGCGCCATGGCGGCGATGCCGGGCAGCGTCAGCGTGGCCTGCAGCATGGACAGGATGGCAATGAGCAGCAGCACGTTCACGCCCAGCGCGACCGTGGAGAACACGCCGAACAGCATGTAGTACACGCACATGAAGGCCGCGATGGCCACCATGCCCCAGACCACGCTGTGGATGCCGCGCTGGATGTTATCCGCGCCCAGGCTCGGGCCGATGGTGTATTCCTCGATGATCTCCATGGGCGCCGCCAGCGAGCCGGCGCGCAGCAGCAGCGCCGTGTCATTGGCTTCCACGGTGGTCATGCGGCCCGAGATCTGCACGCGGCCGCCGCCGATCTCGGTGCGGATCACGGGCGCCGTCACCACCTCGCCCTTGCCCTTTTCGAACAGGACAATGGCCATGCGTTTGCCCACGTTTTCGCGCGTGATGTCCTTGAAGATGCGCGAGCCCTTGGCGTCGAGCACCAGGTTCACCGTGGGCTCCTGCGTCTGGCTGTCGAAGCCGGGCTGGGCGTCGGTGAGGTTCTCACCCGTGAGAACGACCTGCTTCTTCACGATGACAGGCTGGCCGTTGCGGTCCAGGTACTTCTCGTCGCCGAAGGGCACGGGGCCCGAGCCGAGCTCGGCCGCGCGCGCCTCGGTGCCCTCGTCCACCATGCGCACTTCCAGCGTGGCGGTGCGGCCCAGGATGTCCTTGGCC
>JAYSFC010000055.1:0-21725 GCA_041913505.1 Acidovorax sp.
GGGGCTGCCCTGGTTTCGACGTGGGTTCGGAATCGGTGTGGTGCATGTCGAGCTTGAGTGACGCTCGTAAATCTCCATTCAACAAACTAACTGCAAACGACGAACGTTTCGCACTCGCCGCTTAAATACCGGTGAGCCTTGCAACAGCACGCTGATGGGCTGGGCAAGGGGGCCGCAAGGCCTCCCGGCTGCAAGGGAATTCACATCAGCTGGTTTCATGCCGGGTACCTTGGCATGGAGCGAGATCTAAGGGTGCTGGCATTTGGCATAGCGTGCGCCTGCGCGATGCCAGAGGCGAGATTCAAAACAGAACGCTAAACATGTAGATCTGCTCGACGAAGGCTTGCGGACGCGGGTTCAATTCCCGCCAGCTCCACCACTCAAGACACCGCCACACACTGGAAGCCCCAGTCTGTGGCGGTTTTTTCTTGCCGTTCGGGGTGCTGTGGTGTCGTGAAATTCACACCGCTTTCGCCCCGATCACCGGCTTGCCTCAATGGGTGCTGAGTTCGGCCAAATCGCGCTCTAGCAGTGCGGGATCGCCCAGTTGCAGCTCGATGAGGCGGCGCAAATGGGTCACGCTGTCGAGGTCGATATTGTGGCAGCGCAATCCCAGATGGTGGCCTTCCACATGTGCGACTTCGGCCGACATCGCGATATGGCTCTGGTTGGCCAGCGGGACTGTGAGCTGGCACAGCGTACCCGGCGCGATGAGAGCCGGCTCCTTCGTCAACAGCAAGGCCCCTTTGAGCGACAGGTCGAGCACCTGCACACTCAGAACACTGTGGGCCGAGGTCAACTGCGCGGGTGTGTCGAACTGGACACGGACGAAATGGCGGCGTTCGTGCGGCATAGGGCTTCCTGGACGGCCAATGGTGGCTCCATGCTACTGCGTCGGGGGGCTGGTGCAAGCCCTGCGGTGATGAGCGTTGCGAGGCTATGGCTTGTTCAGCTGAAACCCCGCGGCCTGCCATGCCTGCAGCCCGCCTTGCAAAGGACGCACATTGGTGAAGCCCGCACGCTGTAGCTGGCGTGTCAGCCGTGCTGCCGATATTTCGTCTGGGCAGTCGCAGTACACGACCATGCCATGCGGGTGGGCATCGTACGGCAGCAGATGGGCGTGGGGCACGCTGCCACGGGACGGGCGTGTGGGCCATGTCTGGGCGCCGGGGATGTGGCCCGAGCGATAGGCCTCCTGAGGACGTACATCGATCAGCGTGGGTGCCGCGCCCTGCGCCTGCAATCCGTGCAGTTCCTGCACAGAGATACGGGGCATGCGCAGGGAGCGCATGGTGCGCTGGCGTTGCCACCATTTGCGCGCGACGAACACCGCCAGCGCCGTGGCCAGCAGCATCAGTCCCCATTGGCCCAGGGCCGTGAGCACCAGGAGCAGGTCTTCCACCGTGGTGCTGAAGAGCGAGCCGAGCAGCACGGCCGAGCCCACCCAGATCAGGGCGCCGAGCGTGTCATAAAACACGAAGACGGGGCGCGGCGTACCCACCACGCCCGCAAGTGCGCTGGCAATGGACGCAAAGCCCGGTATGAATTTGGCGATCAGCAGTGATTTGGGCCCCCAGCGGCCGTAGAGCGATTCGGTCTGCCGGATGCAGGCATCGGGCGAGAGCGAGATACGGCAGATACGGCCCAGAACACGGTGGCCGTAAATCTTGCCTGCGTGGTACCAGAGCACGTCGGCGATCAGCGCACCCGCCACGGCCAGTGCCACGATCCAGGTGCTTTGTGCTCCATCGCCTCCCGTCAGTGCTCCGGTGACCACAAGCATCGGGTAGGCGGGCAGCGGGGCACCGAGCTGCTCAATGAGCACATTGAGAAATACGACGCCGAAGCCGTACTCCCGGATAAGGTCCACCAAAAAGCCCATGTATTCGCCCGCCGCTGTGCTTGGCCGGTTGCCAACCATTGGCTCCTGCAGTGCCAGATCACAAGGCACCCATGTTAGCGGCCAAGCGGGTGTTTGATGAGTCCCCGAACCAGGGAAACAGTGTTGCGCTGCTGGGACAGTGCCTGTGCACCGAAGGGCGCCATTGGGCGCCGTGGGCCGCGGCAGACAACAGCTACTTACACCTTTAACCGCCACAAGGGCATCCGCAGCCCCCTGGGTTTGTTACAAATGGGGCATGCTCCATTTCAACCGTTATTCCATGATGAACCGCGTACAGCACCTCGCTGCCCTGGGAGGCGTTGCCGTTGCCCTGTGGGCTGCGGCGGGTGGTGCCCAGGCACAAGCCTATATCAATGGCTCCGTGAGCGGGCAGATTGCCCCGGGGGTATACGGCCGAGTCGATATCGGCAATGGGCCTCCCCCCGCCCTGTTGTACCCCCAGCCCGTGGTGATCTCGCCGCCTGCCGTGCTCGTACCCCATCCTGCTCCGGTGTACATGTACGTGCCGCCGGGCCATGCCAAGCACTGGAGCAAGCACTGCGCGCGCTACAACGCTTGCGGCCAGCCCGTGTATTTTCTGAAGAGCCCGCCACCCCGTTATGGCTATGGGGAGCCGCGCTGGCGTGAGGACGATCGCCGCCGCGACTGGGATCGCCGCCAGGGCAATTGGGACGACGACCACCGCCGAGGCCGTGGCCATGGCAAGGGGCACGGTCGCCAGGACGATTAGTCGCCGCTGCACGTTGGGCTCCGTGGGCGCGCTTTACCGGCGCGGGCCGGCCGTGAAGGCATTAAGCTAGTACCTTATGGCCCACGTTACCTTCTCCCCTCCCTACACCACCCCGGAACAGGCGGCCCAGGCGCTGCGCGATGTCGGCTATGCCGTGCTGCGTCCCCGGGACGTGGCGTCTTGGGCGGGCGTGGATTTGTCTGAGCTGGAGCAATTCAACGCCGACTGGGCAGGCCTACCGCCCGACGATTTCCTCAAGGACGGAGGGCGCTACCGCCGCCGTCGCCATTCGTGCTTCGTCGTCGAGGGCGATGTGGTGCGCCAGGTGCCCCACCGCGCGCATTGGCAGCCCGTGGAATACAACGCGCTGCATGGAGGCATGCAGCGCTGGTTTGCGCCCATGCTGGATTCCACCGTGGCGCAGCCCGCCTGGCGGCGTCTGCTGGCGGCGCTTGCGCGGGTGTCAGGCGCGGTGTTCGCGCGCGGCGAATCCGTGCCGTGGTACGTGGAAGCGCACCAATTCCGCATCGACACCACGGACGGCATTGGCCGGCCCACGCCCGAGGGCGCGCACCGCGATGGCGTGGACCTCGTGGCCGTGTTCCTCGTGGGGCGCGAAGGGGTCAAGGGCGGTGAGACGCGCGTGTTCGAGGCCACGGGGCCGAATGGCCAGCGCTTCACGCTGACAGAACCCTGGTCGGTGCTGTTGCTTGATGATGCGCGCATGATCCATGAAACCACACCCATCCAGCCCGCCGCACCGGGAGGGTGCCGCGACACCTTGGTCGTGACCTGCCGCCAGGGTGCCTTCCAGGGAGCCGCGTAGAGATATCCAGGCAAGCCATGCTGGTTTGATGCGAATCAAGACGATGCCTCTGCCGCGCATCCACACTGGTCACCACTGCAACGAAGGAGAGAAGCTCATGTTCAAACACATTCTGGTTCCCGTGGACGGCTCCGAAACGTCGATGAAGGCTGTGGTCAAGGCGGCAGGCCTCGCCAAGACCTTTGGCAGCGCGGTCACGGCGCTGTATGTGATCGATCCCTATCCGTTCACGGGTGTGGGCGCCGATTTTGCCTACGGCCAGGCCCAGTACCTGAGTGCTGCCACGGCGGAGGCCAACCAGGCCTTGGACGTGGCCAAGAAGACTTTGGAAGAGGCGGGCGTGCAGGTGACCACCTTGGTCGGTGAGGGCCATGCGGTGCATGAAGGCATTGAGCGCGTGCTCAGGAGCTCCGGTGCCGATCTGATCGTGATGGGCTCGCATGGGCGCCGCGGCCTGGAGAAGCTCGTGCTTGGCAGCGTCACGCAGCGCGTGCTGGGCGTGGTGCATGTGCCCGTACTGGTGGTGCGCGACTGATACTGCACTGCGCCAGCACTGCAGCGAAAACGGCCCCTCTGGGGCCGTTTTTCATGGAGCGTCCAAAAAAAGAAGGCTGAGACTCAGCGGTCGAACAGGCGCGCCAGCCAGTTCTTCTTCACACGGCGCTGCTCCAGTTCTTGTAGCACTTCGGCCTTGAGGCGCTCCTTTTCGGCGGTCGGGCTGGACTCACGTGCCATGCGCAGGTAGGCCTTGGCCGAATCCACATAGCCGTGGTCCTCGTTGCGGATGTGGTTGAACAGCCAGCGCGAGAGCATGCCATGCAGTTCGGCGGCCACGTCTTCGCCGGCATCGAAGCGCGATTGCATCTCGGCCACACGGCGCGTGAACAGTTCGTGCACTTTCTTGTGCGGGCCTGAGAACAGATAGCCGGCGCTCTCCATCAGGCTTTCCTCGAAGACGAAGTGCGAAACGGTGTAGTCCACCATCTCGCCGATCACTTCGCCGATGCCATCGCGGTCGTGCGTGGAGCGCAACTCGTAGAGTTTGTTGATGTAGTCGACGATGCGGCGGTGCTGCCTGTCGATTTCGTCGATACCGGTATCAAGTTCAGGGACCCAGACCAACACGGCCATGACATTCTCCAGAATCCAAAATCTTCCGGGTGAGTATCCAGGGGCTTGATCCGGTGCGCCTTGATGCAAGTCACGTGGTGCGTGATCTGTGTGCGGTGTTGGCGGAGGGACGGCGTACCGGCCTGCCGCCGTCCCTGGTACGCCGGGCGCGCTTATTCGATCTTGGCGCCCGAGGCCTCGACGATACCCTTCCACTTGGCATAGTCGGTCTTGAGCAGCGTGCTGAACTGCGCGGCCGTCATGGCCTCGGGTTCGGCGCCCTGGGCGTGGATGGCAGCCTTCACGTCGGCCTGGGCCAGCAGCTTGTTGATCTCGGTGTTGAGCGTGGTGACCACGCTGGCAGGGGTGCCGGCCGGGGCGAGGATGCCGTACCAGGTGCTCACGTCAAAGTCCTTGAAGCCCGACTCGGCCACGGTGGGCACGTCGGGCAGCGAGGAGCTGCGCTTGATCGAAGTCACGGCCAGCGGGCGCAGCTTGCCGGCCTTGATCTGGCCCATGGCCGAGGGCAGGGACGACACGAGCAGGTCCACATTGCCGGCCAGTGCGTCCATGAGCGCGGGGTTGGAGCCCTTGTAGGGGATATGCACCAGCTTCACGCCGGCGGCCTTCTCGAACAGGTCGCCTGCGAGGTGGATGGAGGTGCCGTTGCCGGGCGAGCCGTAGGTGATCTTGCCGGGCGTGGCGCGTGCGGCGGCCACCACGTCGGCCAGCGTCTTGAACTTGGAGCTGCTGCTGGTGGCGATCACCACGGGCGTGTAGGCCACATGGGCCACGGCCACGAGGTCCTTGGTCGGGTCCCAGGGCAGGTTCTTGTAGAGCCAGGGGCCGATGACGAGGTTGTCCTTCTGGCCCATCACGATGTCATAGCCCGTGGGGGCTGCCTTGGTGGCTTCGGTGATGCCGATGGTGCCGCCGGCGCCGGCCTTGTTGTCGGGCACCACGGTCCACTTGTTCACTTCGGTGAGCTTGGTGGCCACGAGGCGCGCGAGGATGTCGGTGCCGCCGCCGGGAGGGAAGGGCACGATCAGCCGCACGGGCTTGGTGCCGGGGTAGGCCGCGGCGGGGGCAGTTTGCGCCTGGGCGCTGGCGCCCAGGGCCAGTGCCAGGGCGGTGAAGGAAATCAGTTGGCGAAGCATGGGAAAAGTCTCCGTGAAATGGGGGCTGCGTCTGGTGCGCGCCGCGTCCCGCGCCGGGCGCGGAGGCCCTGGATGATCGCCGATGCGGCGGCGCCCCACCGTGCCGAAACGGGAGGGCGGCATCGCAAGCGGCGATGGCTGTGCGGCGGGGCGTGTCAGAGGCGTTCGAAGATCGCAGCGATGCCCTGGCCGCCGCCGATGCACATGGTCACCAGCGCGTAGCGGCCCTGGATGCGTTGCAGCTCGTGCAAGGCCTTCACGGTGATGAGCGCACCCGTGGCGCCGATGGGGTGGCCCAGCGAGATGCCCGAGCCATTGGGGTTGACCTTGGCCGGGTCCAGGCCCAGGTCGCGCGTCACCGCGCAGGCCTGGGCGGCGAAGGCCTCATTGGCCTCGATCACGTCCAGATCCTGCACCGTGAGGCCGGCTTTCTTGAGCGCGAGTTGCGTGGCGGGCACGGGGCCGATGCCCATGTACTTCGGGTCCACGCCTGCGTGGGCGTAGGCCACGAGACGCGCCAGCGGCTTGGCGCTGCGTGCCTGTGCCGTCTTCGCCTCCATGAGCACCACGGCGGCGGCGGCGTCGTTGATGCCCGAGGCGTTGCCCGCCGTCACCGTGCCGTTCTCCTTCGCGAACACGGGCTTGAGCTTGGCCATGTCCTCCAGCGTGGCGCCGGGGCGGAAGTGCTCGTCCGTGGCATAGGCCACCTCGCCCTTCTTGCTCTTGAGCATGACGGGCACGATCTGATCCTTGAAGTAGCCCGCTTGCGTGGCGCGTTCGGCGCGGTTGTGGCTTTCTACGGCCAGACGGTCCTGGTCTTCGCGCGTGATGCCCCACTTGGCCGCGATGTTCTCGGCCGTCACGCCCATGTGGATGGCGTGGAAGGGATCGTGCAGCGCGCCGATCATCATGTCGACCATCTTGGTGTCGCCCATGCGCGCGCCCCAGCGGCTCGAAAGGCTGGCGTAGGGCGCGCGGCTCATCACTTCGGCGCCTGCGCCAATGGCGATGTCGGCGTCGCCCAGCAGGATGGTCTGGCTCGCGTTCACGATGGCCTGCAGGCCCGAGCCGCACAGGCGGTTCACGTTGAACGCGGGCGTGCCCTCGGCGCAGCCACCCTGGAGGGCGGCCACGCGCGAGAGGTACATGTCCTTGGGCTCGGTGTTCACCACATGGCCGAACACGACGTGGCCGACGTCCTTGCCCTCCACGCTGGCGCGCGCGAGCGACTCGCGCACCACGAGCGCGCCGAGCTCGGTGGGCGGCACGTCCTTGAGGCTGCCGCCAAAGGTGCCGATGGCAGTGCGCACGGCGGAGACAACAACAACTTCACGGGTCATGGGGAGTCCTTTCAGTTCCAAAACGGCACACAGTGCTTGAGCCGCGGATCTAGTCTGCTATCAAAATAAGAGTATTGGTTTCAGGCCTCGCGCACGTCGGCCACTGGGTTGGTACCGAAGTCCGGGCGCTGCAGCCACGCGAGCACGCGGGCTGCAGCATCTGCGGGCGAAGTGAGCATGCCACCCGTTTTGAGGTTGGCGAAGTTCTGCACGTCGGGGAAGGCGGCCGGGTCGGCTCCGCGCAACTGGATCTGCATGTCGGTGTCGATCACACCGGGAGCCAGTGAGCATACCTGCGCGCCGTGGGGCTTGGCCGCTTCATCGAGCGCCACGCAGCGCGTGAAGTGGTCCATGCCTGCCTTGGCTGCGCAATAAGCCGCCTGCGAGGCCATGGCGCGCCGGCCCAGACCCGAGGAGATGTTGAGCACCTTGCGCGGCACGGTCCAGCCGCCGGTGGCGCCCAGGAAGGCCGCCGTGAGCTGCATGGGGGCTTCGAGCCCCACGCGCAGCGCGTGGGCCAGGTCGGCCGGGTCGCTGTCCGACAGCGGCGTGATGCGCGGGATCACGCCCGCATTGTTGATGAGCGTGGCGCTCGCGAAGCGCCCGGCGGGCTGCGCGGCCAGCCAGGCGCGCAGCCGTTCGGCGGCCTGGGCGCCCTGGGAGAGGTCGAGCGTCCACTGCTCCAGCGTGGCACCGGCCGGGGCCGCAAGTTCAGGGTTGGCGTTGCGCGCGATGCTGACGAGGGTGTTGCCGGGCCGCAGCAGTTGCCGGGCCATGGCCAAGCCCATGCCGCGCGAACCGCCGGTAAGGATGTAGAGGTGCTGGGTCATGCGGCAATGGTATCGCCGCCGCTGGCCGGCTGCCGGGAAGCGCCTCAGTCGGCGGGCGGCGCTTCCAGCACGGCCATCAGCTGCGCGAGCCGCCGGTCCAGCGCCGCGAGGTCGGCCGCCTTGAGCGGCGCGAGGATGATGCGTTCGTTCTCGACATGGGCCTCGACGGCGCGGTCGATCAGCGCGAGTCCCCCGGGCGTGAGCTGCACGAGCAGACTGCGCGCGTCATCGGGGTTGGGCAGGCGCTTCACCCAGCCGCTGGCTTCGAGCTTCTGCAACCGGTGCGTCATCGTGCCCGAGGTGACCATGAGCGTGGAGAACAGCGCCGTGGGTGCGAGCCGGTAGGGGGCGCCCGAGCGGCGCAGCGTGGCCAGCATGTCGAACTCCCAGACACTCAGGCCGAATGGCGCGAAGGCGCTTTCGAGCCGGCGCTCCATCAGCGCTGCACAGCGCTTGAGGCGCCCGATGGGGCCCATGGGGCTCGCGTCCAGATCAGGGCGCTCGCGGCGCCACTGGGCCAGGATGGCGTCGACGGCATCGGTGGAGGGCATGGTGGAAATAGGTGCAATTTATCTTGATTTCAAGATTTTATGCTAGAGTGAATTATCTCGAAATCAAGATAAATACCATGGCCTCGAATCCTCGTGCTGTACCCTGGTGGGACATTGCCTTGACCGCGCTGGCCCCCGCCATCTGGGGATCCACCTACATCGTGACCACCGAGCTGCTGCCACCCGGGCGGCCGTTCACGGCCGCGCTGCTGCGCACGCTGCCGGCAGGGCTGCTGCTGGTGCTGTGGTGCCGCAGACTGCCGGCACGCGGAGGCTGGGGGCGCCTGCTGCTGCTCTCGGCGCTCAACATCGGGGTGTTCCAGGCCCTGCTATTCGTCGCGGCCTACCGGCTGCCGGGCGGTGTGGCGGCAGTGGTAGGGGCCATCGGGCCACTGGTGGTGATGGGGCTGGCCTGGGGCGTGGGCCGCCAGCGCCCGCCCATGCTGGCGTTGGGCGCCGGGGTGCTGGCCGTGGTGGGCATGGCTGCCATGCTGCTGTCGCCCGCGGCCGGGTGGGACGGCTGGGGCATCGCCGCAGCGCTGGCCGGCACGGGATGCATGGCGGCGGGCACGTTCTGGTCGCGGCGCTGGCAGCCTGATCTGCCGGTGCTGGCGTTCACGGGCTGGCAGTTGCTGCTGGGCGGGCTCATGCTGGCCCCCGTGGCATGGTGGGCGGACCCGCCCCTGCAGTCGTTGACCACGGTGCAGGCGGCGGGCTATGCCTACCTGGGTCTGGCGGGCGCGCTGGTGGCCTATGGGCTGTGGTTCCGGGGCATCGCGCGCCTGCCCTCGGTGGCGGTGGCGTCGCTGGGGTTGCTGAGCCCGCTCACGGCCGTGGTGCTGGGCTGGGCCTTGCTGGGGCAGACGCTCGGCGGGCTGTCGCTGGCGGGCATGTGGACCGTGCTGGGCTGTGTGTTGGCTGTGCAGTGGGCCATGGCGGCCCGGCGGCCCATGGGCGCGCGTTGAACGGGTTCTGAGCGCTCGGGGGGGGCCGCTGCTGCGCTCTTCCTTGTTTTTCTCCTTTCTTGCCACTCTGGAGGCTTGTGCCATGGAAATGTCCACTGTTTCGCACGCAATCGAATCGCGCGTGTCCACCCACCACTTCGATCCCGCGCATGCGCTGGACGAAGCGCAGACCACCGAGCTGGTGCGCCTGGTCACGCTGGCGCCTTCGGCCTACCACCTGCAGAACTGGCGTTTCATTGCCGTGCGCTCGGCCGAGGCCAAGGCCCGCCTGCATGCCGTGGCGCAGGGCCAGCGCAAGGTGCTCGATGCCGCTGTGACCTACATCGTGTGCGGCCAGCTGGGCGCGCATGCGCAACTGGCGCAGCGGCTCGCGCCCGCGGTGCAGGCCGGGGTGTTCGGCCAGCCGGTCAGCGATGCCTGGGTGGCCCAGGCGGGGCAGGCCCATGGGCAGGACGCGCAACTGCAGCGCGACGAGGCTGTGCGCTCAGCCTCGCTCGCGGCCATGACGCTGATGCTCGCGGCCCAGGGCATGGGCCTGGCCAGTGCGCCGCTGGGCGGCTTCGATGCGGACGGGGTAGCGCGCGCGTTCGGCCTGTCGCCCCAGGAACTGCCCGTGCTGCTGGTGGCCGTGGGCCGTGCGGCGCCTGGCCCCGTGCGCCACAAGCCGCGCCGCGCGCTGGCCGAGGTGATGGAGTTGGCCTGAATACCTCAGTCGATTTGCTATTGAAAATATAGCTGTTGGCGCTTTATCTTAAAGCGCTAGGGCCTGATTCATTCAAAATCGGGCGGAGCGCTGAACTGGCAGGCCCTACCGTGCCCCGGGTGCGCGAATGCCAGCACGCAGGCGTGCAGCAGCAGGCGCGGCGAGCGCGCCTGCGTGGCCGGGTCGGCGTAGAGCATGTCGCCCAGGATGGGGTGGCCGATGCTTGCCAGGTGCAGCCGCAGCTGGTGCGTGCGGCCCGTGAGCGGTTGCAGCTCCAGCAGCGTGGTGCCGCTTGCTGCGTCGCGGCGCAGGGGGCGCCAGCGGGTCTGGCTGGGCTTGCCCGCTTCCCAGTCCACCTTGCGCAGTGGCCTGTTCGGCCAGTCGGCACCGATCGGCAGGTCGATCAGGCCCCAGCCGTCGGGGCCGGTGGGTTCGGCCGGAAGCCCGCGCACGACGGCGTGGTAGCGCTTGTCCACGCGGCGCTGCGCGAAGGCATCGCCCAGTGCGCGTTGGGCTTCGATGTGGCGCGCCATGAGCACCAGGCCCGAGGTGGCTTGGTCGAGCCGGTGCACGATGAGCGCGCCGGGCCACAGGCCCTCGGCGCGTGTGCTCAGGGCATCCTGCTTGTCGGGGCCGCGCCCGGGTACACACAGCAGGCCCGGCGGCTTGATGAGCACGAGCAGGTCGTCGTCGGCATGCAGGCATTCCACGCCTGCCGGGATGGCGGGCGTGGGGAGCGGGGTATCAGCGTGGTCCATGGATCAGCTGGTCCACGGTGGCGCAGAGTTCCTCCACATCGTTGGGCTTGTGGATCAGCGCGCGTGCACCCTCGGCCAGCGCGGCCTGCTCGATCTCGGCCGTGACGTAGCCCGAGGCCAGCGCCACGGGCAGGTCGGCACGGATGGCGCGCGCGGCGCGCACGAGGTCGATGCCCGAGTAGCCGGGCATGTTGTAGTCGGTCACGAGCAGGTCGTAGCGCCCGGGTTCGGCCCGCAGCGCATCGGTGGCCTCGTGCGGATCGGTGAAACCGCTGACTTCGTAGCCGCGCCGGCGCAGCAGCCGCTGCACGAGGAAGACCAAAGCCTGGTCGTCGTCCACGTACATCACGTGGCGCTTGCGTTCATCGTGCGCTGCGGGGGCTGGGGTGGCGGGGACCGCCAGCGCGGTGGGCGGCGCTGGCTCGGCCAGTGCGGGGGCATCGGCCACGGGGAAGTACAGCGTGAAGCGGCTGCCTTCGCCCGGGACGCTGTGCACGTCCACCGCGCCGCCGTGGGTGCGCATCACGCCGTGCACCACAGCCAGCCCCAGGCCCGTGCCTTGGCCCACGGGCTTGGTCGTGAAGAAGGGCTCGAAGATGCGCTGCAGGGTGGCGTGGTCCATGCCCGGACCGTTGTCGCGCACCACGAGGGTCACGTAGTCGCCCAGGGGCAGGCCCAGGCGCTCGCACAGGCGCGGCTCGGGGCGCAGGGTGGAGGCCTCCATGAGCACGGCGCCGCGCTTTTCGCCGATGGCGTGGACAGCGTTGGTGCACAGGTTGAGCAGTGCCTGCTCGACCTGCGTGGCGTCTGCCAGCACGGGGGGCAGGTGGGCGGGGGCGTGCACATGCAGCTCGATGCCGGGCGGCAGTGTCACGCGCAGCAGCCGTTCGGTATCGTGCATCACCTCGGCCATGTGCACGGCGCCGCGCTTGGGCGGCTCGTTGCGGCTGAAGGTGAGGATCTGGCGCACGAGATCGCGCGCGCGGCGCCCGGCCTTCTCGATTTCGCGCAGGCTCTCGAGCACAGGTGATTCGGGGCCCAGCGCCTGGGCGTCGGCCTTGGCCAGCTCCACGTTGCCGAGGATGGCGCCGAGGATATTGTTGAAGTCGTGCGCGATACCGCCAGCCATGGTGCCTACGGCCTGCATCTTGTGCGATTCGCGCAGCTGTGCCTCGAGTTCGTTGCGGTGCGCCTCCGCGCGCTTGCGGCCCGTGAGGTCGCGCGCGAAGACGGTGGTGGTCTCGCCCTCGGCATGGCGCTCGAACGAGACGCTGACCTCCACGGCCAGCTCCTTGCCACTGGCCGTGCGCGCCGTCATCTCGCCCAGAACAGCCTGGGTGGTGAGCTGGGCGAAGGCCAGGGCCTGAGCGGCTTCGGGCAGAAAGCGCTCGAGCGGACTGCCGAGCGCGTCACTTGTGGCGCATAGAAACAGCGCGGCGGCCGTGGGGTTGAAGACGGTGATGCGCTGGTGCCGGTCCACGCAGATGATGGCATCGAGCGCGGAGTTGATCACTGCCTCCAGGCGCCGCTCGCTCGCGTGCAACTGCTCGTTGCGCTGCTGCAGGGTCTGGCGTTCGGCGATCAGCGGGCCCTGGTCGATCACGGCGCAGAGGTACTGGCGCAGGGGTTCACCGCCGTCCTGCTGCGTTTCGATGCACGCAATATGCAGATCGCCCGTGATGCGGCCCGTGGCGCCGATCATGAAGACGACCTCGGTGCTTTCGCTGTGGCCCTGCTCGCGCGCGCTCGCGAAGGCGCGGCGTACGCGCTCGGCATCCGCTTCGCTGACGAAGGGCAGGAGGGAGGTCAGCGGGCGATCGTGCTCAGAAGGCTGGAATGAGCGGTGTGCCATGGAGTTGGCCTGGACCACCATGTCGTGTTCATCCAGCACCATGAGCGCCAGCGGCACGCTGGAGAAAAGGGCCTCGAAGCGCTCGGACGCGCTTTCGGCGGCAGCCTGGCTGTAGCGCAGGACCTTGTTCTGCGCCTCGAGCTCGGCCTGGTAGCTGCGCAATTCGGCAATCAGCTCGGACAGCGGGCCATGGGGCCGGTTGGGCGAGCGGCGGTCTTCGGGGGCGGAAGCGGGCGCAGACTCTCCATGTCCCGGGTCGTCGGGCGCCGGGATATGGAACAGAAAAGAAAGGTCGGGACGGCTCATGGCGGTGGCGGGGCTCTGGGCGCTTGCGTGCCACGCGCCAAAAAGCCCGGGCGCCACAGTGTACGCGGCGCCTCGGGGGTCAGCGTGCCGCGGGTGCCGTGTCCTGCATGCTGCGCATCGGCGTGGCCACGGCCGCGGCGGCAGCGAGCAGTACGAGGGCCCCGCCGCTGAGCGTGAACAACTCGCTGGGCGTCACGGCCCGCAGCAGCCAGCCGGTGGCGGCTGCAGCCACCGGTTGCAGGCCCATGAAGATGAACATGAACAGTCCCATGGTGCGGCCCAGCAGCAGGGGTGGAACGCGCTGCTGGATCCAGGTGAACACACTCACCTGCATGAAGCCGCCGAGCAGGCCCACGGCGCCCAACAGCAGTGCGCCCTGCCATGTGGCTGCGATGTGGCCCAGCGGCATGATGAGCAGGCCGATGGCGGCGTCCACGGCCAGCAGCGTGGTGCCGAGGTTGCCCAGCCGCAAGCGTGGCAGCACCCCCGAGGCCACCATGCCGGCCAACGTGCCCGCGCCATGCGCACCGACCAGGATGCCGAAGGCGGCGGCGCCCAACTGGGGAACATCGTGGGCCATGACGGGTAGCGCAATGTGGATTGGCCCCATCACCAGGACGGCCAGAATTCCCCAATACAGAAAGCAGGTGCGCAGCGGGCGGTCCTGCCACGCATGGGCCAGGCCCTGGGCCACTGCGGCCAGGACGGCGCGGGCCGTGGTGGGTCCTTGTGGAATGGATGGCGCATGCGTGCGCACCCGTGTGAGCATCCACGCCGAGACCACGAAGCTCAGCGCATCAAGGCCGAAGGCCAGTCCAATGCCGGTGGAGTTCGCCCGCTGAGCGCCTGCATCGGCAAAGACCGCGATCAACAGGCCTGCGAGCAGCGGACCGAGGAACATGCTGAGCTGGCGCAGCCCCATGCCGATGCTGTTGGCCGCGTGCAGATGGTTGCGCTGCACCACGCGGGGCGTGATGGAGGTGGCGGCGGGAATGCTGAACGCGGTCGAGATGCCGATGGCCAATGACAGCGCGTACAGGGCCCACA
Source organism: Acidovorax sp. (assembly GCA_041913505.1). Classification (GTDB taxonomy): domain Bacteria; phylum Pseudomonadota; class Gammaproteobacteria; order Burkholderiales; family Burkholderiaceae_C; genus JAYSFC01. The sequence continues at coordinate 14,079 of JAYSFC010000055.1, forward strand.
GCGGGCAGTGGCCGGTGAGCACGAGCACGGCGAGCGTGCCGAGCAGCACGGTGTTGATATACCGCGTGCGCTGCAACACCTGCAGGGGCGAATGCCGGTCCACGATGGCGCCGCCCACCAGAATGAACACGGCGCGCGGCACGCTCATGAGGGCCATCACCATGCCCAGCACGCGTGTGTCGCCTGTCATCTGCAGCACGAGCCAGGGCATGGCGATCAGCGAGAACTGGTCGCCGAGCATGGACAGCGCCGAGCTGGCCGTGAGCCAGCGGAAGTTGGGGTCGCGCAGCGGCGTGCTGCCGGGCGTGGGGGAGGTTGGGTTGCCTGTTTGCATGGGGCCGACTGTGATACCTCACGTAGCGTGAGGGTCAAGCGCCTTGGCTGGAGGCGTGGAGGTATGCGCGCACTGGCGCGCTCAAAGGGTGGCCTGCCCGCAGCAGCGGCTCGCTGGCCGAAGCGGCGGTCAGTTTGCGCTGCAGCGCCGGGTCGTTTCGCGTCAGGGCGTTGAAGAGCGCGCGCCAGCGCTGCGCGGCGGCCTGAGCCTCCTGGTCCGATGGCGGCACGCCGCGGGCCATGAGCTGCTGCACGTCCTGCTCGAGTGCCACCCATTGCGCGTAGGGCACGTAACCGAGCTTGCGCAGGTCCGCGGGGGCCAGGTACTTGGCGATCAGGTTCGTGCGCAGTTGGATGGCGGCTTCGATGAAGGCGATCATGTCGCCCGGCGGCGCGTTGTTGCGGCCTTGCGTGCTGGGCTCGGTGCGGAACATATGGCCCCAGCGCTCCAGTAAATCCAGGTCGTTGTCCATCCAGTGCAGCATGAGCGACATCCAGCGGTAGGCGAGGGCCTGGACTTCGGGCGAATCTGCGGGCAGCCTGCGGTCCATGGCGTTGCGCACCAAGCCGCGTACCACGGCCAGGTCGGCTTCGATGCGCTTCCAGTTGCCGAAGATGCGCTTGAGTTCCGCTGCGCTGAAATACTTGCCGTAGGTGGTCATCAGCGCCAGGGCCTCGAGCCAGTGGCCTGTGTCAGGCACGGCGCCGGCCGCCAACCCGCCCTGCAGCAGGGCCAGCCGTGCACGCAGTTCCGTGGCCTGGGCAATCTGCTGGTCGAGCGCGCGGATCTGCTGCGCGATGATGCGCTCGGGCTCCATGCCTGCGTCACCCAGCAGGCCGGCGATGTCGGCCAGTGCGAGGCCCAGGTGGCGCAGCGTCTGGATGGCGTGCAGGCGCTGCACGTCTGCCTGGCTGTACAGGCGGTAGCCTGAATCGGAGCGGCCGGAGGGAGTGAGCAGGCCGATCTCGTCGTAGTGGTGCAGCGCGCGCACCGTGAGGCCCGCGCGCCGGGCCAGCTCTCCGACCCGCAGCAGCATGGCGCTCAGCGGCGCACGGAAACCAGTTCGACTTCGAAGTGCAGCGTGGCGTTGGGCGGGATCACATTGCCCGCGCCGCGTGCACCGTAGGCGATGGCCGGCGGGCAGATGAGCTTGGCCTTGCCGCCCGGCTTCATGCGCTGCACGCCTTCGGTCCAGCAGGGGATCACGTGGTTGAGCGGGAACTCGGTAGGCTCGCCGCGCTTGTAGGAGCTGTCGAACTCCTTGCCGTCGGGGAAAGTGCCGCGGTAGTGCACCTTCACGGTGTCGGTGGCCTTGGGCGATTCGCCACTGCCTTCCTTGACCGATTCATAGACCAGGCCGCTCGCGGTGGTCACGGGGGCCGCTTGGGCCAGGGCGGGGACGATGGCCAGCGAGGCCAGCAGGGCGAGGAGGGGGGTGGAGCGCATGGGGTCTTCCCAAAAAACAAAGGCCCGATGGTAGGGCCTTTGCGGGGGAAGCGGTGAAACCTGGCTCAGCCGAGTTCGCTCACGGGCACGCAGCTGCAGAACAGGTTGCGGTCGCCATAGACGTTGTCCACGCGGCCCACGGGCGACCAGTACTTGGTCTGGCGCAGCGCGGCCACGGGGTAGGCGGCCGTCTCGCGCGTGTAGGGGTGGCTCCATTCGCCCGCGAGCAGGCTCTCGGCCGTATGCGGTGCGTTCTTGAGCGGGTTGTCGTCCTGGGGCTGGGCGCCGCGTTCGACCTGGCGGATTTCCTCGCGGATGGCGATCATCGCGTCGATAAAGCGGTCCAGCTCGAACAGCGTCTCGCTCTCGGTGGGCTCCACCATCAGCGTGTTGGGCACGGGGAAGGACAGCGTGGGCGCGTGGAAGCCATAGTCGATGAGGCGCTTGGCCACGTCCTCGGCCATCACACCACTGGTTTCCTTCAGACCGCGCAGGTCCAGGATGCACTCGTGTGCCACATGGCCGTTGGCCGACGCGTACAGCGTGGGGTAGTGGTCCTTGAGCCGTGCGCTGATGTAGTTGGCGCTGAGGATGGCCGCCTCGGTGGCGGCCTGCAGGCCATCGGCGCCCATCATGCGGATGTACATCCAGCTGATCGGCAGCACGGCCGCGTTGCCCAGCGGGGCCGCGGAGACGGCGCCCACCGTGGCGGACTGACCGGCCGTGGCATGGCCGGGCAGGTAGGGCACGAGGTCTGCCACCACGCACACGGGGCCCACGCCGGGGCCGCCGCCGCCGTGCGGGATGCAGAAGGTCTTGTGCAGGTTCAGGTGGCTCACGTCGCCGCCGAACTCGCCGGGGGCGGCCACGCCCACCAGGGCGTTCATGTTGGCGCCGTCCACGTACACGCGGCCGCCATGCTGGTGCACGAGCTGGCACAGTTCCTTGACCTGCGTCTCGAACACGCCATGCGTGCTGGGGTAGGTGATCATCACGCAGGCCAGATTCTGGCTGTGCTGTTCGCACTTGGCCTGCAGGTCGGCCATGTCCACGTTGCCGTTTTCGTCGCACTTGGTCACCACCACCTGCATGCCCACCATCTGGGCGCTGGCGGGGTTGGTGCCGTGCGCGCTGCTGGGGATCAGGCAGATGTTGCGGTGCGCCTGGCCCTGGGCCGCGTGGTAGGCCTTGATGGCCAGCAGGCCGGCGTATTCGCCCTGGCTGCCTGCGTTGGGCTGCAGGCTGATGCCCGCGTAGCCCGTGGCCTGGCACAGCCAGGCGCGCAGTTGCTCGTCGAGCAGGCGGTAGCCTTCGAGCTGGTCGGCCGGCGCGAACGGGTGCACGTTCGCGAACTCGGGCCAGGTGATCGGGATCATCTCGCTCGTGGCGTTGAGCTTCATGGTGCACGAGCCCAGCGGGATCATGGTGCGGTCCAGCGCCAGGTCCTTGTCCGAGAGCTGGCGGATGTAGCGCAGCATGCCGGTCTCGGAGTGGTGCGTGTTGAACACCGGGTGCGTGAGGTAGGCGCTCGTGCGGCGCAGGCTGGCCGGAATGAGGTCGGGCGCGCTGGCGGCGAGCTGCTCCACGGCGGGTTGCGCGGCCGTGGGTGCGAAGGTGCGCCAGAGCAGGGCCAGGTCGTCGCGCGTGGTGGTTTCGTCGAGCGACAGGGCCACGCACTGGCCGCGCAGCAGGCGCACATTGGCGCCGGCGTCCAGCGCGCGCTGCACCACGGCGCGGGCGGCGTCACTACTACCCAGGTCCACGGTCAGGGTGTCGAAGGCGGTGGCGTGCAGCGGCGTGAAGCCCAGTTGCTTGAGGCCCGCCGCCAGGATGGCGGTGAAGCGCGCCACGCGCAGGGCGATGCGCTTGAGTCCTTCGGGGCCGTGGTACACGGCGTACATGCTCGCGATGACGGCAGGCAGCACCTGCGCGGTGCAGATGTTGGAGGTGGCCTTCTCGCGGCGGATGTGCTGCTCGCGCGTCTGCAGCGCCAGGCGGTAGGCCGGCTTGCCATGCACGTCCACGCTCACGCCCACCAGGCGGCCGGGCATGGAGCGCTTGAAGTCGTCGCGGCAGGCCATGTAGGCGGCGTGCGGGCCGCCCGCGCCCATGGGCATGCCAAAGCGCTGCGTGGTGCCGACCACGATGTCGGCGCCCATCTCGCCCGGGGTCTTGAGCAGCGTGAGCGCCAGCAGGTCGGCGGCCAGGATCAGCGCGGCGCCCTTGGCGTGGATGATGTCGGCGCTCATCTGCCAGTCGGCCAGCCAGCCGCTGGAGCCGGGGTACTGGTTGATGGCGGCGAAGTAGTCGTCCTGGCCGATGGCGGCCATCCATTCGTCGCCCGAGCGGATCACCTTGACCGTGAGGCCCAGCGGCGCGGCGCGCGTCTGGATGACCTCGATGGTCTGCGGGTGGCAGTCGCCGCTGACGATCAGGGTATTGCCCTTGGCCTTGACCGAGCGCTTGGCCAGCGTCATGGCCTCTGCGGCGGCCGTGGCCTCGTCGAGCATGGAGGCGTTGGCAATCGGCATCCCGGTGAGGTCGCACACCATGGTCTGGAAGTTGACCAGCGCCTCCATGCGGCCCTGCGAGATCTCGGCCTGGTAGGGCGTGTAGGCCGTGTACCAGGCCGGGTTCTCGAGGATGTTGCGCAGGATCACGCCGGGCGTGTGTGTGCCGTAGTAGCCCTGGCCGATGAAGCTCTTGAGCAACTGGTTCTTGCCAGCGATGGCCTTGAGTTCGGCCAGTGCTGCTGCCTCGGTGGCGGGGGCGGGCAGGTCCATGGCACGCGAGCGCGCGATGGAGCGTGGCACGATGGAGTCGATGAGGGCGCGGCGCGAGGCCTCGCCGATCACGGACAGCATGTGCGCTTCGTCCGCCGCATCGATGCCGATGTGGCGGGGCTGGAATTCGGCCGCGTTCTCGAGCGCGGACAGGGGCAGGGCGGCAGGCATCAGCATGGAGGGACCAGTCTCAAAAAGCGATGGGCTGTGGGGGCGCTCAGGCGTTGGCCGCGAAGGCCGTGTAGGCCGTCTCGTCCATCAGGCTGGCGAGCTGGCTTGCATCGCTGAGCTTGACCTTGAAGAACCAGCCGGCGCCCAGCGGGTCGGAGTTGGCGAGCGAAGGGTCGGCGCGCAGGGCCTCATTGACCTCGACGATCTCGCCGGCCACGGGCATGTAGACGTCGGCGGCGGCCTTCACCGATTCGACCACGCCGGCCACTTCGCCCTGGGCGAACAGGGCGCCGACTTCGGGCAGGTCGACGAACACCACATCACCCAGCGCATCCTGCGCGTGGACGGTGATGCCCACCACGGCGGCGGCGTGGTCGGCGGCGTTGATCCATTCGTGGTCTTTGGAAAACTGGATGCTCATGGGAGGCTCCGGGAAAAAGTGGGATTGAAAAGGATTTGAGAGTGGTCAGCCCGCACTGTATCGCCACAGCGTCGGGCTGGCCTGTAAGCAATGTTCAGCCGCGGTAATAGCGCGTGGGCACGAAGGGCGTGGGCACCACGGTCATGGGCACGGGTTTGCCGCGTACGATGGCGAATAGTTCAGTGCCCGGCTGGGCATAGTCGGCCTGTACGTAGGCCAGCGCAATGGGCTGGTTGAGCGTGGGGCTGAGCAGGCCGCTGGTGACCTGGCCGATGTGCTGGCCGTCCATGTTCTCGAGCACGGCGGGTTCGCGCACGGGCACGCGCTCCTTGGCGATGAGGCCTACGCGCTTGCGCGAAAGCGTCTGGGGTTGATCGATTTGGGCCAGCACCTTGTCTGCGCCCGGAAAGCCGCCGGCGCGCGCGCCGCCGGTGCGGCGCACCTTCTGGATGGCCCAGTTGAGTGCGGCTTCGGGCGGCGTGGTGGTGGTGTCGATATCGTTGCCATAAAGGCACAGGCCCGCCTCCAGGCGCAGCGAGTTGCGCGCTCCCAGGCCGATGGGCTTGACCTCGGGCAGGGCCAGCAGCGCACGTGCCAGCGCCTCGGCGCGGCTTTCGTGCACGGAGATCTCGAAGCCGTCCTCGCCCGTGTAGCCGCTGCGCGTGATGAACAGGTCGGCGCCCTCCCAGTCGAACGCGCCACCGCTCATGAACACGAGCTTGTCCACACCCGGCACGAGGCGTGCAAGCGCGGCCGCCGCCTGCGGGCCTTGCAGCGCGAGCAGGCCGCGCTCGGGCATGGGAATGACTTCGCAGCGCTGGCCGATGCGGGCCTGGATGTGGGCGATGTCACCTGCCTTGCATGCGCCGTTGACGATGACGAAGATGTCGCTGCCACGGTTGAAGAACATCAGGTCATCGATGATCGTGCCCTCATCGGTGAGCAGCAGGCCGTAGCGCTGCTTGCCCACGGGCAGATCGATCACGTCCACGGGCATCAGCGTCTCGAACGCGGCGGCGGCGTCCGGGCCGACCAGGCGCAACTGGCCCATGTGCGACACGTCGAACAGCCCCGCATTGGCGCGCGTGTGCAGGTGTTCCGCCATCAGGCCCTGGGGGTACTGCACGGGCATGGAGTAGCCTGCGAACGGCACCATGCGCGCACCGAGTTCGAGGTGCAGCGCGTTCAGCGGGGTGGTGAGTAGCGGGGTGGTTTCAGGGGTGGACAAGGCGGTTCTCCAGGGCAAATGGGGGCCGGGCCTGCCACACGGGGCGAAGGCCACGGAATTTGCCCTGCTGTCCGCTTTACCTGAGAGATTCACCCGCACGTTCCAGCGCGGGCTTGCTCCTTCGGTGGGCAGGCGGGGCCTGCCTCTCTCCAGCAAGGGAACGCCCGCATCCCTGCGGGCGCTTGGTCAGTCCTTTTGCCTGAGCGTTCGGGGTTCCCCTGCGCCTTCGGCGGTGCCGCTGGGGCACTCTCTCCTGACGAATCCGCGAAGTATAGCGGCCCTGCGGGCCACCGCCTATGCACAGGCCGGATCGGCGACCTTTGTTTCAGGGCTGTGGGCCTGGTGGAGCCTTTGCCTTGCCAAGCCCCCCGGGCGGGCGGTAACCCGCCGGGGTCTTGCCATGTCGTGCACTCCGGTAAGAGAGCCTTGATGGAAGGAAGTATGGTGCTCCAGAGGCAGATGGATTTGCTGAATTTCCATGCAATTGCAATGAATGAAGAAAAATTTGCTGCACTAAAGAAATTTAAAGAACAATGCCATCCATGGATCGCTTGGACAGAAAAATTCTCTCGGTGCTGCAACACAACGCGCGTGCGAGCCTGCAGGAAATCGGTCAGGCCGTGGGCTTGAGCCCCTCCCCGTGCTGGGCCCGCATCAAGAAGATGGAAGAGGCGGGTGTGATCGAGGGCTACACGGTGCGTCTCAATCCGCTGGCCCTGGGGCTGGGTGACACGGTGCTGGTGCAGGTCACGCTCGACAGCCACTCCGACAACACGCTCGAAAAGTTCGGCGAGGTACTGGCCACCATTCCCGAGGTGGTGGAGGCGCACCTGGTGTCGGGCGAGTACGACTACCTGTTGCGCGTGGTGGTGAAGGACACGCGCGACTACGAGCGCCTGTTGCGCGAGAAGCTCTACAAGATCAAGGGCATACGCCACAGCCAGTCGAGCTTCGTGCTGCGCACGCTCAAGAAGGCCGATCTGCCGCTGGGCGGGAGTTGAGAGAGCGGCCCGGCGGGACGCAGCGGATGCGTGCCGCCCAAAGAAAAGGGCCGCTGTGTAGCGGCCCCCGCAAGCAAGGTGCGCTGGTTCAGCCCAGCAGCAGGGCGTCGTCGGCGAGCTTTTCGCCGCGTACCTTCTCGAACATGTGCAGCAGGTCGGGCACGTCCATGCGGCGGCGCTCGTCGCCCGACACGTCGAGCACGACCTGGCCCTGGTGCAGCATCACGGTGCGCTCGCCCACGTCCAGCGCCTGGCGCATGCTG
>JAYSFC010000056.1:0-21531 GCA_041913505.1 Acidovorax sp.
CAGTGCTAGCTTTGCGTACCGTCACTTATTGCACTGAAAACGAGGAGACCCCGAACTACAAGATGGTCTACCTCATGAGTTGCGGCACGCAACGGGCCGAGTGGGACAACTACATCAACCCCCAGCTCAACAAGAAAAGCCCGGTGCTGATGCTGACCAATCAGGACTCGGACCGCATCACCGTGCAGTCGGTCACCTTCCTGCAGTCGCTGGACGAGGACACCAAGACCGCCCAGGTGCAGTTCGAGAAAACCGTTTCGCGCGGCACGACGCCGCCGCTCAAGTACCGCTACGTTGCCACGCTGGGGGTGCGCTACGACACCACCAACATCCCCAGCAACCAGCTGAACTTCTATCTCAACCCCTTCGGCTTCTGCACTGAAACCTACCGCCGCGACCAAGTGGGCAACCCGGTGGTGGTCAATGCGCCGGGCACGCCGAATCAGGAGTTGAACCAAGTGATGGAGGACTTCCGCCGCGAAACCGATGCGGCGCTGGCCGCCGTGCGCGCCCAGCAGCAGCTGCAGGCCTCGCAGGCGGCGGCTGCTGCTGCCGTCGCTGGTTCAGGTACACAGCCCACGCCTGCGCTTCAGGGAACTGCCACTGGTGCGCCGCCAGCCTTGTCTAGCATCGGGATGAACGGGTCCAATCAATCGCCTGCGGCAGCAGCCGCTCGCACTGCCGTTCCGAATACGCCCGCTGCACCCATGGCGCCTGCATCGCCAGCAGCGGCAAATCCGCGCCGCCCATGACCATGAAACCGACAACCATCCTCGTTGCCGCGATCTTGGCGGTATGTGCTGGCACTGCAGCGCGCGCCGAAGTGGGTGCCCGATCCTCACAGCTGGACGGCCGCATGCAGTCCGTTCTCTACCAGCCCGACAACATCATCCGCGTGTCCATCGCCGAAGGCGTCGTGACCACGATCGAATTGCCGGAACAGGACATCATCAAGAACTTCGCCATGGGCGACCGGAATGCCTGGCACGTGAAGTTCGAGAACAACCTGATCGTGCTGAAGCCGGCCGGCATCAAGCCCGACACCAATCTCACGGTGTTCACGGCGCGGCGCAACTACCTGTTCACGCTGCAGAGCACCAGCCGCAAGAGCCGCACAGTGGCCTACTGGCTGCGGGTGCGCGATGCCGAGGATGACAACAGCACACCGGAAGGGCGCCTTGCTGCGCAGGAGCGTGCGGAAAAGAAGCGCATCGCCGACGACCTGCGGAATAGCCGCTACGAAGGCCGCCTGAACTCGGAATACTGGATTGTGGGTCCGCAAGAGTTGCAACCCGCGTCCATGTTCGACAACGGCCGTCAGACATACATGACGTTCAGCGCGGCAAACGCCATACCGGCCGCCTTCATCATCGAGTCGGACGGTACGGAAGCCATCGCAGATTTCCACATGGAGGGCGACACGATGGTGATCCACCAAGTTGCCTCGCGCATTCTGCTGCGGCGCGGCAACCTGGTGGCGGGCATCTCCAACAAGTCGCCTGTCTCTGCCGCGCAGCAGAGTCCGACGGGCACGGCCAGCGACAAGGTAAACCGTTCCATCACCAGCGAGGTGTCCCGATGAACGCGCGCTCCGACTACACCGATCACATAACGCCGGAGCCCGAGCAGGAGCGCGGAGAGTTCGTTGACAGGCGGCCGCCGAAGTCACCCGGCCAGAAGATCGTGATTGCCGGCATCGCGCTGCTGGCCTTGTGCGTGCTGGTCTATGGTGCGCTCAAACTGGCGGGCGTTTTCTCGGGGGGAAAAAGGCCAGTGGCCCAGCTTGAAGAACAGAAGCGGCCGGATTCAACACCCGACTTTAATGTTTCCCTGGCCGAGCCGCCCAAGCCGGAACTTCGTTTCATCGAGTGCGCTGGAGGCCTCAAGCTGCCAGAGGGAATGACCTGTCCTGAAACCAAGCCAGAAGCACAAGCGCAGGCCGCGCCGGAGCAGCCAAAGGGTCCGACCGAAGAAGAGATCTTGCAAAAGCGACGCTTCGAGTCGGAGATCGACGTGGGGGGTGGCAAGCTGCCGTCCGGCACAGCGGCCGGAGTGGCCGGCAGTGCCGCACGCTCGCCCCACCTCAGCGGCGAAACAGCCCTGGGTGGGGCGCTGCTTTCAACCGCGACGGCCAAGACGCTGGCCAGTGTGAATCGCAACCCCTCGTTCACGCTCGCCAAGGGCACACTGCCAGATTGCACGCTGTTGACGGCCATCAGCACCGACCAGCCCGGTTTTCTCAAATGCATCCTGTCACGGCCGGTCTACTCGATGGACGGCAAGGTGGTGTTGATGGAGTCTGGCACCACGCTGGATGGTGAATACGGCGCGGGCATGGCGCGCGGCAAGAAGCGCATGTTTGCCATCTGGAACCGGGCGGTGACACCCAACTTCGTGGAAGTCACACTGAACTCGCCCGGCGCCGATGCCCTCGGCCGCAGCGGCATGAGCGGGCAGGTCGATCAGCATTTCTTCGAGCGCTTCGGCGGCGCGATGCTGTACTCGCTGTTTTCGGATGGCATGAACTACGTCATGCGGCGCGAGGAATTGCGCAGCCAGGAACGAGTCGCACGCAATGCAGCTGCCAACGGAAACAACAACACCGTCTACTACAACAACCAGGGAGGGCCGTTGCATAACTTGGACCGCACGCGCTCCACTGCCGATCGCGTCGTGGAATCCATGCTGTCGCAGGGTGAAGACATTCAGCCGACGCTCTACAAGAACCAGGGAGAAATCATCAAGATTTACATCGCCCGCGACGTGGACTTCTCACAAGTCTATGAACTGACACGCAACGCGAGGAATTGACCATGTTCCGCGACCCTGTTCATGTCTTGGTGGACAAGCACACGCCCACTGCGCAGGCTTCACCGCTGCCTGCGGCGGCCGATTCGCCGGCACCACCTGCAACCGGTGCCAGCTCGGAACGCGAGTCCCTGGCCGACCTCGACGGCGGCTGGGGTGAGCGCACAGGCCGCTCGCCGCTGGAGATCCACATCGAGCGCTATTTCAGCCGCTGGCTGGATCGTCCCGGTGTGCAGGAGGTGGCGATCAACCGCCCGGGCGAGGTGGCGTTGTGGGAGGGCGGCTACTGGCATGCGCACCTTGATCCCGCGATCACGCGCGACGTGATCGAGCAGCTGGGCCAGCTGGTGGCCAACCGTTCGCGCAAGCCCTTCAATGCATCCAACGTCACCTTGTCCACGGCGTTGCCTGATGGCACACGCCTGGAGATGACCGGGCCGCCGGCTACGGTCAACAACCACATCTACGTGAACCTGCGCAAGCACAGCGTGGCCGCCTTCACGCTGGATCAGTTCATCGAGCAGGGGTATTTCGCCAACACGGTCCATATGTTCAACATGAACATGGCCGACGAGCATCGCGCCAGGGCGGCGCGGCAGCTGCTGCCCGAGCAGCTGCGGCTGTGGGATCTGGCCCAGGCCGGGCGTTGGCCCGAATTCCTCAAGACGGCCGTGCTGGAGTACCAGAACATCCTCGTGTCAGGTGCCACGGGCAGCGGCAAGACCTCGTTCATCCGCGGCCTGGTGGAACTCATCCCCACCGAGGAACGCATCCTGACCGTGGAGGACACGCCGGAGATGCCTCTGCCCAACCACCCGCACTGTCAGGCGCTGCTGTACCGCCGCGAGGGCACCAGCACCACGGCAGGCGGCTCGGCCAAGGACATGCTGCAGGCGGCCATGCGCAAGACGCCCAAGCGCGTGCTGCTGGCCGAGTTGCGCGGCGACGAGACCTACTACTACATCCAAAGCGTCCTGAACTCGGGACACCCTGGCGGCATGACGACCACCCACGCGAACAGCCCGCGCGAAGCGTTCATGCGGCTGGCACTACTCATCAAGGCTTCGCCGGAAGGCAGGGGACTGGCTATGGAGGAGACGCTGACGCTGCTGCACAGCCTGGTGAACGTGGTGGTGCAGATCGTCTTCAAGCCCGGTGCCGGACGCTATTGCTCGGCCATCTACTACGACTCGATGCACGCATCGACGCTGCTTGTATGACACGGGCGTACTTTCAGACAGTCGGCAAGGCGCGAGGGCAGGGCGCGCGCAGGCCTGGGCCGCGCCACGCGCTCGGGAAGCCGTGCTGTGCGGGCGCCGCGAACCCGCAGCTGGGCGGGCACGGCTGCGCCCAGGACCGGCCGCCGGCGCGGATGGGCGCCGCGCCACGTGCACCGGGCACTCACGCGGCGGAACGCTGACATGGGCTTCGCCCATACCCAATACCTCAAGGAGCATGAGCATGGCAACGAGACGGCCCGTGCCGAAGTCACCGGCGGATGAGATGGTGGAGAGCAAGCGCCGCGCGATGCGCGCCGAACTGGCCGAAGCGCTGGGATACAGCGTGGCTCGGCGCCTGACGTTCGATGATCTGGTACGTTTGCATCCTCAGCAGCAAGAAACGTCACGCCGCAGCCTGGTCGATGCTAGTAGGAAAAATGAGGCGAGGCTGCCGATTGGCCACGTGCGCCGCGTCGATGCGCCTGAGTCGAAGCAGTCAGCCGCTTCGCCCTATGGGCGGGGTAAGGCGCAGTCGCCACATCAAGCAACAGCAGAAGTGGCAAGGAAAACCAGATCAGGTACGGTGCCTGCCAAAGATCAGGTTCAGCCAGTAGCCAAGCGCAACTCGGGGCGTTGAGGAATTCCGATCAGAAGTAGTGCCTGCTTGGATGGAATACGAAGGGACTTCCCACTTATTGCAGAAAGGAACTCGACTAGTGCTGTAGTTGCAGTGAATCGCGAGTAATCGGAAGCGCCGCGGATGGTCAAGTACCATGACATCTCTGCCCACTCTCCTGCCGCCTAACGCCTGAATTAGGCCGCACTGCCTTGCTCTCCAAGCACCGCTTGCACGACCAGCGCGACAAACGGCGACTTTGCGTCAGTGTATGCCTCGCGGTCATTCCGATGTTGAACCGCCAGCCTGAGCTTGAGTGACTGATATTCAGCGCGTAGTGAGGTTACCCCTGAAAAGTGGAGTTCTTAACCCTTGTTGAAAATACCGACGAGGAGTTGAGCAATGAGCGACAAGCAGGTGCGTGCGCAGTACACGCGTGAATTCAAGCTGGAGGCGGTTCGACAGGTCCGCTCGGGTCGGGCGATTGCGGTAGTGGCCAAGGTGCTGGGCATTCCCAAGGCCAGTCTGGGGAACTGGGTGAGGCTGGCGGCCAAGGCCGAGCTCGGCGGCGCTGATGGCGGTGACAAGGTCGCCAAGGTGGCTGCCGAGCAGATGGAGATAGCGCGGCTGCGCGCTGAGAATGCTCGCCTTCGCATGGAGCGCGACATCGCAAAAAAAGCCGCGGCGTACTTCGCGCAGGACACGCTGCGAGGTACGCCTGGATTGACCAAATGAAGAACCGCTACCCGGTGAGCGTGTCATGCGAGGTGCTGGAGGTCAGTACCAGTGGGTACTTCAACTGGCTGCGCCGGCGGCAGGCGGGTCACGGTGGTCCTGCAGGACGCCACAGTGACGAAGCGCTGCTGGCGCACATCCGTGCCATCCACGCCGAAGTCAAGGGCGAATACGGCTGGCCACGCATGCACAAGGAACTGCTGGCCCGCGGCATCCGGACGGGCAAAGACCGGGTTCGCAAGCTCATGCAGCAGCACGGCATCAAGGCCAAAACGAAGCGCAAGTTCGTGGTGACCACCGACAGCCGCCACAGCCTGCCAGTGGCCCCCGACCTGGTGCAGCGGCGCTTCAATCCAGAGGCACCAAACCAGCTGTGGAGTGGCGACATCACCTACATTCCGACCGACGAAGGCTGGCTGTACCTGGCCGCCGTAATCGACCTGTTCAGCCGTCAGGTGGTGGGCTGGAGCCTGCAGCCGCACATGCAGGCCAGCTTGGTCAAGGATGCGCTGGCCATGGCGTGGTGGCGTCGTCGGCCGCCAGCCGGTCTGATATTCCACAGCGACCGGGGCGCCCAGTATTGCAGCCACGAGGTCCAGGAGGCTATGAAGGGCTGGGGCATGCGGTCATCGATGAGCAGGAAGGGCAACTGTTGGGATAACGCTCCAACGGAAAGCTTCTGGGGACGGTTGAAAACGGCCAGCGTGCATGGCCACAAATTCGCCACCCGTGAGCAGGCCAGGCAGGCGGTGATGGACTGGATGGCTTTCTACAATCACCGCAGGCTGCATTCGTCGCTGGGCTACCTCAGCCCGATGCAGTATGAGCAGCGCTGGTACGAGGCACAGCGCAAAAAGGCCGCGTGAATCGTGGGTTAAGAACTACACGGAACAGGGGCAAGGTCATAGCGCTGCATTGCCGCGTAAAGCATCTCGAAAAGCCAGCCGCTCACGCCAAAGGCGGCTGCCGAGAGGAACAAGATGCAAGTGATGCGTTCTGAACTCCGGTGATGGCTTACAGAACCAATGCATTTGCTGCGGTTTATAAGGAAAGTGGACATACCCAATGTGCTCAGCGACAGCAATGGCTGCTTCGGAACTGGCAAGCGAACTAACAGGTGCCATGATGTCAATGATTGGCTTGGCTGCAAGACCTGGAACAGCAGTGCTGCCTATGTGCTCGGGAGGGCCGACGAGCCACGGTGCTAGGGACTTGGTAATAACCTCTTGCTCGTGAGCGAATAGCTCCGGCCACTCCGGGCTGTACTCAACAACTTCTATGGAAGCGTCGGCCATAAGAACGAGTCAGATGTGACGGTGTGGGGTGTGCGGCCTAACGCTTGAGTTAAGCGGCGGCGAAGCCGTCCACGACGGCATCAAAGTGCCAAGATTGGTTTTGGAAGTCAATCTGAGACCCTTGTTGGAAGGAGAAGAGGCTATTGCCAACATAGTATCTGTCCCATAGGTTTCAAACGCACACGCGCATCAAGTAGCAGGGTCTCGAAGTCTGGTGCAGCAAGCACTGCGAATTCGTCCTTTCGTGTGTCTACTAGAACGTCAGGCACCTGGGACGGCAGGCCTACGTGGCACATCAACAGGTCGCCATCTTTCGCGGCTCGCAACCAACGGGCCAGCCGTACACGGTACTTCTGCGTTCCCCCAGTGAAGTCGTACACCCCTAGCAACCGTGCGTTCTGGCGCAGCCCATGGCGCCGGGCCAGCTTTGAGAGAGATCTTGCACCAAGGAGCGCAATCACGTGGCTTTTGATGCCTGTAACTGCATCGAAATGCGCTGCGCCCAGTGGGCTGAATGTAGCGCGTAGCCACAGGTTGCCAGCAGGGTAGCGGCGCGCCAGCTCCTGCATAAGCAGCGTGCGCACCATGGGCAGTTGATGCACATGCTGGTGACCATCGACAAAGGCGGGCGCGCGGCCCATGGCCTGCTCGAAGGCGTCGAATTGTGCACGTATCTCGGAGCGAAGGGCTGCTTCGTCCAATCGGCGCAAGTAAGCCCGCACGATCAGGCGCTTTATAGGGGTTCGCAGTGCGGGTTGCTGTGGGAATTCCGTCAGATCTAGGTGCAGTCCCACTTCCAGCTGCTGCTGGTCGAAAACGCGCAGCGCAAGAGCACCATCCTTCCATGCCGGCCCGCCCACCATGGCCGACACGGCCTGCACTCGCCCCTGGCGGGCCAAGGCGAATACAGCCCTGTTAATGCCCTCGTGCAAGCCGAAATCGTCCACACAGATGCTGATGCGGGGCCAACTGCTATGCTGCTGCGACTCATACCCCATCGTTCAGGTTCTCCCTTCATGCCACGCCAAAGCGACCAGCTGCAGAGCAACCGTATCGGCTGGTTTATCGTTGTGGGCTGCACCGCTGCCGCCGTCCATTGGTGTGTGGCCACCACCCTCGTAGCCCTGGCCGGTTGGCCCCCGCTGCATGCAAATGTGGCTGGATGGTTAGTGGCGCTGGGCTTTTCGTTCACCGGCCACCACCTCTTGAGCTTTCGTGGGCATGGTAGTTCTATCGGCCATGCGGGGCTGCGCTTCTTCGCAATATCGGCTGGCGGCTTCCTCGTCAACGAATTGGCTTACGCCGTGCTGCTGCGCTGGACCAGCACCCGCTACGACGTGCTGCTGGCCCTGGTGCTTGTCGGCGTGGCCTGTGTTACCTACCTGTTGAGCCGTCACTGGGCCTTTTTAGCAGACCGGTGAAATAGTCCGCAGAGGCAATATTTCGCTGGAGCGGATTTGGACGAGCCAGTCTCAATCCTCGTCGCCACGCCATTCACGTCGAGCGTGCTCGCGTTCGCGCCATTCTTGTTCACGACGCTCTTGCCAGTAACGCCGCCTGTAATAGTCAGGAGGCGGCGCATCATAGTAATAGCCTGAAGAATATCCGCCATATTGCACAGGTGGCGGCTGGTAGATAACTCTTGGCGGCGGTGGCAAATAAACAGGCGGAGGGGCCACATACACCGGCGCAGGTGGAGGAACAACTACGCCAGGTATGCCAAGGTTGATAAACCAATCCACGTCCGCTCTGGCTGGCGTGCTGGACAGGGCGACGACAGCAACAATGCTTGTCAAGACGCCATTCCTGAGAGCGCTTGTGCGGTGATTTTTGATCATGGCGATGAATGTGATGTAAGGTAGTAATCCGACAACGTTAGCCTGGGAAGTGGTGCCGACATCTTTCGTGTCGAAGAGACAATCTGAATGCGGCGTTACATATGCTGACGATGCAGACCTTCTTGCCATGAGAAGAGCGGCACTAGATCCCTTATCGATGTGCAAACAGATCCAGCCTATTTTTTGCCGTTCATCTGATCCATCGTCTTGAGCAGGTCGGTCAGGGCCTGCTTGCAGTCTGCACTATTCGGTTTGCTCTCTCGCAGTGCGGACAGTGCCCGGTCGATGGCTTTGTCTACGACGTGCCAGTCGCTTGCGGCACGAGGCTTGAGCCCTGCTTCTGCAGAGTCCCACGCAATTTCCAGATCCTTGATGCGTGTCTTGGCCGCAGGCAGATCGCCCTTATTGACCAGGGCCGAGACATCCACTGCAATCGCTCGGAAAGAGCCAAGATCCCCGAGCTTCGAGGGTGCTGCCTCTGCGACATTGATGGTGCCCAAAAAGGACGGCGCAACGTAGCCAGCAGTCAGGACTGCCAGGCCGAACATGGCAGCGGCAATAGGTTGGGTGATGCGAAAAAGCTTCATGTCATGCTCCAAAAAAAGAAGTGCATCTCACGACGCAAGTTTTCGCGCCAGTGAGCGTTGGATCGAAAGCACTCGTAGTCTTGCGAGCTAGACTTAGGCCACACATAGGGGCTGCCGGCGGGTCTTGTAACGCCGATCGCATCTATGTGATGCGTTGTTCTTCACTGCGCACGCCCTGGCTCAGTGACAGCTAAGTTTTGATACGTAATTTCAACCGTGTGCAAATTTGTGCACGCCTGAACCGCGCTGTGCGACTTCTTCTATTGCACGCAATGCTGTGATGCGATGAGACAGGGGGTCGCCCATGCACGGCCGGTTCCACTGTTGCCTTTCGCATCATGACTCCTCTCATTTCCCGAACTGATACCCCCGGAATCAGTTGCATCATGCCCGCCTACAACGAGGCTGCGAGCCTGCCACGTGTCGTTCCCGAGGTGCTGGCTGCATTGTTGGCGCTGTCGCCAAAGGTAGAACTCATCGTTGTAGACGATGGAAGTCGCGACGATACCTTGGCGGTGATGGCTGAACTGGCCGAGCAATACCCAAATCTTGTCACGTTGCAACTGTCAAGAAATTTCGGCAAGGAGGCAGCGCTTGCAGCTGGGCTGGAAGCAGCACTTGGCGATGTGGTTGTCATGATGGATGCCGATGGCCAGCACCCTGCAGCCCTGCTACCCGAGATGCTGCACCATTGGCGGGATGGTGCTGATAATGTGTATGCCGTGCGAAAAAACCGAGAAGACCAGCCACGTCTCTACGGATTTGGCGTTCGTAATTTTTACCGATTGCTCAATTGGGGGAGTCGTTTCAAGGTTCCACCCGATGCCGGCGATTTCCGGCTGCTGGATCGGCGCGTGGTACAGGCGCTCAATGCACTGCCGGAACGAAATCGCTTCATGAAAGGGCTGTATGCCTGGGCAGGCTTTCGTTGCGTTGAATTGCCCTACGAACCGTTGCCGCGTCAAGCAGGCCGCAGTCACTACGATTTGCGCAGCGCATTGAGGCTCGGGATCACGGGCCTGCTTGCTTTCACGCCTGCCCCACTAAGGCTTTTCGGTGTTCTCGGACTGGTGCTGGCGTTGGCGGCAATGGGATATGGTGCCTGGACAGTATTCGAGTATTTTTACTGGGGCATCAAGGTACAGGGCTATGCAACGCTGATTACCAGCATCATGTTCTTTTCTGGAGTCCAATTGCTGTCCATTGGAACGCTGGCTGAATACGTTGCCCGAATATATGGTGAAGTGAAGCGCCGCCCCTTGTACTGGGTGGCGGCGCGGCGAGGTCAAGGTTTGTCTTCAGCCAATACCAACGGAATTCTCGTACCGTAGCGTTGTTGATTTGTCGGTCGCACCGTGTCGGACGGCAGTATTTGATTCACTTGGGGTATTTTTTTACAGCCTGGAAGGGTTTCACGGTGGCCTGCCGCCGACTCATGCTGCGGCGATGCAGCACCTGACGAGGCAAAGAGTCTCCAGCCGCGGCCGGTGTACACGGGTCGCCATCCCACCAGCGCAGGATTCGCGAAGCTCCTGACAGGTGACAGCAGCCAGGCGTGGGGTGAATGCGCGGCTTCCACCATCACGCTGGGCGGCTGCAGCACGTGCGCCGCCAGCTCGGGCTCGAAGTCTCCCGCATCGACCAGTACACGCCGCCAGGTGTCGCCATCATGAGCACGGGCATCCGCCCAGTCCTGCAGGACGATCAGCGGGTGATTCGTCCGCGCCAAAAAAGGCAGGTCCAGCGGATAGCCGTCGAAAACATAGATCGGATCATCAGGCGAGGCGTGACAAGCGAGCACAGCGGCGGTATCGGCCGCGAGTTTGTCGCCTGCCACACGGTCATAGCCAAGCGTGACTCCCCCGGCAGTCAACACGGGAATCAGCATCAAACCTGCAAACCAGCGGTCCGCGTGCCGACGCGCGGACCACACTCGCTGCCAACCCAGTGCCGCCAACAACGCCAGCGGCGGCAGCACGGGTAGAACGTAACCGATCAACTTGGAGCTAGGAATGGAAAAGAACACCACGATGGCGACAAGCCAGATCCAGCACAGCTTCACCAACGCGCGGTGAGCATCGCTTGCTTGCGATCGGGTGGCTTCCGGGGATGGGTCGGCGCGGGTGAACACCGAGAACGGCACGAACAGAGACCACGGGAACAACATCGCCAGGAGTCCGGCCAGGTAGAACCACCATGGATGCACGTTGTTGAAGCCTGCGCTGGTGTAGCGCGTGAATTGCTGCTCGCCGAACAGGTAGCTCCACAAGCCCGGGTAACGCTGACCGGCCAGTACGAACCATGGAACCGCAATCAGCGCGAACAGCAGCAAGCCGCTGATCCAGGGCAGGCGCGGTACCTTGCGCCACTGCCTGGTTGCGAACAGCCACACGAAAATCACCAGTCCCGGCAACGCCAGGCCAATCAGTCCTTTGGTCATCACCCCCAGCGCGCAGGCCACATAGCCGGCGCGCGCCCAGCCGGCGTGCGGGCGGTTCCCATCGCTCAGCACAAAGGCGAGCGCGAAGCACCAGATCGCGGTGGCAATCCAGGCCGCCACCAGCATGTCGTGGTTGATGTATTGCCCGCCCAGCAGGAAGCCCAGGCTGGCGGCCATCATCAGGGCGGCGCGCGCGGCCAATGCCTCGCCGGCCATGCGCCGCGCGCCCAGATACAGGCCGGCCAGCATCAGCGCAGCCGCCAGCGCCGGAACCAGCCGCGCGGCCCAAGGGGTGGGGCCGAGCACCGCCATGATGCTGGCCTGCAGCCAATGCATCAGCGGCGGCTTGTGGAAAAACGGCAGGCCGTCGATGCGAGGCACCAGCCAGTCGCCGGACAACAGCATCCAGCGGCTGATTTCGGCATATCGCCCCTCATCCGGTACCGAAAGTGGACGCAAGGCGGCGAGGGTGAGCAGGAACAGCCAGATCGCGATCAGCCATAGCAGGGTACGAGGCCGCACCTTGGGGTGCGCGACGGTGGAAAGAACAGTCTGAGTAGTCATACAAATATCCAAGCGAGCGGGCTTGGAGAAGTCAAAGGGGCAACCGCAGCTCACTCGCTGGGACTTTCAGTCCCAGCAGTTCGCTTCCTGAAGTTGTCTGGCGAATGGAGGCGCCTCATTGCTGGACGCAAAATGTCGGACGCCCCGTCAAGACATGGGCCTGCCAAAAATGCTGCGATGGATGCCGATGGCCAGTTGATAAAAAGGCTCCAGATACCAATCCGACCGAGACCGTGTGAACCAGGCGCTGAATCCCGCCACCACCGCGGCCCCAAGCATGTCGAGCGGAAAATGAACCCCCAGGTAGATGCGCGCCCATGCAATCGGAATGCCCAGCAAGGCCATAGCCGCTCCTAACCGGAGGCGCTGAAGCCACAGGCTGAAAGCCACGGCCCACCACAACGTCAGGTGGTCACTGGGAAACGATGCATCGGCGGCATGCGCAATCAGCTGGTGGCCAAGTCCGAGCATGAAAGGCCGAGGGTGCGGCCATGCCAGGCCGATGACCATGCTGATGCACAAGCCCAGCATCCCCGATGCGGTGGCGACCAGCATCCTCTTGCGCAGCTTCTCATCGCCAAACAGCCATCCGAGCACCAGTCCGGCTGGCACCGCCAAGATGAGCCCTTGCGCCAGAAAGACGGCGAGGTGGAGCATTCCCGCATAGGGGTGTGCAGGTGCATTGAGCCAAAGAAAGGCCGCTTGATTGAACGATTCCATGTCGTCTCCGAAGTTGGCCGCTGGACCGCACGCGATCCAGGGCCGCCGTCAAGCGATCAGTCCCGTTCGTCGTGATCGTTGTCCCCCTTGTCTTCGGCAGAAGAGATGACCGTGCCCTTGTCGGCATCGACCCGGACATCGAAGACCTTGGCGCCGCTGACCACTTCCACGTCATAGACCCAATTGCCCTGCCTGGACTTCTCGTAGTCGGCATGGGTGGCCTTGCCGTTGGCGTGCTGCTCGGCGGCGCTGATGGCCTGAATGAGCGAGGTCTTGGCCTGCGCGATGGTCGCGACATCGTTCTCGGCATTCGCCTTGGCCGCGTAGGCGCCCGCGCCGGCCGTGGCGATGGCGATTGCGAGCAGGGAAAGTTTGGTATAGCGATACATGCTGATTCTCCAGTTGGTACGTGCAGGGATTTGCACGATCGAGAAGGTATGGGGGCAGACTTAGCTCTCACTGAGCCTTGCAAATCCAAGGGCATGCACGCTTCGATGAGGTCCTGAATTGGGCCTATGCCTGAGCTAAGTCAACCCGAACAGACTCTCCACACAACTTCATACCTTGGCAGGAGAGCACCATGAACGCATTGACCGCGGCCCGGCCCATCGGCTGGCTTAACAAAGTCCCCGAAATCGCACTGTCCTTCTGGATCATCAAGATCATGTCCACGACAGTGGGCGAGACCGGGGCGGACTTCCTTGCGGTCAACGCAGGCCTGGGCCAGGGCGTCACCCGCACGGTCATGGCCGCCTTGCTGGCGGCCGCGTTGTTCATGCAGCTGCGCACCCGTCGCTACACACCGTGGATCTACTGGCTCACCGTGGTGCTGGTCAGTGTGGTCGGCACACAGATCACCGATCTGCTGACGGATGGCCTGGGCGTCAGCCTGTACGTCAGCACCTCGGTGTTCGCCGTGGCGCTGGCCGCGATCTTCTTCGTCTGGTACCGGGTCGAGCACACATTGTCCATCCACGAGATCGTGACGCCGCGCCGCGAACTGTTCTATTGGGCGGCCATCCTGTGCACCTTCGCGCTGGGCACCGCCGCCGGCGACCTGGCGACCGAGGCCCTGGGCCTGGGATTCACCTGGGGCGCCATCGCCTTCGGGGCGCTCATTGCCATCACTTACGCCGCATGGCGCCTGGGCGGCAACGCAGTGCTGACCTTCTGGATCGCCTACATCCTCACCCGTCCGTTCGGCGCCGCGCTGGGCGATTTGCTGACGCAATCGAAGACCTACGGCGGCCTGGGCATCGGTGCCCTGTGGACCAGCACACTCTTTCTCTCAGTGATCGTGCTGCTGGTGGGAGTGGCGCAATTCACGATGAATGGGGATGAGTACGCCCAGGCCACCAAATAGTCCAAATCCGATCCCTCTGGAAGAAGCCGTGAACGCAACGTACTTCCCCGCTGATCCGATATCCGCACTCGCCTACGTCTGGCTTCTTTCGTGGGCGACGAGTGTGGCCAAACCCGCCGATCAGACCGCTGCAGCCATTGCCCATGCACCCGCCTCGGCAGAGGCTGTCTCGCGGATCAAGGGGGGCCCTGTGCCTGGCGATATGACCGCATATCGCCGCATCGCCAGTGATGCAGCCACACTGCTCAACCGGGGCGATTTGCCTGGGGCCAGGACGCGGATCAGGGATCTGGAACTTGCGTGGAGCGCCGACAAATTCGGGCTCAAGATTGCTCCAAACGACTGGCGCGTCCTCGACAGAGCCATCGACCACGCGCTGAAAGCGCTGCAATCCCAACCGCCGCTGCAAGCGGACTGCCAAGCGGCCATGACCGACTTGTTGAAGGCCTTCGACACCCTTCGCGTCCGATCCTGACCCATCAGGAACTCGCAGACACATAAGGTAGCATCAATTTCAATGAGAACAAGAAAGAGGAGGCCTGAGTATGGACATCGCCGGTTTGATCCAGTCGTATGGCTACGCGGCCGTGGGCGTGGGCACTTTCCTCGAAGGTGAATCCGTGCTGCTGGCCGCGGGCGCCGCGGCATACCACGGCTATCTTCAACTGCCCGTGGTCATGCTGATCGCCACTCTGGCGAGTTTCCTGGGCGATCAGCTCTTCTTTTTTCTTGGCCGCAGGCACGGCAAACAGCTGCTGGCGCGGTTTCCCTCCCTGGAGCCACGGATTGCGCGCGCCCGTGCGTTGCTGGAGCGCCATCACGTGCCCGTCATTCTTTCCGTCCGCTTCCTGTACGGCCTTCGCATTGCCGGTCCGATCGCCATCGGCATGAGCGACGTGCACTGGTCCAGGTTCCTGCTCCTGAATCTGGTGGGCGCCGTTGTCTGGGCCATTCTGATTGCCTACCTTGGCTTCGGGCTGGGCCACGGGCTGGCTCTTTCGCTCGGCGGCTTCGATGCGGACGAGGCCTGGCTGCTCACGGCGCTCCTGCTGCCGGTAGTTCTCTGGTGGCTCGTCAAACACGCCAGAAAAAAGCGCTCGTCATCATGAAAACAATCACCGCACCGCCATTCCCTCATTCGATCACCGCCAGCGGCACGGCCTCGGCATGTCGTTCCCGCCTGGCCTTCTGGGTGCCACTGCTGGGCGCCGCGTGCCTGGCGGCCGGCTGCACCACCTACCATCCACTGCCGCTGACGCCGCGCGACACGGCCATGCATGACGTGCGGCAGCTCACGCTGAACCACCAGCGCGTCGATCTGCCCGGGCTGGCCCCGCATCCGTTCGATCCCGCCCGCCCGCTGGACATGACCGACGTGGCCATATTGGCGGTGGCCAACAACCCCGATCTCAAACTGGCGCGCGCCGATTCCGGCATAGCGCATGCCCAGGCGTTCTCCGCCGGGCTGCTGCCCGATCCGCAGTTCAATCTGACCCGGGACTTCCCATCGGCGTCCGGGCTGGTCAGCGCGTTCAACGCCGGACTGTCGTTCGACTTCACGTCCCTGATCACGCTGTCGGCACGCCGCAATGCCAGCGATGCCGACCAGCGCAAGGCCGATCTCGTGCTGCTGTGGCAGGAGTGGCAGGCCGTGGCCCAGGCCCGTAAATTGTTCGTCGATGTGGTCTTTCTCGACCGCTCCACGGAGCTGCAGCGCCAATCCCTGGCCCTGGCCGAGCAGCGCGTGCAAGCCGCGCAGCAAGCCATTCAGGCAGGCAATGCGACACTGGACGCCCTCACGCCCTATCTGGTGGCGCAGGAGGACGCCCGCCGGCAGCTCGATGACCAGACCAGGCAGCGCATGCAGGCGCGGCATGCACTGAACGCCTTCCTCGGCCTGGCCCCGGAGGTGCATCTCGATCTTGCGCCCCCGAGCGCCTATCCGGCGCTCGACGCCAAGGGTATCCGCCAGGCGCTTGAGAACCTGCCGAATCGCCGCCCCGACCTGCTGGCGCTGTCCGCCGGCTACCAGGCGCAGGAAGCCCGGCTGCGCGCGGCCGTACTGGCGCAGTTTCCGTCGCTGAACTTCGGCATCACGCGAGCGCGCGACACCGCAGCCAGCTACACCCGCGGATTCACGGCATCGATCAGCCTGCCGATCTTCAATCGCAACCGCGGCAACATCTCGATCGAGACCGCGACACGCGCACGCCTGCACGACGAGTATCAGAACCGTGTGAATACGGCTTACGCCGACGTCGCGCTGATCCTCGATGACCAGAAGCTGGTCGATGCGCAGATGCGTGCCACGACTGATGCGGTGGCCACGCTGGCACGGACGGCCGAAGCTGCCGATGCCGCATATCGCGCGCACAGCCTCACCCTCAACGCCTACGTCGATCTTCAGTCGTCCCTGCGGACCAAGCGGGCCGACCTGCTGGCGCTGCAGCGCACGTCGATGCAACAGCGCATCGCCTTGCAATCGCTGCTCGGCGGCGAGATGCCCCAGGCCGCCGCATCGAATACCTCTTCCCCATCACCAAGCCAGGACCCGAAATGAAGAAAAACAACAGCGCGATCGCAGCCGCACTCTGGATGCTGTGCGGCGTGGCCTTCGGCCAGAACCAGCCGGTGGCGCTGGTCAAGACCATCGCCACGCACCGCGCGATGATCGCGCCGACGCTCACGGCGTATGGCTCGGTGACATTCGCGCAGGACAGCCAGACGGACATCAGCCTGCCTTATCCGGCACAGATAAGCCGCCTCAAGGTCGGCGCAGGCCAGGCGGTCAAGCGCGGCGATCCACTCTTCGCGGCCACGGCCGATCCCGGCGCGGTGCTGAGCTACAAGCAGGCGCAGAACGCGGTCACGCTGGCGCACGGCGAGTTGCAACGAACGCTGGCGCTGTTCACCCAGCGCCTCGCCACACAATCGCAGCTGTCCAGCGCCGAGAAAGCGCTTGCGGACGCCGAGCAGGCACTGGCGGCGCAAAGGCAGCTCGGCGCCGACCCGGGGGAGCGCGCCGTGCGCGCGCCTTTCGACGGCATCGTGACGCGGCTGGCGGCCGCGCAGGGCGACCGCGTGGCTGCTGGCGGCGTGATTCTCCAGTTGGGACGCGCCAATGCGATTGCGACGACACGGGTCACGCTGGGCATTGACCCAGCCTCGCTGCCATCGGTTCACGCGGGCGCTCCGGTCACGCTGACCTCGCTCGCCTCCGCAGCCAATGCACCGGGACGAGCGACCAGCGGCCGCGTCAGGGGCGTGCACGCCGTCATCAACGCGCAGACGCGCATGGTGGATGTGCAGGTCGATGTGCAACCCGGCTCCGGTACGCCGCTGATCCCGGGCGAGCCTGTCCAGGGCATTATTTCGGTACAAGGGGCGGAGCACTGGGTCGTGCCCCGGTCGGCGGTATTGCGCGACGGCCAGGGGGACTATGTATTCCAGATCGATCAAGGACACGCCCATCGCATCCCGGTGCAGGTGCGCGTCGACAACGGCGAGCAACTGGGGATCGACGGCCCCTTGCAGCCCGCTCAGACGCTGGTAGTACAAGGCAACTATGAGTTGACCGACGGGATGTCCGTGCGCGAGGCAACCCGATGAACGTCAGCGAATGGATACAAGGCCACCGACGTTCGATCCTGTTTCTCGTCGCCCTGCTGGCCCTGGCAGGCATGGCCATGGCGCTGCGCCTGCCGATCACGCTGTTTCCGAACGTGGATTTCCCCCGGGTGGAAGTCTCCCTCGACGCGGGTGATCGCCCCGCCGAGCAGATGGCCATACTGGTGACCAACCCGGTCGAAGAGGCTGTGCGGCGGGTGCCCGGCATCGAAGAGGTGCATTCAACCTCCAGCCGGGGCAGTGCAACCGTCGCGATGACTTTTGCCTGGGGAACGAACATGGCCCAGGCGACGCTGGACATCAATGCCGCCATCGCGCAAATCCTGCCGACGCTGCCGGCCGGCACGCGCATGGGGGTGCGGCGCATGGACCCCACCGTGTTCCCCATCATCGCGTACAGCCTGACCTCGCAAGGCAAGTCGCTGTCGCAGCTCTACGACCTGGCGCAGTACCAGTTGCGCCCCCTGTTGTCGTCGGTGCCCGGCGTGGCGCGCGTGCAGGTGGTGGGCGGCGTGCAGGACGAATACCGGGTGACGGCCGATCCGGCGAAGCTGGCAGCGCGCGGCCTGGGGCTCGCGGACGTGGCGCGCGCGGTGTCGGCGTCCAACGCGGTCAGCGCGGCCGGACGGCTGGAAGACCACGGCAAGCTGTACCTGGTGGTCGCCGACACGCCGCTGTCATCGCTGGCCAGCGTGCGCGGCATCGTGGTGGGCAGTTCGCCGACCGGCATCGTTCACCTGGGCGACGTGGCCGACGTGCAGCTGGAAACGACGCCGGCCTGGACGCGCGTCACGGCGGACGGCCAGGATGCCGTGCTGCTCAACATCTACCAGCAGCCAGGCAGCAACAGCGTGGCCATCGCACGCGGGGTGGGCGACAAGCTCGCCGCGTTCCATGCCAGTCTCCCGGCCGGCGTGACGCTGGCCAACTGGTACGACCAGAGCCAGCTCGTCACCGCCTCGGCGGCCAGCGTGCGCGACGCCATCCTGATCGGCGTGGTGCTGGCCGCCGCCACGCTGCTGGTATTCCTGCGCAACTGGAAGATCACCGCCATCGCGGTGGCGGTCGTGCCCGTGGTGATCGCCGCCACCTGCGTGCTGCTCGGCGTCTTCCACATGGGGTTCAACATCATGACGCTGGGCGGCATGGCCGCCGCGGTGGGCCTGATCATCGACGACGCGATCGTGATGATCGAGCACATCGTGCGGCGCGTGCGGGAAAACGGCAGCGCCAATTTCCACGGCCGTGTGATGGGCGCGGCGATCGAATTCATGCGGCCGCTGGTCGGCTCGTCCGCCGCCACGCTCGTCATTTTCCTGCCGCTGGCGTTCCTGACGGGCGTGACCGGCGCGTTCTTCAAGGCCCTGTCGATCACGATGGCCAGCGCACTGCTGATCTCGTTCATCATCACGCTGCTGGCAGTCCCGATCCTGTGCGACCACCTGCTGAAGCCGCGTGATGCCGAGCACGGCGAGGGCGGCCGCTTCTTTCCGCGTGTTCAGGGCTGGTACGCCAAGGTGCTGGCAGGCACGCTGGCACGCCCCTGGTGGCTGCTGGCGGGGCTGGTGCCGCTGCTCATCGTGAGCTGGCTGGCCTATGCGCGCGTGGGCTCCGGCTTCATGCCGGCCATGGACGAGGGCGGATTCGTGCTCGACTACCGCACGCCGCCCGGCACCTCGCTCAGCGAGACCGACCGTGTGCTGCGGCAGGTCGAGGCCATCGTCAAGGCCAACCCCAACGTGCTGACCTATTCCCGCCGCACCGGCCTGGGCCTGGGCGGCGGCTTGAACGAAGCCAACCAGGGGGACTTTTTCATCCGCCTCAAGGATGGAAACAGGGAGCCGATCCGCACCGTCATGGAGGAGATCCGCACGAAGATCGAGCACGACGTGCCGGGGATCGGCGTGGAGATGGCACAGCTGATGGAGGACCTGATCGGCGATCTGACGGCGGTGCCCCAGCCGGTGCAGATCAAGATATTCGCCGACGACCCGAAGGTGCTGTACGACTCGGCCACGCGGGTCGCCGGCGCTCTGGGCAAGATTTCCGGGGTGGTGGACGTGCGCGACGGCATCAACCCGGCAGGCGACGCGCTGGATGTCCATGTGCAACCGGAGCGCGCGGCGCTTGAGGGCGTCGATGCGGCATGGGTGGCGCAGGCCTTGAGCGATGCCCTGTCGGGCAACGTCACCACCCGCGTGCAGCAAGGGCCCAAGATGGTGGGCGTTCGCGTCTGGACACCCACGTCGGTCCGCTCGAACGACACCGTGCTGCGCACGCTGATGCTGCGCGCACCGGATGGCCACCTGTTCCCGCTGCAGCGCGTGGCGACGATCGAGCCGGTGGCCGGCCAGCCGCAGATCGAGCGCGACAACCTCAAGCGCATGGTGGCGGTCACCGCGCGCATCAGCGGACGCGACCTGGGCTCGACCATCGCCGACGTCAAGCACATGCTGGCCGGCCCGGGGCTGCTGGGCACGGGCGCGTACTACACGCTCGGCGGCCTGTACCAGCAGCAGCAAATCGCCTTCCAGGGCTTGATGACGGTGTTCGGAACGGCCGTGGCGCTGGTGTTCGCGCTGCTGCTCTTCCTCTATGAACGCTTCCGCATCGCCCTGGCAGTGCTGGCGATGCCGCTGCTGGCGGCGGGGTCAGTGTTCATCGGCCTTTGGGCCACGGGCATCGAATTGAACATCTCCTCGATGATGGGCATGACGATGATCGTCGGCATCGTCACGGAAGTGGCGATCTTCTACGTATCGGAATACAGGGCGCTGCAACATGAGGACGGCATGCCGATCGGCGACGCGCTGCTGGCGGCCGGCCGCAACCGGCTTCGCCCCATTGCGATGACGACGATCGCCGCCATCCTGGCGCTGCTGCCGCTGGCGCTGGGGCTGGGCCAGGGGTCGGCCATGCAGCAGCCCTTGGCCGTGGCGATCATCACGGGACTGATGGTGCAGATGCCGCTGGTACTTATCGCGCTGCCCGTCCTGATCAATGTAACGATGAGGAAGGCCCGGGTAAGCGGGACGGAGACGCCATGATGCAAAAGCTCCTACGGGTTACTTTCATTGAAGGGGGATGGCATGCGGGTACTGCTGGTTGAAGACGACCCCATGATTGGCGAGGTGGTTCAGGCCGCCTTGAAAGACGAATCCTATGCGGTGGATTGGGTCAAGAACGGGCAAACCGCGCTCGACTCGCTGGACTGTCAGCACTACGGCGTGGTGCTGCTCGACCTGGGCTTGCCCGGCAAGGACGGGCTGGAAGTGCTGGCCCGCATTCGCGGCCAGGCCAACCCCGTGCCTCTGCTGATCATCACCGCCCGGGATGGATTGAATGACCGCCTGCGCGGGCTCGATGGCGGCGCGGACGACTACGTGCTCAAGCCTTTCGAGATGGCGGAGTTGCTGGCGCGGATGCGGGCCGTGCTGCGCCGCAAGGCCGGGGCCGCGCTGCCCGTGATCGGCAACGGCGTGGTCTCGCTCGATCCCGCCACGAAGGAAGCCAGCGTTCCTGGCGGCCCGCCCGTGCAACTGTCGAACCGCGAGTTCTCATTGCTGCAGGCCTTGCTGGTTCGCCCGGGCGCCATCCTCTCCCGCGCTGACCTGGAGGATCGCATCTATGGCTGGGGAGAGGAAGTCGAGAGCAACGCGGTCGAATACGGGGTCTCCTCGTTTTCAGTGCAATAAGTGACGGTACGAAAAGCTAGCAC
>JAYSFC010000057.1:0-21530 GCA_041913505.1 Acidovorax sp.
GGTTGGTGGGCTCGTCCAGCAGCAGCAGATCGCTCGGGCACATGAGCGCGCGCGCGAGCTGCAGGCGCATGCGCCAGCCGCCGGAGAAGCTGTTCACGGGGTTATTGAGTTCCTTCACCTGGAAGCCCAGGCCCAGGATCAGCGCCTGGGCGCGCGCCGTGGCGTCGTGCGCACCCGCGTCCGCGAGGTCGGAGTGCGCATGGGCGATGGCCATGCCGTCCCCCGATTGCTCTGCTTTTGCGAGCGCGGCACGCAGATCGGACAAGCGTGTGTCGCCATTCAGCACGAAGTCGGTCGCCGGCTCCGCCGTTTCGGGCATGTTTTGCGCGACCTGGGCGAGGCGCCACTGGGAGGGCATGGAAAAATCGCCGCCGTCCTCGTGCAACGTGCCGTTGAGCAGGGCAAACAGGGTGGATTTCCCCGCGCCGTTGCGGCCGATGAGGCCGACTTTCTCGCCAGGGTTGATGGAAACGGAGGCGCTGTCCAGCAGCACGCGCGCGCTGCGGCGCAGTTGGATATTGCGAAGACTGATCATGACTGGCCGGGATTATCCCAGCGAACACCACCGGGTGCCGGCCGCAACCCGTATCGACCCGGCGGTTTCTGCTCAGGCCAGGCCACCCAAGCGCCAGCCGCCGGGTGGGGGAGGCACCATTTAGCCTGCGGCCCAGGCCTGCAGCGCTTCGCGGGTGATGAGCAGCACTTGGTCGTCACCGGCGCTGGTGTCGAGCCAGAATACGGGCAGGTCAGGGAAGGCGGCTTCGAAGTGTGCGCGCTCGTTGCCGATCTCGAGCACCAGCACCGCACGCTCGCTCATGCAGGCCGGGGCTTCGGCCAGCAGGCGGCGGATGAAATCCATGCCGTCTGCGCCGCCTGCCAGCGCCAGTTCGGGCTCGGCACGGTATTCGGCGGGCAGTTCGGACATGCTCTGCGCATTCACGTAGGGTGGGTTGCACAGGATCAGGTCCCAAGGGCCGGGAACGGCCGAGAGACCGTCGGAAAGCAGGAGCCGCACGCGCTCCTGCAGGCCGTGCCGCTCCACGTTGATGCGGGCCACGGCCAGCGCATCGGGGGAGAGGTCGGCGCCCGTCACCTGCACGTCGGGGTAGGCCAGGGCCGCCAGCACGGCCAGGCTGCCGTTGCCGGTGCACAGATCGAGCACTTGGCGGGTCTGGTCGCTGAGCCAGTCGTCGATGCTGCCGTCGGCCAGCAGCTCGGCAATGAAGCTGCGCGGCACGATGGCGCGTTCGTCCACGTAGAACGGCACCCCCTGCAGCCAGGCCTCGCGCGTGAGATAGGCGGCGGGTTTGCGCGTGGCGATACGCTCTTCAAAAAGTGTAGCTACCAGCGCTTGATCTGCCTGCACTACGGGCTGATTGGCCACGGAATCGGGTTCGTCGCCGAGCGCACTGTCCAGCGGCAGGCCCAGGCGCCAGAGTACGAGCCAGGCGGACTCGTCGTGCGCATTGGTCGTGCCGTGACCAAAGCCCACGCCGGCCTCGGTAAGGCGGGCCGCGCCGCTGGCGATCAGGGCGCCGACGGTATTTCCTTGGACGGCCGTGCTCATGCGGCGACCCGAGCGTTCAGGTGCTCCAGCGTGCGGCGGTAGATGTTCTTGAGCGGCTCAATATCGGCCACCACCACGTGCTCGTCGATCTTGTGGATGCTCGCATTGGGCGGACCCAGTTCGACGACCTGGGGACAGATCTGCGCGATGAAGCGGCCGTCGCTCGTGCCGCCCGTGGTGGACAGTGCGGTCTCCAGCCCCGTCTCAGCGCGGATGGCCTGCTGCACGGCCGTGACGAGGTCGCCCGGCGTGGTCAGGAAGGGCTGGCCGCCCAGTGTCCACCGCAGGTCGTACTCGAGGTTGTGGCGGTCGAGCACCGCGTGCACACGCTGCTTGAGGCCTTCGGCCGTGGATTCGGTGCAGAAGCGGAAATTGAAGTCGACCACCACCTGGCCTGGAATCACGTTCGTCGCGCCCGTGCCGCCGTGGATGTTGCTCATCTGCCAGCTTGTGGGTGGAAAGAACTCGTTGCCTTGGTCCCACTCGGTGGCGGCCAGTTCGGCCAGCGCAGGCACGGCCTGATGGATGGGATTGCGCGCGAGCTGGGGGTAGGCGATGTGACCCTGGATGCCCTTGACGGTGAGCTTGCCCGAGAGCGTGCCGCGGCGGCCGTTCTTGATCATGTCGCCGGTCTTCTCGACCGAGGTGGGCTCGCCCACGATGCACCACGACAGCGCCTCGCCGCGCTCGCGCAGGCGTTCGACCACGATTTTGGTGCCATCCACCGAGGGGCCTTCCTCGTCACTCGTGAGCAGGAAGGCGATGCCGATGGACGGCGCGGGCGTGGCCGCAAGGAATTCCTCCACCGCCACGACGAAGGCGGCGATCGAGGTCTTCATGTCGCTCGCGCCGCGGCCGTAGAGCTTGCCGTCCCGGTGCGTGGGCGAGAACGGGTCACTGTTCCATTGCTCGAGCGGGCCGGTGGGCACCACGTCGGTGTGCCCGGTAAATACCAAGGTTTTGCCTCCGGCGGCGGGGCGCCTGGCCCACAGGTTGCTCACGCGGAAGTCGGCGGGGCCGCTGTCCATGCGTTCGCAGGCAAAGCCCAGCGGCGCCAGGCGCGCGGCCAGCAGTTCGAGACAGCCGGCATCTTCAGGCGTGACGGAGGGGCGGGAGATCAGCTGTTCGGCCAGTTGGAGGGTGCGCGACATGAAGGGCTAACGAAGGGAAGGCGGTGGCGGGTCAGCTTGCTTTGACGTCGAGGACGATTTCGGTGAACGAGGGTTCATCTTCCTCGGCGGCCATACCCGCCTCTTTCTGGGCCTGGGCGGCCTTGGCAGCCAGCGAAAAGTCGTTCTGCAGGCGCCACATGAGGTTGGTGGGCGAGTCGGCGTAGGCCAGGCCTTCCTTGCGGTCGATCCGGCCCTCCTTGATCAGGTGGGCGAGGCTTTCCTCGAATGTCTGGGACCCTTCGGCCATGGACTTTTCCATGGCTTCTCGCACGCCGGAGAAATCGCCCTTCTCGATGAGTTCCCCCACGAGCTTGGTGTTGAGCATGACCTCGCAGGCGGGCAGGCGCTCGCCGGTGGGCGTGCGCACGAGGCGCTGCGATACCACGGCCTTGAGCGCCGATGCCAGATCGCCCAGCATGGTGGGGCGCACTTCCACGGGGTAGAAGGACAGGATCCGGTTCAGTGCGTGGTAGCTGTTGTTGCCGTGCAGCGTGGCCAGACACAGGTGGCCCGACTGCGCGTAGGCAATGGCGGCGGACATGGTCTCGCGGTCGCGGATTTCGCCGATCAGGATCACGTCGGGCGCCTGGCGCAGCGCGTTCTTGAGCGCCGTCTGCAGCGACTGCGTGTCGCTGCCGATCTCGCGCTGGTTCACGATCGATTTCTTGTTCTTGAACTGGTACTCGACCGGGTCTTCGATCGTGAGGATGTGGCCCGTGAGCTGAGCGTTGCGGCTGTCGATCATCGACGCGAGCGTGGTGCTCTTGCCCGAGCCCGTGGCGCCCACCACGAGGATGAGGCCGCGCTTTTCGAGAATCAGGTCGCCCAGCACGGGCGGCAGGCTCAGCGTGGACAGCTCGGGAATGATCTGCGTGATGAAGCGCACCACCACGGCGTAGCTGCCGCGCTGGCGCATCGCGCTCACACGAAAGCGCCCCACGCCCGAGAGCGGAACGCCCATGTTGAGCTCACCAGTTTCTTCCAGTTCCTCGATGCGGTCCGGCGGC
Source organism: Acidovorax sp. (assembly GCA_041913505.1). GTDB lineage: Bacteria > Pseudomonadota > Gammaproteobacteria > Burkholderiales > Burkholderiaceae_C > JAYSFC01. Next base: position 3,747 of record JAYSFC010000057.1, read on the forward strand.
ACGATTTCGGCCAGGAGGTTCTTGGGCGCATCGGGCGGCAGGATCTGGTTGTTGATCGGCACGCATTCGCCGTTGATCTTGATCAGCGCCGGAGCACTGGCCGACAAATAGACATCCGAGGCCTTCTTCTCGGCCATCAGGCGCAGGATGCGCTCCATCGTGCTCATGGGGTCCCTCTCGTTCTTGGTTGTCGGTGGTGTGGCTCTCGGCGCCTTGTGGATCAGTCGCGCAGCAGGTCGTTCAGGCTGGTCTTGGAGCGTGTTTGCGCGTCCACCGTCTTGACGATGACGGCGGCGTAGGTGCTGTAGTCCTGGCCACCCTTGGTCTTCTTGGGCAGGCTGCCGCTGATGACCACGCTGCCCGCCGGCACGCGGCCGTAGCTGATCTCGCCGGTGTCGCGGTTGAAGATGGGGGTGCTCTGGCCAAGGTACACGCCCATGCCCAGCACGGAGTTTTCCTCGACGATCACACCCTCGACCACCTCCGAGCGCGCACCGATGAAGCAGTTGTCCTCGATGATGGTCGGGTTGGCTTGCAGGGGTTCGAGCACGCCGCCCAGACCCACGCCACCCGACAGGTGCACGTTCTTGCCGACCTGGGCGCACGAACCCACGGTGGCCCAGGTGTCGACCATGGAGCCTTCGTCCACGTAGGCACCGATGTTCACGTAGCTGGGCATCAGGATTGCGCCCTTGGCGATGTAGCTGCCACGGCGGGCCACGGCCGGGGGCACCACGCGCACGCCGGTGGCTGCCATTTCCTCGGCCGAGAGGTGGGCGAACTTGGTCTGCACCTTGTCGTAGAAGCCCAGGTCGCCGGCCTTGATGACCTCGTTGTCCTTCAGGCGGAACGACAGCAGCACGGCCTTCTTGATCCACTGGTGCACGGTCCACTGGCCCACGCCCTCGCGCGTGGCCACACGCAGCTTGCCGTTGTTGAGTTCGGCGATCACGTGCTCGACAGCGTCCGCCACTTCCTTCGGGGCGGCCTTGGGCGAGATGCTGGCGCGGTTGTCCCAGGCGGCGTCGATGATCTGTTGCAGTTGTTGGGTCATTGGAGGGCTCAGTTCTTATGGGATTGGATGAATTGCACGATGCGCGAGGCCGCCTCGACACATTCGTCGGTCTCGGCCACGAGGGCCATGCGCACGCGCTGGGCGCCGGGGTTCACGCCCGCGGATTCCCGGGCCAGGTAGCTGCCCGGCAGCACGGTGACATTGTATTGAGCCAGGAGGGCGCGGGCGAACTCTGCATCGCTCATGCCGAGGTGCTCCGGCACCTTGGCCCAGAGGTAGAAGCCTGCGTCGGGCAGGGCCACTTCCATCACGGCGGCGAGCATGGGCGTGACCCGCTCGAATTTCTGGCGGTACAGCGCGCGGTTTTCGACCACGTGCTGTTCATCATTCCAGGCCGCGATGCTCGCGCCCTGCACGGCGGGGCCCATGGCGCTGCCGTGGTAGGTGCGATAGAGCAGGAAGGCCTTGATGAGCTGCGCATCGCCCGCGACGAACCCGCTGCGTAGGCCCGGCACGTTACTGCGCTTGGAAAGGCTCGTGAACGCGATGAGGTTGCGGTAGCCGGTGCGGCCCAGCTTGGCAGCGGCCTCCAGGCCCCCGAGCGGTGGCTCGCCCTGGAAGTAGATTTCGCTGTAGCACTCATCCGAGGCGATCACGAAGCCGTAGCGGTCGCTGAGGGTGAAGAGCTTTTCCCATTCGGCCAGCGGCATCACCGCGCCCGTGGGGTTGCCGGGCGAGCACACGAAGAGCAGCTGCGTGGACTGCCATACGGCGTCTGGAACACTGTCCCAGTCCACGGCGAAGTTCCGCGCCGGGTCACTTGGGGCGTAGAAGGGCGTGGCACCCGCGAGCAGGGCCGCGCCTTCGTAGATCTGATAGAACGGATTGGGGCATACCACCGTGGCACCGGGCCGCGAGGCGTCGATCACGGTCTGGACGAAGGCGAACAGCGCCTCGCGCGAGCCATTGATGGGCAGCACCTGCGTGGCGGCGTCAATGGCCACGCCGTAGCGGCGCTGCATCCAAGCGGCGCAGGCCTCGCGCAGGCGCGGCTCGCCGGCTGTGGCGGGGTAGCTTGCCAGGCCACCGAGACTCTGGGTCAGTGCTTCCTTGATGAAAGGGGGCGTGGGATGGCGGGGCTCGCCCATGCCCAGGCTGATGGGGCTGAACTGGGCTGCGGGCGTCACCCCCGCGAAGAGTTGCCGCAGCCGCTCGAACGGGTAGGGCTGAAGTTTGGAGAGCAGGGGATTCATGGCCCGCCATTATGTGGGAAGGGGCCCGCCTTTCAGGGGCAGGGCGGCTGATGCCCCTTGGTCCGAAAATCCGAAGGCTCTGGGTATGCAGCCCTTGTCAATCCGGCGTAAGTGGTTACAACTAGTATCAAAGCCACAAAAGACAAGAGCGCGTTTGGAGACATCGACGATGGCAGGATTCCTTCCCCTGCGGCCGGGGCTGTGGCTGATGCGGCGCCTGAGCCTACCGGGCAAGCTCGGCGTGGTGGGCGCGGTGGCGCTGGGCGCGCTCGTGGCGACGGCATGGGCTGACGGGCCGGCGTGGACCTGGGGCCTCATGGCCGCGGGGGCTGTGGGTGTGGCCTACCTGCTACTGTCGCTGTACCTGAGCCAGTCGGCCGACTTGGCGCGCATCACGCGCACCATGGAGCAGACCACGGGCGGCGACCTGCGTGCCCGCGCCGCACTGTCCAGCCGCGACGAGCTGGGTGCCATGGCCGCGTTATTGGACCGCATGGTGCTCACGCTCTCGGCCATGGTGGCCGACATCCGCAGCAATGCCGCGCTCGTGGCCCACGCGGGCCAGAGTCTGGCGGTGGACAATCGTGCGCTGGCCGAACGCACCGAGCAGCAGGCGGCCAATCTGGAGCAAACGGCGGCCAGCGTAGAGGAGCTGTCGGCCACCGTGCAGAGCAATGCCCAGACGGCCCAGGGAGCCGACCAACGCGCGGCCCAGGTGCGCGATGCCGCTGCGGCGGGGGCCCAGGCCATGGAGCGTGCCGTGCAGTCCGTTGAGGCGATCCAGCAGAGCGCGCGCCGCATGAACGAGATCATTGGCGTGATCGACAGCATTGCCTTCCAAACGAACATCCTCGCGCTCAATGCGGCCGTGGAGGCGGCCCGTGCGGGCGAGCAGGGGCGTGGCTTTGCGGTGGTGGCCTCCGAGGTGCGTTCGCTGGCCCAGCGCTCGGGCGAGGCCGCGCGCGAGATCCGCCAGCTCATTGGCGCTTCGGTCCAGCAGGTGGAAGCCAGTGCAGGCCTGATCCGCACGGCGGGCGAGGGCATTGCGGGCATGGCCGGCGGAATCCGCACCGTGGCGGCCAACATGACGGAGATTTCCCATTCGGGCCAGGAGCAGAGCGCTGGCCTGGCCGAGATCAGCATCGCCGTGCAGCAGCTCGACCAGATCACCCAGCGCAATGCGCAGATGGTGGGGCATGCGGTGCAGCAGGCCGAAGCGCTGGAGCACCGCGCATCTACGCTGTCGAGCGCCGTGGCGGCCTTCCGGCTGCAGCAGGGCACGGCGGACGAGGCCGTGGCGCTGGTGCAGCGGGCCATGGCACTGGCCGGCTCCATCGGCTCGCGCGACCAACTGCTGCGCACCATCACCGACAAAGGCCAGCCGTTCCACGACCGCGACATGTACGTGTTCGCGCTCGATGGCGAAGGCACCTATCTGGCGTTTGGCGGCAACGCGGCGAAGGTAGGCACCCGCGTGCAGGACATCCCGGGCATTGCGGGTGACCGGCTCGTGCACGACATCTGGACCCAGGCGGGGCGCGGGCCGGGCTGGGTGGAGTATGACATCACTAACCCCGCCACGGGCAAGGTGCAGACCAAGATGTCATTCGTGCAGGGGGTCGGCGATATCGTGCTGGGCTGCGGCGTGTACAAGTCGCTCGCGGCGCAGTAGCCGGCGGCGTTAGCCGCCACGGCGTGCCCGTGCACGGGCCAGGGCGGCGGCGATCACGGACGCCTTGGGGTCAGACTGTTCCGCGGCGCAAGGGGCCTTCTCGTCCGCAGCCGCCATCCGCCGCTGGTGCTCCTGGTAGCGTAGGCGCGCCTCGTTGGCCTGGGCGGGCGACCAGGCAGCCCAGCCCGTGGCGCCAGCGCTCGCTTCTTCGAGCCGGATGCAGTCCACGGGGCACACGGGAATACACAGTTCGCAGCCCGTGCAGTGGGGTGCAATCACCGTGTGCATGAGCTTGTTGGCGCCCAAGATGGCGTCGGTGGGGCACGCCTTGAGGCACAGCGTGCAGCCGATGCACCAGGCTTCATCGATCACGGCCACCGTGCGGGGGCCTTCAAGGCCGTTGGCCGGGTTCAGCGGCAGCGTGGGGCGGCCGGTGAGGGCTGCCAGGCGCGCCACACCCTCTGCGCCGCCGGGAGGGCACTGGTTGATCGGCGCGGCTTCCTCGGCGATGGCGCGGGCGTATGCCGCGCAGTCGGGGTAGCCGCAGCGTGTGCACTGCGTCTGGGGCAGGGCGGCGTCGATGCGGGCCGCCAGCCCCTGGAGGCCGTCGGTCGCCGCCATGGGCAAGCTCAGGCCTTGCGCGCCGCGCGCCGCGCGCGCGATGTGGGGGCGGCCGTCACGGCCGGCTGGGCGGCGTCGCCGGTCTCCGGGGCTGCCGCCGCCTGGGTGGCGGGGCGACCGGTGGCTTCATGGGTGCGGATGAATTCGCGCACCTGCGGATAGACCACTTCGCGCCAGCGGCGGCCGCTGAAGATGCCGTAATGGCCCGCGCCCTTGACCTCGAGGTGGTGCTGCTGATTGCCCTGAATGCCCGTGCACAGGTCGTGCGCGGCGCGCGTCTGGCCCGAGCCGGAGATGTCGTCGAGTTCGCCTTCGACGGTGAGCAGTGCCGAGGTCTTGATATCTTGCGGGCGCACGCGCTCGATCGCGCCATTGGGCGAGCGCACGTCCCAGGTGCCGTGCACGAGGTTGTAGTCCTGGAACACGGTGCGGATGGTCTCGAGATAGTAGTCCGCGTCCATGTCGAGCACGGCGTTGTACTCGTCGTAGAACTTGCGGTGTGCCTCGGCGCTGGCGTCGTCGCCCTTGATGAGGTTCTTGAAATAGTCGTAGTGGCTCGACGCGTGGCGGTCGGGGTTCATGGCCACGAAGCCCGTGTGCTGAAGGAACCCTGGGTACACGCGGCGGCCCGCGCCGGGGAAGCTCCCGGGCACGCGGTAAATCACGTTGTTCTCGAACCACTCGAAGCTGCGCTGCGTGGCGAGGTTGTTCACGGCCGTGGGCGACTTGCGGGCGTCGATGGGGCCGCCCATCATGGTCATGGTGATGGGCGTGGTCTCGCCGCGGCTGGCCATGAGCGACACGGCCGCGAGCACGGGTACGGTGGGCTGGCAGACGCTGACCACATGGCAGTTGCCGTAGATGCCCTGCAGGTGGCGGATGAACTCCTGGACGTAGTTCACGTAGTCGTCGAGGTGGAACTCTCCCTCCGACAGGGGCACGAGGCGCGCGTTCTTCCAGTCGGTGATGTAGACCTTGTGGTCCTTGAGCATGGTGCGCACCGTATCGCGCAACAGCGTGGCGTAGTGGCCCGACAGCGGCGCCACGATCAGCACCACGGGCTGGCCCTTGAGCTTGACGAGGGTGGCGGGATCGTCGGAGAAGCGCTTGAAGCGGCGCAGCTCGCAGAAGGGTTTGTCCACCTCGACGCGCTCGTGGATCGCGACGCCCACGCCGTCCACATTCACGGTGGTGATGCCGAAGGCGGGTTTCTCATAGTCCTTGCCCAGGCGGTACAGCAGGTCGTAGCCCGCGGACATGCGCTGCGCGAGCGGGTTCTGGCTGAAGGGCGACAGAGGGTTGCTGTAGAGCTTGGCAGCCGCCTGCGCGAAATCGGCAAACGGCTCCATCAGCGTGCGCTGGGCTTCGTAGATCTGGTACAGCATGGGGCGAAACTCCGTTATGTTGCGATGCAATATATCAGCAGCACAAAACCTGTGTATGGCGTAGAACCACCAACATCGAGTCGCGTACGCGACACCGTAAGACGTGCGTCAGGTTTACTTCGTGGCGCCTGATCAGGCGGGGTTCTCGGTCAGCCAGGCCTCGAAGGCTTCGCGCGCCACCGGCCGCAGTGCGCGCAGGAAGGTCTGGCGGTCGCTCAGGTAAAGGCAGTGACGCATGACCGTGTAGGGGTTGAAGCCGGTTTCGGGGTTGTGCTCCTCGAAATGCTGCTTGTAGCGCTTCACGGTGCCCAGTGTCCCGCGCAAGAGCGTATTGAAGCGCGAGCGCGTCATCACGGGCGACCAGCCCACGATGTCGTCCACGAACTGCTCCACCTTGCGGGCCTCGAACTCGAAGTCCTTGAAGAAATGGTGGGCAATCTTGAGGAAGGTGAACGCATTGAGCTCGCTGCCGGGGCTCGCGGGTCGCTCTGGCGGCTGCGCCGCTTCCGTGCCGGGGGCGGGCTCGGCCGTTTCGTCGGGGGCCTGCAACAGTTCGGCGTCCGTGGCGTCGCGGATCTGGCGGAATTCGCGGTCAGCCAGCTCGAACAGGGCCGACAGCACGTTGATGCGCCGGCGCAGCGGCGCGGCAATGGCCTTTTTGTAGCGGATCTTGTGGTCCAGCACGCTCCAAGCGTCCTGGATGATGGTGCGCACCTGCAGCTCGAAGGGCTGGTCGGCGTGCGGCGCGTGCTCAGGCAGCGCGCGCAGGGTGGGGTTGAGCCGCAGGTCCAGGTGCAGGCCCTTGTAGCCGAACGAGGCATCGGTGCTTTCGAGCGCGGCGACCTTGTCGGTCACGTCCATCACGTCGAAATGGCTGTGCACGGCGTCGGCCACGCGCTCGAGCTCGTCTTCATAGAGGCAGACCACGCGCACGCCGATCAGGTCGGTGATGTAGGGGCGGATCTCGTAGGGCGTGCCGCTGGCCTCCAGCGCGGGGCGGTACTTGCGCGAGAACTTGCGGATGCACTCGTCGCGGTCCTTCACGCGTCCTTCCACCTTGGACACATCGAGGAAGCGGGCCCGCTGCGTGATATCCGACAGCAGGGCCACGAAGGTGGCGCAGGCCTGCTCCAGCTGGGGGCGCTGCTGGTCGTAGAAGGCCTGGAAGCGGGCTTCCTCGTAGTCAAAATCAAGCGATGCCATGCGCGGAATAAGATGTATTCGCTATGAGGGGCTTCCAGTATCGCCCAGCGGGATTTCCCTGCTGATAATGCCAGGAACCTGGGCGGCAGCCGTGGGAGATCCTTGCCGCGCCATCACACCCAGCCATGAATCAACCATTCTCGCTTGCAGCCCTTGATGCGCCCCGCGTCTGGCGGCCGCATGTGCTGCTGGCGCCTCTGCTTTCGGTGTTCATGCTGGGGCTGACCTATCTCTACTGGGACAGCGAGGGCACGGCCGCCGATGAGCGCGAGCGCCGCAACTTCGACATGGCGGCAGGGCAGGTCACGAGCAACATCAAGGACCGCATGGCTGCCTATGAAGTGGTGCTGCGCGGCCTCAAGGGGTATTTCGACGGCTCTGAGGTCGTGAGCCGCCCTGAATTCCACACCTATGTGCAGGCGTTGCGCCTTGAGGAGGCGCGCCCGGGCCTGCAAAACGTGTCGCTGATCCTGCGGGTCCCCCCTGGCGGGCTGGCTGAGCACGAGGCGGAGGCGCGCGAAAGCGGCCTCGTGGGATACCAGGTAAAGCCGGCGGGCGAACGGGACTTGTATGCGCCCGTCACGCAGATCGAGCCGCTGAGCCCGGAGAACCGCAAGGTGCTCGGGTTTGACGTCGCCACGGTGCCCGCCGCGCGCGAGGCACTCGAGCGGGCCGCGGTCACGGGAGACCTGGTGCTGAGCCGCCGCATGACCCTGATGCAGGACGTCGGGACCGAGCGTGCCTCGGACGCGGCCCTGGTCATGTACATGCCGCTCTACACCCAGGGAGAGGCCCCCGCCGAACTGCGCGGCTGGGTCAGCGCGCCATTCCGGCTCAAGGACGTCGTCAAGGGCCTGGCACGCGAGTTCGATCCCGACATCGCGCTGGCGATCTACGACGGTCCCACGGTCGATGAAGCGCGGCGGCTTTTCTCCTCGGACAAGGACCTGGGCACGCCCGCGCCCGAGCCGGGTGGCATGCGTGCCACGCAGCACATTGAGGTGGGCGGGCGTGTCTGGACGCTGGCGCTGGCGCCGCTGCGGGCCTTCCAGCAGCGGCTGGATACGCGCCACAGCGACCTGCTGGCCCTGGTCGGTGTGGTGCTCAGCATCGCGGCGGGCTGGTTCGCCTGGATGCTGATGACCGCGCACGACCGGGCCGTGGATCTGGCGCGCCGCATGACGCACGAACTGCGCGGCGCGCGCGACGACCTCGAGAGCACGCTCAGCGCCATCCCCGACCTGCTGTTCGAGCTCTCGCTCGACGGGCGTCTGCTGCGCTACCGTTCCTCGCGCACCGACTTGCTGGCCTCGGCCCCGGAGGCCTTTCTGGGCAAGCCGTTGTCCGAGGTTGTGCCGCCCGAGGTGGCCCACAGCTACCACAACGCCGTGCAGCAGGCGCACCGGCACGGCTATGCCAGCGGCTGGCAGTTCCCGCTGCGGGTGGAGGGGGGGGCGCTGCGGTGGTTCGAGCTGTCCGTGGCACGCAAGGAGGGCGACCAGCCCGGCGATGCGCCCACCTTCATCGCGCTCTCGCGCGACGTCACCGAGCGCAAGGAGGCGGAGTCGCGCACCCACCAACTGGCCTACTACGACGCACTGACGGGCCTGCCCAACCGCCGGCTCCTGATGGAGCACATGGAGCAGGCCCTGGAGCGGGCGCGACAGCGCGGTCAGGTGGGGGCATTGTTCTTTATCGATCTGGACCACTTCAAGCGCATCAACGACGCCCAGGGCCATGCCGTGGGCGATGCGCTGCTGGTGCAGGTGGCGCGCCGCCTGCGGGGGCTGGCACGGCCCGAGGACACGGTCGGGCGCCTGGGCGGCGATGAGTTCGTGGTGCTGGCCCAGGACCTGGGGGCTGACCTCGAAGGCGCCCAGGGCGCGGCGCTGACACTGGCCACACAACTGCGCGACGCGCTGGACCGACCCTACGCGGTGCACGGCCGCCCGTACAGCAGCGCGGGCAGCATTGGCGCCACGCTGTTTCCGCGCGGCCATGCCGATGTGCAGGATCTGCTGCGCGAGGCCGATACGGCCATGTACCGCGCCAAGGCATTGGGGCGCAACCGCGTGGCGTTCTTCGAGTCGACCATGCAGGCCGATGTCCAGGAGGAACTGAACCTGGCCCAGGACCTTCAGCGCGCCTGGCCCGAGCGGCAGTTCGCGGTTTACGTGCAATCCCAGGTCGACGCCACGGGGGCCCTGGTGGGGGGCGAGCTGCTGCTGCGCTGGTTCCATCCAGAGCGCGGCGCCGTGCCGCCTGACCGCTTCATTCCGATGGCGGAGGAGTCGGGCCTGATCCTGCGTCTGGGCGAGTGGATGCTTGAGCAAGCCTGCACCACGCTGAAGGCCCTGGAGGCGACGCACCCTTCGCTGCACCTGTCCGTCAACATGAGCCAGCTGCAGTTCCGCCAGGATGATTTCATCGAGCGGCTGCAGGCCCTGCTCGAGCGCACCGGTGCGCCGGCTTCGCGGCTCATCCTGGAAGTGACCGAGAGCCTGCTGATTGGCTCCATGGACGACACCATCGCGCGGATGACGCGGCTCGTGGGCATGGGGCTGCGCTTTTCCATCGATGACTTCGGCACGGGCTATTCCAGCTTTGCGTACCTCAAGCGGCTGCCGCTGTACGAGCTCAAGATCGACAAGGGATTCGTGCAGGACACGCCGGGCAATCCCAGTGACACGGCCATCGTGCAATCCATCCTGGCCGTGGCTGGCCACTTGGGGCTGAGCGTCGTGGCCGAGGGCGTGGAGACGCAGGCGCAGGCCGACTTCCTGGCCGCCAACCACTGCCAGGGTCTGCAGGGCTATCTGTTCGGGCGGCCCGAGCCGCTGGCGCAATGGCTGCGGGGTCTGCCGGATGGCGTGGTGTGTGCTCCTGATTCGGTAGCTAAAAACGACCAGCAGACAAGCACTAGCGGCTGATTTTCCCCCGAGTATGGCGCTACCGACTCATGCAGCCGCTGGCGCGCGCGGCGGCGGGGTGCGCGCGATGGCCATCACCTCGCGCGCGGGCAACTGCTTGAGGCGGTGGTCGCTCCACACCTGGCGCCAGCGCCGCGCGCCCGGCAGGCCGTTGCGCAGGCCCAGCATGTGGCGCGCGATCGCGTACCAGTGCGTGCCGTGCTCGGCGGCCTCGCGCTCCATGTAGGCGACCATGGCTTCCTCGGCCTCTTCGCGCGTGAGCGTGCTGGCGGGCTCGCCGTAGAAGCACTCGTCCCAGCGCGCGAGCCACCAGGGGTTGTGGTAAGCCTCTCGGCCCACCATCACGCCGTCGACGAGCGCGAGCTGCTCCTGCACGGCCGCATCGGTCTGGAAGCCGCCGTTGATGGCGATTGTGAGTTGCGGAAAGTCGCGCTTAAGCTGCGCCACCACGCCGTAGCGCAGCGGCGGAATCTCGCGGTTTTCCTTGGGCGACAGGCCCTGGAGCCAGGCATTGCGCGCGTGCGCGATGAACACGCGGCAGCCTGCCTCGGCCACCGTGCCGACGAAGTCGCGCACGAAGCCGTAGTCCTCGGTCTTGTCGATGCCGATGCGGTGCTTTACGGTGACGGGCACGTCCACCACGTCCACTATGGCCTTCACGCAATCGGCCACGAGACGCGGCTCGTTCATGAGGCAGGCGCCGAACGCGCCGCGCTGCACGCGCTCGCTGGGGCAGCCGCAGTTGAGGTTGATCTCGCCGTAGCCCCACTGCGCGCCCAGGCGTGCGCTGTGGGCCAGGTCGGCCGGCTCGCTGCCGCCGAGCTGCAGCGCCACGGGGTGCTCTGCCGCATCGAAGCGCAGGTGCCGCTCCACGTCGCCGTGGAGGAGCGCGCCCGTGGTCACCATCTCCGTGTAGAGCAGGGTGTGCCGCGAAAGCAGGCGGTGCAGGTAGCGGCAGTGACGGTCGGTCCAGTCCATCATGGGGGCGACGGACATGCGCCAGGGGCTGTAGGGGCGCGGGATTCCAGCGGAATCGAGGGCGGGCGCCGGGGCGGGAGTCATAGGGCGGTATCCAGAAAGCGGCAGGCCGTGGCGCGTGGCGGCCACAGGGCGCCATGCGAAGCGGTGACGGGCGCCGATTATCTCAGCGCGCCCCCGCTTGCCGTGGCGTAGGGATACCGGAACCCTCCCGGCGTGCGAGAGGGCGGGCGCAGGCTCAGGCGCCGGCCAGGCTCTTGAACGTGTTGAGTACGGCCGGGCCATTGAAGGGCTTGACGATCCAGCCGCGGATGCCGGCAGCCTTGCCGCGCTCCTTCATCGTGGGAGAGTTTTCCGTGGTCAGCATGACGACGTTCACGCTGGTGTTGCGCAGCTCACTGCGCACCTTCTCGACCATCGTGAGGCCGTCCATGTTGGGCATGTTGACGTCGCAGACCACGAGCTTGATGCCGGTGTCCTGACGCAGCTTGCTCAGGCCGTCCTGTCCGTCAACGGCGAAGGCGACCTTGAAACCGTTCTTGGTGAGGAAATCGCCGAGTTCGTTGCGCACGGTGCTCGAATCGTCGACAACGAGTACGTTTGCCATGGTGTGGGGGGTCCTAGGTGGGGTTCTGGTGAGATGGTTCTGGCAGGGAGACGAGGGGGCTCAGAAGAGCTCCAGCTCGCCCGAGTTCACGGGCTGCTCCTCGGCATGCCAGTCGAAATCCATGGGCTCGTAGGCCCGCACGCACATCGAGGCGTGCAGTCGCAGGTCTGCCGGAAGGTCGATGCAAAAGTGCTGCAGGTGCTGGGCGCCGAGTTGCTCGAAGTACGGCAGGCTGCGGATGTCGAGGATCTGCGGCGTCGAGAGCCCCAGGCCGTTGTAGAACGCGCCCAGCTCGCGGTTGATGGTGCCGCAGCACATGTTGCCGCTCTCGCAGATGGCGTCGATGAAATCCTGGTGGGTCATCGCCTGCGGGGACTTGCGTCCGAGCTGCGCCATGTAGGCCTTCAGGGGCTCCGACTCGTCGAAATGCAATGCGGTGACGATGCGGAACGTGTACGAGGCAATGGAGAGCACCGCCATGCGGGTGCTGCGGCGGCGGTCCAACTGGTCTGCGGGGGCTATGACGGCTTCGGCGGCGTTGCCGGCGATGCCGTGGCGCAGGCCGAGCTCCATCATGCGGTTCAGGCTGTCCCGGGTGCGGGACGTGATCTCGGGAAGCTGGCTCATGCGCTAAGTGCCGCCTGCACCTTTTGGTTCGTGAGTTCGAGGCCGATGGCGGCGTTGATGACCATCTTGCCGCCGGCCTGCATGTCCTGGAAAACCGTCGTGGCGATCAGGTCGTTCTTGTAGAGGTTGTCGCGGTAGTGCTTGGCCAGTGTTTCGGCGCGCACCGACAGCGTGCGCATCTCGTTGGCCACCACCGCGAAACCCTGGCCCGCGGTGCCGGCGCGCGCGGCCTCGATGGAGGCGTTGAGCGCCACGATGACCATCTGCGAGACGATGCGCGCGAACTCGTCGTTCTTCTGGTGCATGTCCTTGTTGTGGGCGACGAGCTGGCTCATGTCGGCATGCCAGCGCTCGAAAGTCTTGCTGATGCCCTGCAGCTCGGTGAGCGACCCCGAGAGCGTGCGCGTGTGGGTCATGGCGCCGTTGACGAGCGCCTGTGTCTTGGCCTGGGCGTTGTACTCCAGCGCCTGGAGCTCGTTCGGCAGGCGCTGCTGCTCCTGGTCGAGCGCGTGGCTGGCGCGCTGCAGCTCGTACTGCAGGTGTTCGAGCTCGGCCTGCAGCTGCGCTTCGCGCTGGGTGGGGCCGTCGTCGATGATGACGGCTTGCGCGTCGGCCGCATGCTGCCGCGCCATGCGCGCGATCCACCAGAACGACACGCAAGCGCATGCCACGACGCCGCCTGCAAAAGATATCAGCATTTCCATGGTGCGATGCTCCGGCGGTCCATCAGCGCTGCGTGCGCAGTGCAAACCGTGCAGGCAGGTGGATCAGGATGTCGAAGGCGCGGTAGGCGCTGGCCGACGCAGCGCGCAGCCGCAGTGCGATGTCGCCGCCATGGGCCGCCACGAAGGCCTTGACCGCGTCCATGCCCACGCCGCGGCCCGATACGGCCGTGACGGCGGAGGCCGTGGAGAACCCTGGCTCGAAGATGAGCTGCGCGAGGGCCTCGTCGCCGGGTTCCTCGTGGGCAGCGAGCAATCCGGCTTCGAGTGCCTTGGCACGGATGCGGTCGAGATTCAGGCCCCGTCCGTCGTCGGCCATGCGCAGCTGCAGCGCCTCGGTGTGCAGTGCCATGTCGATCACGATCTGGCCGGCTGCGGGCTTGCCTTCGCGCACGCGGTCCGGGGCCTCTTCAATGCCGTGGTCCATGGCGTTACGCAGCAGGTGCGTGAACACGTTGCGCAGCATGTCCGCGATCTCATGGCGCAGGGCGATACCCTCGTCGTTCACCTGCACCACGGGGGCTTCCTTGTCGAGCTCGTTGGCCAGCGAAGGCAGGGAGGCGAGGGTGCCGCTCAGCGCATCGGCCAGGCGCACGCTGGACCACAGTTGCAGCGCATGGGCCGCTTCGGTGGCCGCGGCCTGCAGTGCCGGTGCATCGGCGGCCTGGGCCGCGCCGTGCAGGCGCTCGGCCAGGGCCTGCATTTCAGGGCGCGGCGGCACGATGCCCTGGTGGGCGGTATCCGTGCCGCGCTCGCGCAGCTTGACGGCCTCGATGCTCTGGTAGATGCCCAGCATGTCTTGCACGGCGGCCAGGTCCGCGAGCAGGGCCCCGGTGTCCCAGGCGCCCGCGTCCTGGCGCAGGGCGTCGTAGCGCTGCTCAGCCGCATGCGCCACGTCGGCCAGCTGCAGCAGGCCGTAGGTGCGCGCATTGCCCTTGACGGTGTGCATGTTGCGAAACAGCTCGGCCACGGCCGCGGGGCGGGCCTCGGTGTTCTCCGCGGCCTTGCGCACGAGGCGCTCGTTGGCTTGCAGAAAGGCGGAGGTGCTGGCCACGAAGGACTGGAACTTGGCGCGCTCCACGGACAGGATCTCGCCAATGATGGCCAGCTCCTGTTGCTGCGCTTGCGCGGCGCGTGCGAGCTGGCGCAGCTCGGTCACGTCGCGGATGCAGAGCATGAGCCGCTCGATCGTGCCGTGCTCATTGGTGATGGGCGACCAGCCCAGCTCCCAGGTGCGGGTGCTGCCGTCTGGCTGCGTGCGCACGATCTCGCGTGGCAGCAGGTGGGCGTTGAAGTCGAAATTCATCGCGTCTTCGCCGATGCACGCACCCACGGCGGCCAAGGCCTGGTCTGCGGTATCGGCGCTGAGCTGGGCACCCGCGAAGACCACGTCCTCCACGGGGCGGCCGGCAAGGTCGCGCGTGCCCAGCAGGGTGGCCAGGTGTTCAGAAAACTCGGGGTGGATGCGCCCGCCGGCCTGCAGCGTCAGGATGCCTTGCGGGATGTAGTGCAGCATGGCCTGGATGTCGGCGCTTTTCTGGCGCACGAGCTCGCTGCTCTGCTGGATCTTCTCGATCATCGTGTTGAAGGCCATGATCGAGCGGCCGATCTCGTCCTGGCGCGCCACGGGCACGCGGTGCGTGAAGTCCTGGCTCGCGGCGATGGCGGTCATCTTGCGCTCCATCTCGCCGATGGGGTGGATGATCTGGCGGTACAGCAGGGTGCCGATGAAGGCGAGGCCCAGCACCGAAACCACGGTGACCACCGCGAGCGTGGCGCTGGTGTTGGTGAGGTTCTGGTTGAGCGCCTCGATGGCCTGGTCCTTGCTGCGGCGCTTTTCCACCTGCACGGCGTCGATCATCTGGCCCTGCTCGCGCAGGTACTGGTCCACGGTGGCCGCCATGGTGGCCTCGGCCGCGTCCTGCTGGCCCGCGAGCTTGAAGCGCGCGGTGTCGTCGATGGCCGCGAAGTAGTTGTCCAGGCTCTGTTGTGCTTCCTGGATCAGGCCACGCTGCGCGGGGCTGTCGGCCTGCCGCAGCTGGGTATCCAGCGCCTTCTGCAGCTCGGCCTTGCGCGTGCTCAGCTCCCCGTGCAGGCGCTGGGCGGCGTCTTTGTCGGGCGCGGCGACCATCGAGAGCGTGGCGATCTGGATGTCCTTGAGCCGTCCCATGAGCTCTACCGACTGGATGGTGCTGGGCACCACGCCCTCGGTCACGGACTTGACCTCCTGCGCACCCTGGTGCGACTGGTAGAGCGCGAAGCCACCGATAGCCCCCAACGCCGCGAAGGTGAGGGCGATGAGAAGGACAATGCGTTGTCGTACGGTCATGGGGAAGTGCGCGCCGCGCCATTAACAATTTGATGCAAATTGTGTGGCGGGCTCGATGGCAGCTTCGTGACAACGGTAGTTTCCCTATTGCCAGCAGCGGTTCATGCACCCGAGCAAGGCGTGGGCCTTAATGACCCTGGCTTCTTATTACTTAATAATTCGATAGTTAGCGCTTTTATAGCGGTGCGCTACATTTCGTTTCCATTCCTCTTCTTCAGCGCCGCCGCCAGGCCCGGGCCTGGTGGCGGCGCATCGTTTCCATCATGATCGATCTTCGGGGCATCACCCAGATTTACCAGGGCCCGCAAGGCCCGGTCGAGGCTCTGCGCGGCATCGACCTGCACATCACGCCGGGCGAGGTGTTCGGCATCATCGGCAAGAGCGGCGCGGGCAAGAGTTCGCTGGTGCGCGTCATCAACCTGCTGAACCGGCCCACGAAGGGCGAGGTGGTCGTCGCGGGGCGCGACCTCACGAAACTGGGCGAGGCCCAGCTGCGCGAGGCGCGGCGCGACATCGGCATGGTGTTCCAGCATTTCAACCTGCTGTCCTCGCGCACGGTGTTCGGCAACGTGGCGCTGCCGCTTGAACTCGCGGGCATGGACAAGGCTGCCATTGCCCAGCGCGTGGGCCCGCTGCTCGAGCTCGTGGGCCTGTCGCACCTGGCCGACCGCTTTCCCGCGCAGATCAGCGGTGGGCAGAAGCAGCGCGTAGGCATTGCGCGCGCGCTGGCCAGCCGCCCCAAGGTGCTGCTGTCCGACGAGGCCACTTCGGCGCTCGACCCCGAAACCACGCGCTCCATCCTCGACCTGCTGCGCCAGGTGAACCGCGAGCTGGGCGTGACGGTGGTGCTCATCACGCACCAGATGCAGGTCATCAAGCAGATCGCCGACCGCGTGGCCGTGATCGACGCGGGCCGCATCGTCGAGATGGGGCCCGTGCTCGACGTGTTCACGCGCCCTCAGCAGGCCATCACCAAGAGCCTCATCGACGAAATCGTGCCGCAGGAGCTGCCGGCGAGCGTGATGGAGCACGTGCGCCACCTCTCGTCGCAGCTGGGCAGCGCGGGGCAGGGCGATGTGGGGCAACTGCTGCGCCTGTCGTACTCGGGCGAGCGTGCGTACCAGCCCATACTGTCGCGCCTGATCCGCGACCACGAGCTGCAACTGTCCATCCTGCACGGCCAGATCGACGAAATCCAGGACCAGACCTTCGGCTCGCTCGCGGTCTACGCGAGCGGCGACGGCGGGCGCCTTGGGGCCGCCATCGCGCAGCTGCGCGCATCGGGCGTGCTGGTCGAGGAAGTCAAGGAAGGGGTGTGAGCGATGTTTGAGAATTTTTCGGAAATGATGCTGGAGCTGTTCGCCACCTCGCTGTGGGAGACGCTCGTCATGGTGGGCATCTCGGGCGTGGTGGGTGCGCTCATCGGCATTCCGCTGGGCGTGTTTTTGCGCCTCACGGACCAGGGCGGCGTGCTGGAGAACGGCCCGCTCAACAAGACGGTGGGCTGGATCGTGAACGCCGTGCGCTCCACGCCGTTCATCATCCTGCTGGTGGCCATCATCCCGTTCACGCGTTTCATCACGGGCTCGTCCATCGGCACGGCCGCGGCCGTGGTGCCGCTGACCATCGCGGCCGCGCCGTTCGTGGCGCGCCTGGTGGAGGCCTCGCTGCGCGAGGTGGACAACGGCCTCATCGAGGCCGCCCAGGCCATGGGCGCCACCACGGGCCAGATCGTGTGGAAGGTGCTGCTGCCCGAGGCGCTGCCCGGCATCGTGGCCGGCCTCACCATCACCTTCGTGAGCCTCACGGGCTACTCGGCCATGGCTGGCGCCATCGGCGGCGGGGGCCTGGGCGACCTGGGCATCCGTTACGGCTACCAGCGCTTCCTGCCCGACGTGATGCTGGCCGTGGTCGTCGTGCTGATCTTCTTCGTGCAGGCCGTGCAAAGCCTGGGCGACTGGGCCGTGCGGCGCCTGAGCCACCGCTGAATAATTGCTATGAGAATAAGAGCTTCGGGCGCTTGTAGGGCAAGCGCCCGAAGCTCTTTTTGCTTGAGAAATCGGAAGCCGCAGCCCTGTCCAGAAGTGAACGCTGCGGTGGTCGCTGGCGACTTTATTGTTTTGGCGCCTAAAGAAATGAAAATATATTCTTTCAGGTGTTAAGAGGGCGCGCTTACCATGGCGCAATCGTTGTCTACAAGGTGTTTCCCGTGAACAAGCGCTCCCTGCTCCAATCGACCCTCGCGCTGGCCCTGGCGGCTGGTTTCTCGTCCGGCGTGCTCGCACAGGACAAGCCCCTCAAGATCGGCGTGACGGCCGGCCCCCACGCCCAGATCTTCGAGCAGGTGAGGAAAGTGGCCGAGAAGGACGGCCTCAAGATCCAGATCGTCGAGTTCAGCGACTACGTGCAGCCCAACGCCGCCCTGGCCGCCGGCGACCTGGA
>JAYSFC010000058.1:0-21341 GCA_041913505.1 Acidovorax sp.
GAGGCGCACAAGGCCGCCGTGACCGGCGACACCGTGGGCGACCCCTACAAGGACACCGCCGGCCCGGCCGTCAACCCGCTGATCAAGATCATCAACATCGTGGCGCTGCTCATCGTGCCGCTGGTGGTGAAGTTCCACGCGGGCTAGCCGCTCCTGTCACAGGCTCTGCGCCGCCACCGCGCGCACGAGCCGCGCGGCGGGCGCCGCCAGCCCGCGCAGCTCGCCCGCGCGACCTTGCTCGATGGTCTGCAACACCAGTTCGTTGATGCCGCCCACCACCGTGAGCGCCATCTCGTCCGTCAGATGCACGGGCGGCTCGCCCACGGCATGGTTGCCATGGATCGACTCCTGGATGAAGCGGGCGATCTCGCCATTCACGCGGCGCCGCGCGAGCAGGCCCTGCAGGCCCAGCCCCAGGATTTCGACGAACAGCGTACGCAGCAGCGCCGGGTCCTGAGCCAGGTAGTCGAAGTACAGCGCCAGCGTGCGCTCCACCTGCTCGTGCCAGGGCCGCCTTGCATCGAACCCGCCGCTCACAGCCTCCAGCGCCAGATGACCAGCCGCCTCGTAGAGTGCGATCAGGCAATCGGCCTTGGTCTCGAAGTGCTCATAGAAGGTGCGCCGCGACACGGCCGCCTCGCGCACGATGTCTGCAATGGTCGTGTCGGCATAGCCCTTGGCCGCCACGGCCCGCGCCATGCCTTTCAGCAGGCGCGCGCGGTGCGTGTTCTCGATCTTTTGGGCGGGCCGGCCAGCGGCCTTCGGTGCGGTGGCATCGCTCATGGAAGGCATATTCTCGCACCGAGGGTGCAAACGGTATTTGACAGTACCACCCCTTGGGCGCACGATTTCAAAAGGTGGCGCACCGCTGTTTCTACCCTTTCGCCGCCGAAGAGAACTCCACCATGACCGACCTCGTCGTCCGCCGCCTCCTGATCGACCTGCAGGCTCCCATCTAGCGCCACTGGTGCGGCGCGGACCCGTTCCGCACCGCACTCTTCAACGCGCTGTCGATGAGTTTTCCCGTGGGCGAGCAGTTCTTCATCGACTCCGTGCGCGATGCGCTCCAGGCGCTGCCACCCGCGCGCCAATCCGAGTACGCCGCCGAGGTGAAGGGCTTCATCGGGCAGGAGGCCACGCACCGCCGCATCCACGCCCTGTTCAACGACCACCTGGAGCGTCAGGGCCTGGCGAATGGCTGGGCTGGGCGCGTGCTGGCCCGATTGCCGATGTTCCGGGGCGAAGACCCACGCCACGCACTCGCCGTGACGGCCGCGAACGAGCATTTCACGGCCATCCTTGCCGAGTGGCTGCTGGGCCATCCCGACATGCTGGCCGGCAGCGAAGAGCGCCTCTCTACCTTGTGGCTCTGGCATAGCGCCGAGGAGGCCGAGCACAAGAGCACGGCCTTCGACCTGTACCAGGCCCTTGGCGGCGATCACCACTGGCGCGTGCGGTGGTTCCGCCGTATCTCGCTGATCTTCGTGGCCGACCTCACCCGCCAGACGCTCAGCAACCTGCACCGCGACGGCACGCTGTGGCAATGGCGCACCTGGCGCAGCGCAGCCCGCCATCTGCTGGGCCGCGACGGCATGGTGCGCCGCACCTTCGCGCCCTGGCGCGCCTACCTGCGCCCGGACTTCCACCCGCGCCAGCTCAGTAGCGATCTCTCGCAGCGCTGGCTCGAAGACCATGCCCGCACCTTCAGAATCGTGGGGGCCGCCGCGGACTGAGCCCTGCGGGATCGCCTACAATACGCGGTGACGGGCCTCCTCGCATGGGGAAGCGGCCAACCGGGTCAGGTGGGGAACCAAGCAGCCCTAACCGTGGATACAGTGCCGGGGGTAAGGCTCGTCAACTTCTTCTCAAAAAATCTTTATAAATCAACCAGTTAGCCAAATTAGCTGACTTGATTTCAAGATTTTGTACGACATGGGTGTCACACGTAACCTGTTTTCAGGAGTGCGGCGTGGCCCAAAAACTCACCGGCTTGTTTCGAAGAGGTAGCAGTTACTACCTGCGAGTGGTTCTTCCCAAGGAACACCCTCAGCATCACTTGTTTCATCGGGGGTGCTGGGTCAAGTCTCTCGGGCCATGCAGCTACAAAGATGCCGTTCGCCTTGGCACTCTCAAACGGGCCGAGATCGTTTCTGGGTTTGAACATCGGCACGCTGAAACGGCGAGACCCAAGTTGGTAGGCCAGGACAGCGTGCAACCCGCCAAGCCTGCAGACACAAGTCCTGATCAACCTGTCCTCCTTCGTGCGGCGTATGACCGTTGGGTTGTATCCAAGCCCAGGACGGACGACTCCATAGCAGCCTGCAATAGGGCCTTGAAGCTCTTCGAGCAGCAGACCGGCAACCCTCCCCTACACAAGCTCACAAGAGCGCAGGGAGACGCCTTTAGGGCCTGGCTACAGGCTCAACCTACTTCATCCAAAACCGCCCGTGACAGACTGAACTGGATCAAAGTTCTGCTCAAGTACGCCTGCCAGGATCTGGAAGTGCTCGCGAAGAGTCCCTGGACGGGTCTGGACATCAAGGTCAAGGCGAAACACCAACGCACACCATGGAGCGAGAGGCATCTGGCCACGCTGATGTCACACCCGATCTGGCAGAAGGGGGAGTTGCCAGAAGACAAAAAGGCTGGCGGCATTGCCGCCTTTTGGATTCCGCTGCTCGCGATGTATACGGGAGCACGATGCTCGGAACTGTGCCAGTTGCTGACCTCCAACATCGACTCCAAGGCAGCAATCCCAACCATCACCTTCACGGACGAAGCCGAAGGCCAGCGCATCAAAACCGCAGCCGGTACGCGCGTCGTTCCAATTCACGACGAACTCGTTCAACTTGGGTTCTTGGACTATGTGAACTCGCTCCAGGCCGGTCCGCTATGGCCCGCTCTTCCTCAAAGAGATCAGAAACCCGGTGGATATTTCAGTCAATTCTTCGGCCACCTGAGAAAGTCGCTGGGGATTCCGCCGAGCATGGTGTTGCATTCGTTCCGACACAACGTTCGAACCGCTTTAATGGAAGCAGGTGTGACTGAACCCGTGATAGATCGCCTGTTGGGCCATGAGCCAGGGGGCAGCGTCGGCGCACGGGTATATACACATATCCCACTCTCATCGTTTCGAGCCGCCATCCAGAAATTGAAGTACCCCCATCTTGCGAACCTTACGCCAGATTCATAGATAGATAGGCGTTCAATAAAAAATCAGACTCAAACTCGCCGCCAGCGCCCTGAATGCACCCAAATTAGCAAGTAAATCCATCACCAGCCCCTTCAAATACTCAAGCAATACAAACACCCGAAAGTAAAGGAATTTCCTCGAAAATTGAGCCAAATCAACCACAAACTCCGAAGAATGACATATTGCACCGGCATTACATTGACCGGGGCATCAAGGATGCTTCCGAATCGCTGACACGGATTCAGACAGAGCGGCAACCCTTCTCAAAAGCGATTTTTAGGCCGCACGACCGCACATACCATCCAGCGACTCAATAGATTCATTTTTGTAATATCTTCCATTAACCATCCCTCCATTGTCAATATATCGCCTCTTCTTCAGAGCAGAAAAACTCTGTTCGCAATCCAACACTATTTCACAAGCAACTGTTGCAAGTCGATCTTCCAACCTACGCCCATTACGCTGCCAAGCAACTGGTTTATTCCAAACCATCCCATCATCTCCTCGCCGGGACAAACCACCGCCAACCTTGCAACCGGCAACCTGAAAATCAAAGAACAACCTACCACCAGATTTGAAAATTTTCACAACACCCAATTGATAATTTCTGCTATCCGGGTTTTTATGCAAACTTTGAGGCTTGAGGTAGAACTCATAATCCTCGCTCACCAACTCAGAAACGGTCACCCACTCACCCCCCAGAGTATTACCATGCAATACCTCACCAGTTGCAGCAGTAGAATTATCCAATGACAAAAAACAAAACACTGCCATTGCAAAATAACCAATTTTCATAATAAAAATCCAAAATACACTAACACATCAACTCAGACTCGTACATAGTCAAGGCTGGACTCACCCTCACAAATTTGCTTGATCTGCACAAGCAGGCTACTATAGCCGAAGAAAAACAGACCCCATTTAATTGAGTTACACCTCATTTTAACTACAGGATACCCAAGACCGATGTGCTACATCGGCATTATGCTGGCGTGGTTATCAAGAATGCGCGAGAGGCGCTGAAGCGGATTGAGGCAGCACCGCAGCTCCTGATCATGGACGCTTGCCAGACCACATAGGCGCGGGCTTGGCGCACGAATCGACGATTGATGGAGGATGCCACCCGCAACGAAAAGGCCCTGGCGCCGTCCTGGTGCAATTAGACGGATATTGACCGTACGTTCTCCGTAGACCCACTAGTGTTCAAAATTCGCCATACAACCATGAGTGGCAGGTGGCGGCTCGTGAAAGCGGGCGTTCAACGATCTGGTGCAAGCCTATGTTAGGCATTTGCCCTCACGACGCCGAGTTCTTCAAGTGCTTCGAATATATTCTCGAAAGCCAAAACTAGATTTTGGTCTATGTACTCTCGTTGATGCGCAAACAAGAGCACCTGTATTGTTGTGTTGAAGCATGCCCACGCATTTGAGAACCTATAGGCGGAGAACTTCCAGTCAACTGCCACGTTAAGATCGGGACGCGAAAGCGCGTTCTTGAGTTCTAGAGTTGGGTGCACGGCCATGTCTCTGAACTTAATGATGTCAATGATGGCCTTCTTTAGCTCCTTAACGTACTTGTTCTCCGGCTTCAGCACGCGCCGGATTACTTCGAAAATCTGATCGCCGCGTCCCGTCCTGTTTACTTTCCACTTATTGATATCCGCTTCGGAGAGCTTAGCGTACGGACGTAGCATGTCATAGAGCGAATCAAGAGCAATACCACAGGAAACGACAACCTCCATTGAGGGGGCTAACTCGGCAATCAGCATTGCCTTTTGGTGATCAGCGTCATCATCCCAATTCGATTCAATATCCTCTGACGCACATTTGGCGTCTTTCAATCTATCTCTGGCAATTCTCAACCAAAGCGGAATTACGTTGTAGGCCGTTGAAAGAACAAGCTTGGACGCCGACTGCCCTGACTCGTCCATGGAGATGACGAAATCGCCAGCTAGTATCCCGACAGTCATGCCCTTGAAGATCAGAACGCCCATATTTCAACGATCGCCATAAACGATGGTGGGGCGTTGTTGCACATATCCCAGTCTCGGCTGGGGTAGGCTCGGATGATGAGTGAAACGAGCTGGGGCCGGCGCAAGTACCGCACCACAAATTGGAAAGCCTACAACGCAGCATTGAAGGCGCGAGGCGATTTGACCATCTGGCTGGACTCTGGACTGCAGTGGCTTGCCCCGCCCACGGGCAAGCGCGGACGCAGCCAGACCTTCTCGGATGCAGCTATCCAGTTTTGCCTGACCATCAAATGCTTGTTTGGCTTGCCGCTGCGCCAGACGTTGGGGTTGGTGCAGTCTCTGCTCAAAATGGCGGGGCTGCCTTGGGCTGCGCCCGACTACAGCACGGTGTGCCGCAGGCAAAAGGGCTTGGATGTGCGAGTGCACTACCGCCCAAGCCGCAACGGCCTGCATATGCTTGCAGACTCCACGGGCATCAAGTTCTTGGGCGAAGGCGAGTGGAAAACCAAGAAGCATGGAGCTGAGCGGCGTCGCCAGTGGCGCAAGGTGCATCTGGGCATTGATGCAGAGACTTTGCAGATACGAGCCATGGTGGTGACCACCAACGAGGTGGGAGACTCGCCAGTAGCGGCCGAGCTACTGAGCCAAATACCAAGCCATGAAAAGCTTGCCAGTTTTACGGGTGATGGAGCGTATGACACGCAAGACGTGCATGAAGCTTGCCACTACTGGGGAGCTATCCCCATCATCCCTCCACGCAAAGGTGCGAGGCTGCGCAAAGGTTTGGCATTCGCTCATCGCAACGAGGCCGTAAGGGCATGCAAGCGACTTGGGCGTGTTATCTGGAAACGCTGGAGCGGCTATCACCGAAGATCATTGGTGGAGACGAAGATGAATTGCTTCAAGAGGCTGGGCGAGAAAGTGATGGCCAGGACGTTTGAACGGCAGGTGGCCGAGCTCAACATCCGCGCCTCAATCCTCAACCGCTTCACTGAATTAGGCACGCCCCAAACGGTGGCAGTGGCATAACTACGTCTGGGGCTGGGGAAAGCTCGACCACAGGCCGATTTATGCAACAAAGCCCTGATGAACTATAGAGACTTAGATAAGTAAGTACATAGTTATTAGGGCCAAGAATGAGATGCAAGGCCAGACAAGGCTTTGCGTCGTCTTTTGACCCAGGAAAAACCGCGCACGGGTTCACATATAAGGAGCGGCCTGGCCAACCCGGATTGATGAACACAGTACCTCCGACCTCGCCCCTTTTGTCTAGGGCTTCGGTGTTTTGGCCCAGTGATCAGAAAGATGAACCCAACCTTGCGTTCTTTGTTTACATGCGAATATCAAAAAATTTGTTTACATGCAAATATCAAAAAATGATGCATAGGCGTTTCACTACACATATGCATACATCCTCGCCGATACAACACCCCAACCTGTCCCGCGCATCCTGTCCTTGTCGGCACTGATCGCGGCGTCCTACAGTTTGTCCACACACAGGACGAACGTCCTTGAATGTGTACAGCGAACAGGACACCGACATGAACTGCAAGGTCATCACTTACTTCCGCGTCTCAACCCAAAAGCAAGGCGCATCCGGTCTTGGACTGGAGGCCCAGCGTCAGGCTGTCGCGGCATACCTCCTAGAACGCGATAGAACGGTCTTGGCTGAGTTTGTCGAGATCGAGACGGGCAAGGGTGCCAATGCACTGGAAAAGCGCCCAGAGCTGCGTAAAGCCCTTGAGCTGTGCCGGCGCTCGGGAGCGACCTTGCTGATCGCCAAACTGGACCGGCTAGCCCGCAACGTCCATTTCGTCAGCGGCTTGATCGAGACCGGCGTGGACTTCATCGCGGCCGACATGCCAAACGCCAACAAGGTAATGATCCAAATGCACGCGGTCATGAGCGAGTGGGAGCGGGATCAGATCAGCGAGCGGACCAAGGTTGCACTGGCAGCAGCGAAGGCTCGGGGCGTCGTTTTGGGGGCTACTGGGCCTGCCAATCTTGAAAGACACAACCACCTACGTCAGGCGGCTGCGCAAGCCTTCAACGACCGTTTAAAGCCCGTCCTGAGCGGGTTCATTGCCCAGGGATTGAGCCGTCGGGCGATGGTGGATCAGTTGAATGCTTTGGGCATCAAGGCACCCCGTGGCGGGGCATGGTCGTTGGGGCAGGTACAGCGACTCATGACTCACAAAAAAGGGGGCAAATGATGCGGCCACCAAAGGGCAACGACGTGAAGCGTGAGGGCGTTTTTGCGGTGGATTCAATCGAACCTCGATGCCTACGCATCCTGTTTTCGTGTCGAGCGTGGCGACGCGACCGACATGCAGACGAGCATGTCGGCCACGTTATGATCTACTGAATTTTCTATGCGACGTTCATGTAACACACGAGACGAAAATTGCTGACGGGCCTCCTCGCATGGGGAAGCGGCCAACCGGGTCAGGTGGGGAACCAAGCAGCCCTAACCGTGGATACAGTGCCGGGGGTAAGGCTCGTCAACTCCCCTTTTCTTAGCGCCGCGCTGCCTGCGCAGGCCCAAACCGGCGACGCGGAACCGCGTGCGCCGCACGGCACTCAGATCCTCAAGGACATCGTTCGTTTTTGGGCCTGGAGCGATACCGTGCCAGAACGTACCGCCACATGGATCCGCCCTCTGCGCCATTGGCGCAGTCCACTCTGGCTGCTGGCCAGCGCGGGCCTGTGCGCATGGGCCCAGGACAATCTCCAGCCCGACACCCTGCCCAGTGCCAGAGAGCGGCTGGAGGTCTCGAGCAACCGCAGCCCCCCACCGTACAGCACCGCGCTGCGCGTGGACGTGACCCGCTGGATGGATGCAGGCCCGTCAAGCCGGGTAGGCCTTTCGCTCGGCATGGCAACGCAGACCAGCGCCTCCGTTCCGGCGGGGGCCATGACCGATCTGATCTGGGAGCCCACGCTGGGCGTGCACTGGCGCACGCAACTGGGCGGCGGCATGCACCTCGATTTCTCCACCTGGGCGCGCACGCCCTACCGCAGCCAGATGCCCGCCGCCATGGACATGATCTGGTACAACCGCCAGCCCAACTACGGCACCAGCGTCGAAGTGCAATGGGGCTCCGCGCGCCTGGGCAGCGTAATGCCGGAATTCGGCGCCATCGGCGTCAGGCTCGAGGGTGATTCGCAACTGCTGCTGCGCACGCGCGCCGGCGGCCCCATGCTGTACTACCGCACGAGGTTTTGAGCCTTTTTAGCCCGTAGTGCTTATGCCGCGGTCGCTTGCAGCTATCATTTTTGAGTATCCAGCCAGCGCACGGCCCCCTCCCCTGCCACGCGCCCGCTGGCACAGCTGGCCGTGAGCAGGTAGCCGCCGGTGGGCGCCTCCCAGTCGAGCATCTCGCCCGCGCAGAACACGCCGGGCCGGGCCTGCAGCATCAGGTGCGCATCCAGCGCCTCGAAGGTCACGCCGCCGGCCGTGCTGATGGCTTCCTCCACGGGCCGTGGCGCCACCACGGTGATCGGCAGCGCCTTGATCGCGTGCGCCAGCAGGGCGGCGTCATGCACGCCCTCCTTACCGAGTTGCTCGTGAAGGATCGCGGCCTTGATGCCCTCCAGCCCCAGCCGCCCCTTGAGGTGGCTCGAGAGGCTGCGCGCGCCGCGCGGGTGGCGCACCTCGGCCAGCACGCGCTCGGGCGTGTGGTCCGGCAGCAAGTCCAGATGGAAGGTGGCATGGCCGTGGGCGGCTATCTCGTCGCGCAGCAGGCTGGAGACCGCGTAGATCAGGCTGCCCTCCACACCCGTGGCCGTGGCGACGAACTCGCCGCGCCGCGCAAAGCCGCGTCCCTGGCTGTCGGTGAACGACAGGGCCACCGACTTGAACGGTTGGCCCGCGAAGCGCTCGGCGAAGAACGGCGTCCAGCCCACGGCAGGCGCGGGGCCCCGGCCGATGAGCTCGCGGAAGAAATCGCGCCGGGTCTCGCCCACGGGCGCATCCACGCGCGGCACGTCGAAGCCACAATTGGCAGGCCGCAAGGGGGCGATCTCCACGCCCTGCTCGGCCAGCAGCGGCACCCAGGCGGCGTCGGAGCCCAGGCGCGGCCAGCTCGCTCCGCCCAGGGCCAGCACCGTGGCACGCGCGGCCACAGGACGCTCGCCCCGCGGCGTGGCAAAGCGCAGGGCGCCATCGGGCGCCCAGCCCAGCCAGCGATGGCGCATATGGAACTGCACGCCCATGCCGCGCAGCCGGTGCAGCCAGGCGCGCAACAGCGGCGCAGCCTTCATGTCGACGGGAAACACACGCCCCGAGGTGCCCACGAAGGTATCCACGCCCAGGCCGTGCGCCCAGGCGCGCAACTGCTCGGCGCCAAAATGCGAGAGCAGCGGCGCCATCTGCGCGCGGCGCGCGCCAAAACGCGCGGCGAAGGGCTCGAACGGCTCGGAATGCGTGAGATTCAGCCCGCCCTTGCCCGCGAGCAGGAACTTGCGCCCCACCGAAGGCATGGCGTCGAACACCTGCACGGCGATGCCGGCCTGGGCCAGCACCTCGGCGGCCATGAGGCCGGCCGGCCCGCCACCAATAACGGCGACATCGCAGGCCTGGGCCAGGGGAGCCGCGTCAGGCGCGGCGATAGGGTGATCGGAAGTCATCGCAAGTCATCAAAATGGAAAATCGGCAAAGGGGCTTCAAAGTGCCTCGAGGCGCTTGCCCGCCCCGTGCCATTGGCCCCGGCTTCACGCACCGCGAGAGGCCACGGGGCCGCGGGCCGAAAACCGCCACGGCCCGCAGCCGAGGGGAGTCCTTACGGGTTCTCGTGCGAATAGACGATGAAGCCCTGGTGCTGGGCCACCTTGTCGTAAAGCATACGGCCCGCATGGTTCGTCTCCTGCGTTTGCCAGTAGACGCGCCGCGCGCCCGCCTGCTGGGCCTGCGCATACACGCCCTGCACCAGCGCCCGCCCAACGCCACGGCCCCGCAGCTCGGAGAGGGTGAACAGGTCTTGCAGGTAGCACACCGGCTCCAGCCGCGTCGTGCTGCGGTGAAACAGGTAATGGGCCAAACCGACGATCCGGCCCTCGGCCTGCGCGACCAGTGCGAACACGGGCTCGATGGGATTGAAGAAGCGCTCCCACGTGCCGTCCGTGATGGCCTGCGCCAGCGCCGTGGCGCCCGAGCGGCCATAGAAAGCGTTGTAGCCGTCCCAAAGCGGCAGCCATTGATCGCGATCGTCGCGGAGGATGGGGCGGACAGTGATGGTTTCGGTCATGGGCAACGGGGGTTGTGGGGCTGGCCTCGAGTATCAGGCATCGAACGGATGCCTTCCCAACACCTCCACCACATAGTCCACAAAGCAGGTGATCCGCGCGGCCAGCGCCGTGTTGCGGTAGTAGACCGCGTTGATGGACTGCCGCACGTCCAGCGTCTGCCGCACGAATAGCGGCACCAGCCTGCCGCTGTGGCGGTCCTCGCGCGTCATGAAGTCCGACAGGCAGACGATGCCCAGACCCGCCAGGGCCATATGGCGCAGCGTTTCGCCACTGGAGGAAGCCACCGTCGGCTGGATGCGCACGGCATCGCTGTTGTCGTCGCGCAGGGGCCACTCGTTCAGCGACTCAGGCTGGGTGAAGCCGAGCAGCACGTGCCGGGCATGCTGCGCGAGCTGGGCCGGGCGGGTGGGCGTGCCGTGGCGCTTCAGGTACGCGGGGCTGGCCAGAATCCGCACCCGGCTGGTGCCCACGGGGCGGGCGTGCAGGGTGGAGTCCTTCAG
The DNA here is from genome assembly GCA_041913505.1 of Acidovorax sp. Lineage (GTDB taxonomy): Bacteria > Pseudomonadota > Gammaproteobacteria > Burkholderiales > Burkholderiaceae_C > JAYSFC01. The sequence goes on from JAYSFC010000058.1 coordinate 10,913, forward strand.
CGCACCGATACGAAAGGCCACGTCGGTGCGCTTCTCGATCAGGTCGACGATGCCTTCGTTGGAGTTCAGCTCCAGCTGTACCTCAGGGTAGCGCGCGTGAAAGCCTTCGAGCAGCGGCACGAGCACGTGCAGCATGAAGGGCGTGGCCGCATCCACCCGCAACCGCCCGGCCGGGCGCATGCGCCGGGCGGCCATCTGTTCCTCGGCCTCATCCACCGAGGCCAGGATGGCGCGCGAGTGCTGCAAAAAGGCCGCGCCCTCCTCGGTCAGCTCCAGCCGCCGCGTGGTGCGGCGCAGCAGGGTGGTCTGCAGCTTTTCCTCGAGCCGGCCTAGCGTGCGGCTGGCGGCCGATATCGTGAGCCCGAGCGACTCCGAGGCGGCGGTGATCGAGCCCGTGTCCACGACGGCCACGAAGGCCTGCAACTCATCGAGGGTGGTCTTCATTATTGATTTGAAATCAAATTAATTTGATTCATACAGGGCTTAATTGGCAAATATTAGCGGAGCACACTGCGGCCATGAAATCCACCACCGCTTTGCTCGCTCTGGCCACTGGCGCGTTCGCCATCGGCACCACCGAATTCACCCCCATGGGGCTGCTGCCCGTGATCGCCGACGGCGTGCAAGTCAGCATTCCCACGGCGGGCATGCTGGTCTCAGCCTACGCCGTGGGCGTCATGCTGGGCGCACCGGTCATGACGCTGCTGTTCAGCCGCCTGGGCAAGCGCACGGCGCTGATGGCGCTGATGCTCATCTTCACCATCGGCAACCTGCTGTCGGCGTTGGCGCCAAGCTATGCGACGCTGCTGCTGTCGCGCCTCGTCACCAGCCTGAACCACGGCGCCTTCTTCGGCATCGGGGCCGTGGTGGCGGCCAGCGTGGTGCCCCGGGAAAAGCAGGCCAGCGCCATCGCGGCCATGTTCATGGGCCTCACCATCGCCAACATCGGCGGCGTGCCGGCCGCCACCTGGATCGGGCAGCAGGTAGGCTGGCGCCTGGCGTTCGGCGGCACGGCCGTGCTGGGCCTGGTCACCATCGCGGCGCTGTGGCTGGCCCTGCCCCAAGGTGAGCCCGGCCAGCGCCCCAATGTGCGCCGCGAGCTGCAGGTGCTGACCCGCCTCGAGGTGCTGATGGCCATGGGCACCACGGTGCTGGGCTCCGGCGCCATGTTCGCGCTCTACACCTATGTGGCGCCGTTGCTGGCCGACATCACCCATGCCAGTCCCGGCTTCGTGGCCTTCGCGCTGGTGCTGATCGGCATCGGCTTCACGCTGGGCAACAGCATCGGCGGCAAGCTGGCCGACTGGTCGCTCGACGGCGCCACCCGGCTCATCCTGGGCGCGCTGGCCGTGGTCATGGCGGGGCTGCCCTTCGTGATGACCACCCATGTGGGCGCGGCCGTCGGCCTCGTGGTCTGGGGCGCTGCGGCCTTCGGCATCGTGCCGCCGGTGCAGATGCGCGTCATGCAGGCCGCGGCGCAGGCCCCCGGCCTGGCGTCGTCGGTCAACGTCGGCGCCTTCAACCTGGGCAACGCCGTCGGCTCTGCCCTGGGCGGTGCGGTGATCGGCCAGGGCCTGGGCTATGCCGCCGTGCCCCTGGTGGGCGCAGCGCTGGCCGCTGGCGGCCTGGGGCTGGTGTGGCTGGGCCACAGCGGCCGCCGTCCTGTTTCGGTTTCTTCTTCCATCTAAACCCCTAGAAGTTTTTCCATGAACCACATTCCTTCCTTTGGCGTCGGCACCTTCCGCCTGACGGGCCAGACCGTGATCGACTCGGTGCGCAACGCGCTAGACCTGGGCTACCGCGCCGTCGATACCGCGCAAATCTATGGCAACGAGGCCGAAGTCGGCCAGGCGATGGCAGAGAGCAGCGTGCCGCGCTCCGAGCTGTTCGTGACCACCAAGATCTGGACGGCCCACTGCGCGAAGGCCAGCCTCGTGCCCAGCCTGCGCGAGAGCATTGCCAGGCTGCGCACCGACTACGTGGATCTGACGCTGATCCACTGGCCCGCACCCGGCAACGGCGTGGAATTGCCCGAGACCATGGAGGCCCTGGCCGAAGCCAAGGCCCTGGGCCTGACGCGCCAGATCGGCATCTCCAACTTCAACATCGCACTGACGAAGCAGGCCATCGCCGCCGTGGGCAAGGGCGAGATCGCCACCAACCAGATCGAGCTGAGCCCCTACCTGCAAGGCCGCAAGCTGACGGCCTTCCTGCGGGAGCAAGGCATTGCCATCACCTCGTACATGACCCTGGCCTACGGCAAGGTGCTGAAGGACCCGGTGCTCGCCCAGATCGCCGCCAGGCACCATGCCACGGTCGCGCAGGTGGCGCTGGCCTGGGCGCTGCAGCTGGGCTATGCGGTGATTCCGTCGTCCACCAGGCGTGAGAACCTGGCAAGCAACCTGCTGGCGCGCGACCTGAAGCTGGACGCAGACGACATGGCGCTGATCGCCGCACTGGAGCGCAACGGCCGCGAGGTCAGCCCCGAGGGCCTCGCCCCGGTGTGGGACTGAAGGGAGTGCACGCCATGCACACCCCCCTCTCCCGCCCGCTCTTTGCCGGCCGCAGCTTCCGCGTGGACTACGACGGCCTGTCGGCGCACAACATCTATTCCGAGGATGGCGAGACGGTCCGCTACGCGATCGTTTCCGGCCCTTACGCCGGCGCCAGCGGCGAGGCACGCAGCCAGTGGCAGGAGGTCAGCAAAGGCGTCTACGCCATCTCGTGGCAGGAGGCTGACGGCGCCACCGTCGTGCACATCGACGACTTCCTGCACGGCCGCTCGCAGGCGTTCTTCACGGCCGTCGATCTGCGCTTCCACCGCATGCAGGGACCGCTGACCGAGTTGGCGCCCGCCGCCGCATAGCCGCTACGGCAGGATCACCAACCGCCCGTCCCCGCTCAGGAACGCGGCCGCCACCGGCTCGCCCGGCACCTGGGCTTGCACGGCCTCGCGGTAGCGCTGCAGCTGGACGATGAGCGCGGGCTGGCGCTCGGGTTCCGTGGCGCTTTTGTAGTCCAGCACCCACCAGCGCGCGCCGCCGCGCGGCGCATGCAAGCACACCAGGCGGTCCAGACGCAGGCTTTGGCCGCCATAGTGCAGCGGCGCCTCGTTCACGGCCAGCTCCAGCTGCGCGGCATCCCAGGCCCAGGCGCCCTCGCCTTGCAGGATGCGCTGCGCCATGGCGGCGGCGGCCTCGGCGGCAGCCAGCGGCAGCATGTGCGCCTGCGCCAGGCGCGCGATGCGGGCGGCGCTCCAATGGGGCTCCTGGGGCAGCGTGGCCTGTTCGAGCAGTTCGTGCATGGCCTGGCCCTGGCGGGAGGCGAGCGAAGACTCGGTCGCCAGGACCTCGCCCTGCGCTGGTTGCACGGCAGCCCCGGGGGGCAAGGCGGGCAGCTCCAGCAAGGTGAAGGGTGCATCGGCCCCGGGCGCAGTTTGCGCGTCCGCAACGGCATCGGCCTCCTGCATCAGCGGCGACAGGCGGCCCCACCAGCTTTCAGGCGCGGGGTTCTTGCCCTGCACTGCCGATATCGCCAGGCACTGCTTGGCACGCGTGGCGGCCACGTAGAGGGTGTTGAGCTCCTCGCGCTGGCGCTCGGCCTGCTCGAAGGCCAGCGTGTCCTTGCTGCTGGGCGGCGGGTTCGACTCGCTGGCCAGGAAGATGAAGCGCCGCGGCAGCGCCTGTTCGCCGGGCCAGTCCACGAGCACGCCCATGGTCTCGGCCTTCTGCCCGCGCGCGTCGGTGTCGAGCAGCAGCACGCTGTGCGCCTCCAGCCCCTTGGCGCCGTGGATGGTGAGCAGGCGCACGGCCCGCGCATCGGCCCGGCCGGGCGCGCGCAGACCGCCCTTCTTCATGGCGCGCACGAAGGCGTAGGGCGTGAGGTAGCGCCCGCCGTCCTGCTGCAGTGCGGCCGCCAGCAGCGCGCGCAGGTTGGCCAGCACGCTGGCGCGCTGCGGCGCGGGCGCTGCGGCGGCGAAGCGCGCGAGCACGTCGCCATGCCGGTAAATGGCCTGCAGCGCGTCGTGCGGCGGCAGCCGGTTCACCCAGTCGCGGTATCGATTCAAATCGGCCGCCAGCGCTTTCTCCTTATGATCAAAAAGCTCTGTTTTTTGTAGCAAATCGAGCCAGCTCAGCCCGGCATGCTCCGGCTGGCGGCGCAGCAGGGCGATCCGTGTGAGCAGGGCATCGGGTGCCGAGAACAGCGGCGAGCGCAGCGCGCGAGCGAGCGACAGGTCGTGCGCGGGCGAGACCAGCACATCGAGCAGCGCCACGAGATCCTGCACCTCGGGCGCCTCGCTGAGGTCGGCCTTCTCGGGCTGCACGCAGGGCAGGTGCAGCGCACGCAGCGCCTCCTGCATGGCAGCCAGCCGATCGCGCTTGCGCGCGAGCACCATGATCTCGTTCGCGGGCACGCCCGATGCGATCTGCGCGGCCACCCACTGCGCGGCCTGCGCGCACTCGCGCATGCGCAGCGTTTCCTCGGGCTCGTGGCGCGGCTCGGTCAGGCTGTCGCGCCAGGCCAGAGGGTCGGCGGCGGCGCCCGCCCCGTCCGTCGCCACCACAGGCGGCAAGCGCAGCAGCACCCCCGCATGGCCTGACTCGGTGGTGTGGTCACGAAAGCCGCTGTACTGCTGCTGGGCTTGCGCGGCCTGCATCACGGTATTGACGGTGGCGATCACGCCGCGCGCGTTGCGCCGCGTATGGTCGCAGGCGAGCAGGTCGCCGCCCAGGCCGCTCTGCACGAAGGCCTGGGCGGCCCTGAACACCTGCGGCTCGGCCCGGCGGAAGCGGTAGATGCTCTGCTTGGGGTCACCCACGATGAACACGCTGGGCGCGCGCTGGCCGCTGGCGCCGCCGCCCGCGCCCACGTAGCCCGCCAGCCAGGCCTGCAGCGCCTGCCACTGCAGCGGGTTGGTGTCCTGGAACTCGTCCACGAGCAGGTGGCGCACGCGTGCGTCGAGGCGCTCCTGTACCCAGCCGCTGAGGACCGGATCGGACAGCATCACGAGCGCCGTGCGTTCCACGTCGTTCATGTCCACCCAGCCGCGCTCGCGCTTGAGCCGTGCGAACTCGGCAGCCAGCCGCCGTGCGAGCCGCGCCATGCGCTGCTGGTGCAGCCAGGCCTCGTGCTGCTCGCGCGCGGCGATGAGGGGCTGCAGTTCGGCCTCGGCCTCCTGCGCGGCGACGAACTTCTCCAGGTTCTTGGTCAGCCGGTCTTCCTTGGCGACGAAGAAGGCCCGGCGCAGGCGGTCCAGCCGCTCGTCCAGGTCGCCGCAGGCGAAGGCGTCGACGACGGCGTTGGCGGCCTTTTGCGGCGTGGCGTTCTTCTCGGTCCCCAGCAGCGCTGCGCGCGCCTGCCAGCGCTGCTGCGCGGCTGCGCCCGCCAGCGCATCGGCGGGCACCTGCAGCCCCGCGTACTGCGGGAACTGCACGCCGAACGCGGGCACCGACGCATCGACAATGCCCGCCGCATCGGCCAGGTCGAACTCCACGCGCTTGGCGAGCGCAGCCTCCAGCGCCTTGTGCGTCTGCGAGCGGCCGTGGCGCGCCACGGCGGCCTCGTAGTCGGCGCGCAGCGCGGCATCCTGCGCCAGGGCCTGCAGGAAGGGGCGCCAGACCTCGCGCACGGCCTCGGCATCGTCTTCGAGCAGGTCGTAGTGCGCGGGCAGTCCGCGCTCCTGCAGCACGGCCAGCGGCGCCGTGCCAAGCAGAGCCGCGAACCAGCTGTGGAAGGTGCGGATCTGCAGGGGACGGCCGCTCGCGAGCAGCTTGCCATACAAATTTTGTAGCGGCTCGCGCAGCTCCCGTGCGCGCCCGGGTTCGATTCCACGCGCAATCAGCTCCTTCTCGAGCTGCTCGGGCGGCTCGTGCGCGAACTGCTCCAGCCACTCCTGCAGGCGCTGGCGCATTTCGCCCGCGGCCTTCTTGGTGAAGGTGATGGCGAGAATCTCGTGCGGCGCGCAGCCGTCGAGTAGCGCGCGCAGCATGCGCGACACCAGCATCCAGGTCTTGCCCGCACCCGCGCAGGCCTCCACCGCCACGCTGCGCTGCGGGTCGCAGGCGATGGCGTAAAAAGCCTCGCGCGTGACGGGCTGGCCGTTGTGTTCGTAGGCAGCTTGCACGTTCAGTCTTTCCAGAAATCCTTGCGGCACAGGCCGCGCGCGGCGCACCAGTCGCAGACGCTGCCCTCACCGAGCGCAGGCAGGGGCGCGCCGGCCGCGATGCGGTCGAAGTCCTGCCGGATGCCCGTGAGCAGCGCGTCGCGCAGCAGGGCTACGTCGGCTTCCTCGTGCATCTGCGTATCGCCACGCTCGCCCACGTTCACGTAGGCCGCGCGCAGCGGCGCTGCACGCTCCTGCAGCAGTGCGGCGTAGAACGCGAGCTGCGTATCCTCCGTGCCCGCGGCGAGGCGGCGGCGCGTGACCGCTTCGTTCTCGGTCTTGTAGTCGATCACCAGCGCGGCAGTGCGGCCGTCTTCCGCCGGTGCCTCATCGATGCGATCGAGCGTACCCACCAGCTCCAGCACGCCCCGCGCCAGCGCCAGGGGCTGGCGCTCGCGCACCTCGGCCTCGGCGAAAGCCGCACCCGCAGCCTCGTGCTGCTGCAGCCACCGCAGATAGCCCTCGCGCAACTGGGGCCAGCCCGAGGCGAAGGGCAGGAAGTCTCCCTCGTCCAGCCCGCGCTCCTGCTGTGCCTCGCGGGCCGCGGCGTCCAGGCGTGCGCGGCGTTCCTGCGCGTCCTGCGTGGGAGCATCCTGCAGCGCTTCGTGAAAGCGCTGCAGCACCGCGTGCAGCCAGGTACCGAAGTCGCGCTTGTCCACCTCGGCATCGAGTTCATCGGCCTCCTGCAGGCCCAGCAGGCGCAGGGCGTAGAAGCGGTAGGGGCAGTGGCGCAAGTCGGCGTAGGCCGAGGCCGAGAGCCTTGCGAGCGGCAGCGCCGCCCCCACGGGCAGAGGGCGCTCCACGGGCGCAGGCTCCACGCCGCGCGCCACGCGGGGATCCGTGCCTGCTGGCCCGCCCTGGGGCAACGCCAGCACCAGCGCGCTGGCCAGCAGCGGCTCGCCCCCCTCGTCGCTGCCGCGCCAAAGCACGTCGGCCCAGGGCGTGCGCAGCGCGCAGGCCCAGGCGGCGCGCTGCGCGGCCTCGTGCGCCTCGCGCGTGGGCAGGCCCAGGGCCTCGCGCTGCGCACGGGTCCACTGCCCCGGCGGTTCGGGTGCGGGCTGCAGGCGCTTTTCGTCGCAGCCGGGCAGCACCAGGGCCGCGAACGGGCGCCCGAGCAACTGGGGCAGCGGCAGCACCACCACCTCGGCGGCCTCGGCGGCATCCCATGCGGGCTTGTAGCGCGCGGCCTCCAGCACCTCGTCCGCCCAGCGCGTGAACTCGGCCAGCGCAAGGGGGCGGCCCGCGCTCTCCACTTCGTCGAACGCACTGTGCTGCCCCTCGGACAAGTACAGCTCGAGCAGCGCACGCGCACCGGCCGGGTCGGCCTCCAATGCCGCCCACTGGCCGCTGGCCTGCAGCAGCGCGCGCAGCGCCGCCAGCCAGGCGCCGAGCGGGCGCGCCGCGCGCAGCGGCTGCCGCAGCGCCTCCACGGCGGCGATGGTGTCCGCCAGCGTGGCCTCGGTGGACGGCGCGCCGCGCTCCAGCGCCGCACGCCAGGTGCTCAGGCCCGTGCGGCGCAGCCATTGCTCGAGCGCGCGCTGCGCGGCCTCGTCCACGGCAGGCACGGCCTTGAGCCAGTCGAGCACGGCGTCGGTCCCTGCGTTCCAGGCACAGGCGCGCAGGGCCGCCATGATCTGGGCCGCGGCACGCGTGGTGGACAGGGTCCAGCCGTTCTCGTCGCGCACGCGCGGGCCCGAGCCACCCAGCAGCGCACCGATACGGCGCACGAGCGCGCGGTCGGTGGACGCCAGCGCCACGGGCACGCGGCCCGCGGCCACATGCGCCAGCACGCAGGCGGCGGCGCGCTGGGCCTCGTCCTCCGCGTCTTGCGCGGGGTGCAGAACGGCCGAGCCCTGCGGACCCGAGGGATCCCACAGCGGCACGCTCAGCGCACGCTCGCCCCAGGCCGCACACAGCGCGCGCGCAAGCGGGTCGGGCTGGAAGCCTTCGAGCACCACGAGCGCATCGACGGCCGCGCGCACGCCGGGCTCGAACAGCACATCGGTCGCATGGCGCGAGGCCGCCACCCATTCAAGCGCGATGCGCGCCACCGCAGCCTCAAAGCGCAGCGCGCTGCCCTCACCCGCCAGGCCCACCACGGCGCGCAGGTCTTCGATCCATTGCGCACGCAGCGCAGGCTCCACGGCAGCGGCCACGGGGGCGAGCTGCCCGGCAGCCTCCTGCAACGGCGCCGCGAGCGCATCGCGCTGCGCGCCGAGGCCCGCGCGCTCGAGCAGGGTGCGCGCAGTGAAGGTGTCACGCGCCACGTCCAGCGCGAGGTCCAGCCCCTGCGGCGCGAATCCACCCAGGCGCTGCGCCCAGTTGCGCGTGGTCTCGAAGCGCGGCGCAAAGCCCTCGGGGGCCACGCCGGCCCATTGGCGCTGCGCCTCGGCCATGAGCTGGGCATAGGGTACGAGCACCACCGTGCGCGCGGGGTGCGCGCCCAGGCGTCGCATATGGGCCCGCACCGCGCCCAGAACCTGCGGCCAGTTGCCCGCCGGACCGGCACCCGTGGCCTCTTCGGGGAAATGATCGTTTTTCGCTATGACAGTCATAGCATTGCGCGGCCCGGGCACACCGGGGAACGGGGGATTGGTTTCTGTCACAATGCCCTGAATTTAACCTCTGCCCTCTTCTTCAGACACGCAAGGAACCCTCCATGGCCAGCGAACTCATCCAACATATCTCCGACGCCAGCTTCGAAGCCGATGTGCTCAAGGCCAGCACCCCGGTGCTGGTGGACTATTGGGCCGAATGGTGCGGCCCCTGCAAGATGATCGCGCCCATCCTCGACGAGGTGGCCGGCACCTACCAGGGCAAGCTGCAGATCGCCAAGATGAACGTGGACGAGAACCGCGAGATTCCCGCCAAGTTCGGCATTCGCGGCATCCCCACGCTGATGCTGTTCAAGGACGGCCAGCTCGCCGCCACCAAGGTGGGCGCCATGAGCAAGGCCCAGCTCACCGCGTTCATCGACCAGCAATTGGCTTGATGCGACTGCGGGGCCGCCCTGCGCGGCAGCCCCGCCCATCGTCTCTTTTTCCCCGCGCCGGCAGCCCCAGGGGCCGCACTTGCGCAATATCCCGGCCCCTCGGCCACTTTTTCCTGTCATAATTCGCGCAGATCACCGGCCCGCACCGCATAGGCGGCCGTTTCACGATCCCCTGGCGCGCCTTGGCCCCGCAAACAGCGGCCGCCCCGGCCTGTTCGCCTCCCCCTGATTTCTACCAACTCCGCGCAGGAGTAACCCCATGCACTTAAACGAACTCAAGGCACTGCACGTGTCTGAAGTCCTCAAGCAGGCGGAAGCGCTTGAGATCGAAAACGGCGGCCGCATGCGCAAGCAGGAGCTGATGTTCGCCATCATCAAGAAGCGCGCCAAGGCCGGCGAGCAGGTCTTCGCCGACGGCGTGCTCGAGATCCTGCCCGACGGCTTCGGCTTCCTGCGCAGCCCCGACACCAGCTACACGGCCAGCACCGACGACATCTACATCAGCCCCAGCCAGGTGCGCCGCTTCAACCTGCACACCGGCGACATGATCGAAGGCGAGGTGCGCACGCCCAAGGATGGCGAGCGCTACTTCGCGCTGACCAAGCTCGACTCCGTCAATGGCGGCCCCCCCGAGCAGAACAAGCACAAGGTGATGTTCGAGAACCTCACGCCGCTGTTCCCCAAGGAGCAGATGAAGCTGGAGCGTGACGGCCTCAAGAGTGACGAGAACATCACCGGCCGCGTCATCGACATCATCGCGCCCATCGGCAAGGGTCAGCGTGCGCTGCTGGTGGCGCCGCCCAAGAGCGGCAAGACGGTGATGATGCAGCACATCGCCCACGCCATCACGGCCAACAACCCCGACGTGCACCTGATGGTGCTGCTGGTGGACGAGCGCCCCGAGGAAGTGACCGAGATGCAGCGCTCGGTCAAGGGCGAGATCATCGCCTCCACCTTCGACGAGCCCGCCGCGCGCCACGTGCACGTGGCCGAGATGGTGATCGAGCGGGCCAAGCGCCTGGTCGAACTCAAAAAGGACGTGGTGATCCTGCTGGACTCCATCACCCGTCTGGCCCGCGCCTACAACAACGTCGTGCCCAGCTCGGGCAAGGTACTTTCGGGCGGCGTGGACTCCAACGCGCTGCAGCGCCCCAAGCGCTTCTTCGGCGCTGCGCGCAACGTGGAAGAAGGCGGGTCTCTCACCATCATCGCCACGGCCCTGGTCGACACCGGCAGCCGCATGGACGAGGTGATCTTCGAGGAGTTCAAGGGCA
>JAYSFC010000059.1:0-21054 GCA_041913505.1 Acidovorax sp.
CACCATCCCCTGGGTCATCTACACCAGCCCCGAGATCGCCTGGGTGGGCCGCACAGAGCAGCAGCTCAAGGCCGACGGCGTGAAGTACAAGGCCGGCACCTTCCCGTTCCTCGCCAACGGCCGTGCGCGCGCACTGGGCGATACCACCGGCATGGTCAAGTTCCTGGCCGATGCTGCGACGGACGAAATCCTGGGCGTGCACATCGTGGGCCCGATGGCCAGCGAGCTGATCTCCGAAGCCGTGGTGGCCATGGAGTTCAAGGCCAGTGCTGAAGACATCGCGCGCATCTGCCACGCCCACCCCTCGCTGTCCGAAGCGACGAAGGAAGCGGCCCTGGCCGTGGACAAGCGTACGCTGAATTTCTGATTCTTTTGCGTCAAATTGGCTGCAGGTGCTTGTGTTTCAAGCGTTTGCAGCTATTGAAACAATAGCAATCAGAAACCTGCATGACCGTATCCGTCCGACAGGCCTACCAGGCCGAACTGGCGCTCAAGGGCTTCCAGAGCGACCCCGCGCAGCTGCGCGCCGTCGAGGCGCTGCAGCGCTGCGCCGACGAGTGGGCCGCGTACAAGGCGCGGCGCTCCAACGCCCTCAAGAAGCTCATCAACCGCCCCGAGATCCCCAAGGGCGTGTACATGTACGGTGGGGTGGGGCGCGGCAAGAGCTTCCTCATGGATTGCTTCTTCAACGCCGTGCCCCTCAAGCGCAAGGTGCGCCTGCACTTCCACGAGTTCATGCGCGAGGTGCACCGCGAGCTGGCCATCCTGCAGGGTACGCAGAACCCGCTCGATGTGCTGGGTGCGCGCATCGCCAAGCGCTACAAGCTGATCTGCTTCGATGAGTTCCACGTTGCGGATATCACGGACGCGATGATCCTGCACCGCCTGCTCGTGGCGCTGTTTGACAACGGCGTGGGCTTCGTCACCACGTCCAACTTCGAGCCCGACGGGCTGTACCCTGGCGGCCTGCACCGCGACCGTATCCTGCCCGCGATCGCACTGCTCAACGAGCGCATGCAGGTCGTGAACGTGGACAACGGCACCGACTACCGGCGCCGCACGCTCGAGCATGTGCAGCTCTACCACACGCCCTTGGGGCCCGATGCCGACGCGGCAATGGCCCAGGCCTTCGACCAGCTCGCCGAGGTGCGCGACGAAGACCCGGTGCTGCACATCGAGGCGCGCGAGATCCGTTCGCGCCGGCGCGCGGGCGGCGTGGTGTGGTTCGACTTCCGCGAGCTCTGCGGCGGCCCCCGCTCGCAGAACGACTACCTGGAGATCGCGAGCCAGTTCCACACCGTGCTGCTGTCCAACGTGCCCCACATGCCGGTCAACATGGCATCGCCCGCGCGGCGCTTTACCTGGCTTGTTGATGTGCTCTACGATCGGCGCGTGAAACTCATCGTCTCTGCCGCCGTGCCGCCCGAGCAGCTCTATACCGAGGGGCCGCTGGCCCATGAATTCCCGCGCACCGTATCGCGCCTCAATGAGATGCAGTCCAAGGAGTTCCTGGCCCTGGAGCGCCGGGTCGTGGACACGGGGCTGACCTGATGGCGATGCCTAAGCGATGCATGGCCCTGGCCCTGCTGCTGGCGGCTGTGGTGCTGCCCGCCACGGCACAGACGCCCTCCGACGCCTCCACCGGCACGGATGCCGCGGTCCAGGCGCAGCGCGACGAGGCCCGTGCGCGCATCCAGCGTGAGCGTGAGGCGCTCGACCAGCGCCGGCGCCGCGAAGAGGCCGCCTGCTACCAGCGCTTTGCGGTGGAGGACTGCCTGTCCGAGGTGCGAGCCAAGGCCCGTGAGGTGCAGACGCGGCTGCGCCACGAAGAATTCGAGATCAACGACGCGGAGCGCCGCGAAAAGACGGCGCAGCGCCTGCGCTCCATCGAGCAGAAGCAGCGCGATGCCCAGGAGGCCGCCGACAAGGCCGAGCCTCGGGTGTCCGCGCCGCGTATCTCGGCCTCGGACCGCGCCCGGCGCGAAAGCGAGGCCCGCGAGCGCGCCGATCGCCAAAAGGCCCACGAACAGTCCCGTGCGGCAGACAACGCAGCCCGTGCAGCGGGGGCGCCATCGCGCGAGGCCGAGGCGCGCGAGCGCTTCAACGAAAAGCAAAAGGCAGCCCAGGATCGCCGTGAGAAGCAGCGCCAGTCCCAGGCCGAGGCCGAAGCAACGGGGCGCAAGCCCGCTGCCAGCCTGCCCGCGCCCTGACGCGGCGCGCAGCCTGGCTATCTGGTGAACGGGAAGCCCATTCCAGGAAGGCTTAGACGGGCGTAAGCCGGGCCGGCTTCTTTTCTTCGACCAGGGTCTCGATCTTCACGATCACGAGCGAGAGGTTGTCCCCGCCGCCCCGGGCGCGCGAACGCGCCTTGTCGATGAGGAACTCCGTGGCCTCGCGCGGCGACAGCGCCTCGATCACGGAGGCGATCTCGTTGGGCGAGAAGTAGTGCCACACCCCATCGCTGCAGGCCATGATCACGTCGCCGGGCTGCAGCTGGCTGATCAGGTGTGCTGCCGCGGGCGGATCGCTCTCGGCTCCCAGGCAGCCCACGAGGATGTTGGAGTGCGGGTGGGTGTTGGCCTCGGCCTCGGTGAGCTCGCCACGGTCCACGAGCGCCTGTACATAGGAATGGTCCAGCGTGCGGTGGATGAGGCGGCCGCCCTGGAAGTGGTAGATGCGCGAATCGCCCGCATGGACCCAGTGGCAGTCGCCGCGCGGGTTGATGAGAAAGGCCGCGATGGTGCTGTGCGGTTCCTGCTCGGCCGAGATGGCGGTGAGCCGGATCACGATGTGGGCTTCTTCCACCAGGTTCTTGAGCATCGATGCGGCATCGTCGGTGTCGGGTGAGTAGCGCTCGAAGAGCTGGCGCGCCGTCATCATGACCTGGTCAGACGCCTTGCGCCCGCCACTGCGGCCGCCCATGCCGTCCGCCACCACGCCCAGTACGCAGCCGTTGTAACGCGGATGCGACAGCAGGGCCACCTGGTCCTGCTGGTACTCGCGGTCGCCCTTGTGGATGCCGGTCGACGCGATAAGGCGGAATGGTTTGCTCATGCTGTGATTGTGATGTTCTGGTGCATGGATCGTGGAGAACGGCGCACAGACTGGCGCTTATTATCGAGCGGCCTGTCGCATTTTTGCCAAGCGCCGCCCCTTGCCAGCTCCCTCCCGCGTTTCTCTTTCCTCCCGGCCCGCCGCCTGGCGGGCAAGGTTGTCCATCGTAACGCAGGAGGCCGCGTGTCCGATCTCGTAGCTACCGTGGCGCAGGCGTTCGCGCCACAGGGGCCCCTGGCCCGTGCGGATGCGCATTTCCACCCGCGTGCCGGCCAGACTGCCCTGGCCCAGGCCGTGGCGCGCACCATCGCCGAGGGGGGCGTGCTCGTGGCCGAAGCCGGCACGGGCGTGGGCAAGACCTTTGCCTACTTGGTGCCGGCCCTGCTCAGCGGCGAGCGCGTGCTGGTGTCCACCGCCACCAAGGCATTGCAGGACCAGCTCTACGCGCGCGACTTGCCGCGCCTGCTCGGTGCCCTGGGCGTGCCGCTGCGTGCCGCCCTCCTCAAGGGGCGCGCGAGCTACCTGTGCCTGCACCGTATGGAGCGCGCGCGCCAAGGCGGGCCCGGCGTGGCCCACGACCCGCAGGTGCTGCGCGCGCTGGCCCGGGTGGAGGAATGGGCACGCAGCACGCGCAGCGGCGATCTGGCCGAACTTCCAGGGCTCGATGAGCACTCGCCCGTGTTGCCGCTCGTCACTTCCACGCGCGAGAACTGCCTGGGCTCGGCCTGCCCGCGTTGGGGTGCCTGCCATGTGAGCCTGGCGCGCAAGGAGGCCCTGGCCGCCGATGTGGTCATCATCAACCACCACCTGTTCTTCGCGGACCTGGCTGTGCGCGAATCCGGCGTGACCGAGTTGCTGCCCACCGTGCGCGTAGCGGTATTCGACGAAGCCCATCAACTCAACGAAACCGGTGTGCAGTTCCTGGGTGTTCAGACGGGCATGGGCGCGCTGCTGGCCTATGCGCGCGATGTGTTGGCCACGGGGCTCGATACGGCGCGCGGATTTGCGGACTGGCTCATCCTGGCGGGTCAGCTGGAGCGCGCCACGCGCGATCTGCGCCTGGCTGTGGGCCCCAAGGTGGGCGGCCGGCTGGCCTGGGCAGACGAGGTGCCGCAAGGGGTTCCCGCCGCAGCCTGGCGTGCAGCGATGCTGGGTGTGGCGCAGTGTTGCCGGGCCGTGGTGGCGGCGCTCGGGCAGGTGCGAGAAATGGCGCCCGAACTGGCCCGCTTGCACGAGCGTGGTGGCGAGCTCATGGCGCGCATGGCGCGATTCGCCAAGGCCTGCGGGCCGGATGCGGTGCGCTGGCTCGATGTGGGCGCGCAGCTGCGCTTCGTCGAATCGCCTCTCGACATCGCAGAGGCCGTGCGCACCCGCCTGCTGGGGGCGCCGCAGGAAGGCTCTGGGCGCAAGGCCTGGATTTTCACGTCGGCCACGCTGGGCGACGATGCAGCCTTGCGCTGGTTTACCGAGCCCTGCGGGTTGCAGGAAGCCGAGATCCTGCGCGTGGACAGCCCGTTCGACTACGCACAGCAGGCCGGGCTTTATGTTCCGCGCGATATGCCCCAGCCCGCCGACCCGGCCCACAGCCCCGCCGTCGCCGCGCTGGCGGGTGACGCGGCTGCGCGCCTGGGCGGGCGCACCCTGGTGCTGACCACGACCCTCAAGGCGCTGCACACGATTGGCACGGCGCTGCGCGAGCGGCTGGCGGGGCGGGGCATTGAGGTGCTCGTGCAGGGGCAGTGGCCCAAGCATCGCCTGCTGGAGCGTTTCCGCCAAGGCGCACAGGCGGGGCATGCGGGCTGCGTGCTGGTCGCGTCGGCCAGCTTCTGGGAAGGGGTGGACGTGCCGGGCGATGCGCTGCAACTGGTCGTGATCGACAAGCTGCCGTTTCCGCCACCGGGGGATCCTCTGGTGGATGCCCGCTCGCACCGGCTGGAAGCCGAGGGGCGCAGCGCGTTCCGCGACTATGCCTTGCCCGAGGCGGCCGTGGCCCTCAAGCAAGGGGCGGGGCGGCTCATCCGGCACGAGTCCGACCGGGGCGTGCTCGTGGTGTGCGACCCGCGCCTGTGGACCATGGGCTACGGCAAGCGCCTGCTGGCCGCGCTGCCGCCCATGGCGCGGCTGGCGTCCTTCGAGGCGTTCCATGCGGCGCTGGAAGCCTTAGCCGGGAACGAAGCGGTATCCGACCCCCGCCTCGGTGATGAGGTGCGCGGGCATTGAAGGGTTGACCTCGATCTTCTTGCGCAGGTTGGCCATGTGCACGCGCACGTAGTGCGTGTCCTGCGCATGGCCCGGCCCCCACACCACCTTGAGCAGCTGCTGGTGCGTGATCACGCGGTCGGGCTGGGCGACCAGGTGCGTGAGCAGCTTGTACTCGATGGGTGTAAGGTGCAGCGCCACGCCGCCGCGCTGTACGGTGCGGCGCACCAGGTCCACCTCGATCGTGCCAAAGCGCACCACAGGGTCGCCAGTGGGCGTTTGCTGCTGGCTGCGCCGCAACTGGGCGCGCACGCGGGCCATGAGCTCGCCCGCGCCGAAGGGCTTCACGAGGTAGTCGTCGGCGCCAGCATCGAGCGCAGCAATCTTGTCGGCCTCGCCGCTGCGTGCCGAGAGCACGATCACGGGAATGGCGGACCAGGTGCGCAGGTCGCGGACCAGATCGACGCCGTCGCCATCGGGCAGGCCCAGGTCCAGCACCACGAGGTCGGGGCGGCGTGTGCCGGCTTCGATGAGGCCGCGCTTCAGGCTGTCGGCCTCGTGGACCGTGTGGCCCTCGGTCTCCAGGGTGAGCCGCACGAAGCGGCGGATGCCGGCCTCGTCCTCGACAATCAGGATGTGGGGAGTGGTTTCGCTCATCAGAGGGCTATCTTGGCATGCGGGTGGCTCTCAGGCGGACGGCAGGGGCGCTCCGCCCCCATCGTCCTCCGGCGGAGTGCCGCGCGGCAGCGTGATGGTGAAAACTGCGCCCGTTACCTGGTTGTGCTCGGCGCGGTTGCGGCCCCAGATGCTGCCCCCATGGGCCTGCACGATGGCGCGGCAGATCGCCAGTCCCAGGCCTACACCCGGCGTGGCGCTCTCGCGCACGCCGCGCTCGAATTTCTCGAACACCAGTTCCTCGCGGCCTCGGGGCAGGCCAGGACCATGGTCGGACACCGTGAGCACGATCTGCTCGCTGTCCGCGCGAGCCGCGATCTCGATCCCGCTGCCTGTGGGCGTGTACTTGGCGGCGTTTTCGAGCAGGTTCACGAGCACGCGTTCGAACAGCACCGTGTCCAGGTGCAGCAACGGCAAATCGTCGGCGAGCCGCACGTCGATGGGCCGGCCGGCGAGCAGGCCCGCGCAGGCTGCGAGCGCACTGCCCACGACCTCTTCGAGCGGCTGCCAGGCGCGGTTGAGCTGTACGGCGCCCGCCTCGAGCCGAGCCATGTCGAGCAGGTTGTTGACCAGCGCGTTCATGCGCATGGCCGACAGCTGGATGGCATCGGCTATTTCGCGGTGTGCGTCGCTCAGCGTGGGCGGCGTGAGGCTCAGCGTGTCGGCCAGGCCTACGAGAGAGGCCAGCGGCGTGCGCAGATCGTGGGAAATGGCCGAGAGCAGCGAGTTGCGTAGCCGCTCGGACTCGATCTGCAGGGTGCTCGTCTGGGCTACATCGATGTAGTGAATGCGTTCGAGCGAAATCGCGAGCAGCGAGGCGCAGGTGTCGAGCAACCGGCGCTGTTCGGGTTCGAGCAGCCGCATGGGGCCCGGTGCTATCGCCAGCACACCACGCAGGCGCATGGGGGCCTTGAGCGGCAGGACAAGGCAACTGCTCGAGGGCAGGGTGTCGGTTCCGGGGCCTGCGGCCTCGCCGCGCTCAAAGGCCCATTGCGCCACGGCCATGTCCAGCGGCGCCGTGCCGCCGGGCAGGGCCTGCAGGCGGTCGCGCTCATCGGCCGCCAGCAGTGTGGATTGGGCGCCAAACTCGGCCGACAGAAAGCGGGCGCCGATCTCGGCCACCTGCTCGGGCAGTAGCGCGGCCGAGAGGTCGCGCGACATCTCGTATAGGCTGCGTACGCGGTGCTCGCGCAGCGTCGCGGCCTCGGCCTGGACCTTGAGACCGGCCGTGAGCTGGCCGATGACCAGTGCCACGGCGAGCATCACGATGAAGGTGACGATGTACTGCACATCGCTCACGGCGAAGGAAAAGCGCGGCGGCACGAAGAAGTAGTCGAACAGCCCCACGCCGAGGAAGGCCGCGAGCACGGCGCTTGCGCGGCCGTAGCGCAGCCCCACGCCCACCACGGCGAGCAGGAAGAGCATGACGATGTTGCTGAGCTCCAGCACGCTCTTGAGCGGAGTGGCCACCAGCACCGTGAATGCGCAGGCCGCCACGGCCGCCGCGAAGCCTTGCCAAGGCCAGTCCGCCAGGGGCGGGGGGGCGGGCGGGGGTACTGCCGCCGCGCGGCCCGGCGCGCGCAGCGCCACCTGGAGCACGTCAAGGTCGTTGCCAGCCTGCGCTATGCGCTCGGCCAGAGGGTGTTGCCAGGGCCAGCGCAGTGCATGGCGACCCACGACGAGGCGGGCCAGATTGTGTTCGCGCGCATAGCGCACCAGGGCCGCCGCTGCCTCGGGTGCCGATAGCATGGCCGTGGTGGCGCCCAGCTCCTGCGCGAGCTGCAGCGCGCGCAGCGGCCGCTCACGCACGCTGGGGGATTGGCGCAGCACGGCAGGTGTCTCCACGTGCACGGCATGCCAGGGCACTTCGATCTGGCCTGCCAGGCGTGCACAGCTGCGCACCACCTGTTCGCCATGGTCGCCCGGGCCTACGCAGGCCAGCAACGCTTCGCGGTTGGGCCAGACCGACTGCACGGCGCTGCGGCGCCGGTAGGCTTGCATTTCCTCATCCACCCGGTCGGCAGTGCGGCGCAATGCCAGCTCGCGCAATGCCAGCAGGTTGCCTTTGCGGAAGAAGTGCGCGGCGGCCCGCTCGGCCTGCTGGGGCAGGTAAACCTTGCCAGCCTGGAGGCGCTGCAGCAACTCGTCGGGCGGCAGGTCCACCACCACGACTTCATCGGCCGCGTCGAACACGCGGTCGGGTACGGTCTCCCAAACTCGGATACCCGTGATGCCGCTCACGATGTCGTTGAGGCTCTCGAGGTGCTGCACGTTCATGGTGGTCCACACGTCGATGCCGGCCGCGAGCAACTCCTCTGCATCCTGCCAGCGCTTGGGGTGGCGCGAGCCGGACACATTGCTGTGGGCGAATTCGTCGAGCAGCACGAGGGCACCCGGGTGTTCGGCGCCAAAGCGCAGTGCGGCATCGAGGTCGAACTCGGTCAGCTCCCGTCCCCGGTAGGGCCTGCGCGCGAGCGGCAGGTGCGGCAGGTCGCGCGCCATGCTCTCGGTTTCAGAGCGCCCATGGCTTTCGACCACGCCCACGATCAGCGGCATGCCCTGTGCCTGCGCGGTGTGTGCGGCCGTGAGCATGGCGTAGGTCTTGCCCACGCCGGCCGATGCGCCGAAGAAGATCTTCAAGCGGCCGCGGCGGGCCTGGGCCTCCTCGTGTTGAACGCGCTGCAGCAGCTCATCCGGGTCGGGGCGGAGGTCGTCATGCATGGCTTAGGGCCTGCTCTCGGGCGTTGCAGCGTTCAGGGCGTCGAGCGCCAGGTTGAGCTGCAGCACGTGGGTGCGTGGCTCGCCCAGAAAGCCGAATGCCGCGCCTTCGGTATGACGTTCCACGAGCGTGTGCACCTGGGCTTCCGTCAGGCCGCGCACACGCGCCACGCGGGCCAATTGATAGTCGGCCGCGGCGCGGCTGATATGGGGATCCAGCCCGCTGGCCGAGGCCGTAACCAGGTCCACGGGGACGGCCGCCGGGTTGGCGGGATCGGCCGCGTGCAGGGCCTGCAGGCGTTCGCGCACGGCATCGGCCAGCGCCGGATTTGATGGGCCGAGGTTCGAGCCGCCGGAGGAACCAGCGTTGTAGGCCATGGGTGCCGTGGCCGAGGGCCGGCCCCAGAAGTACCGTGGATCGGTGAATGACTGGCCGATCAGCGCGGAGCCCACGGCGTAGCCGTTTTGCTGGATGAGGCTGCCATGCGCCTGCCAGGGAAAGAGGGCTTGGGCGATGCCGGTCACGGCCAGCGGATAGAACAGTCCGGTCACGGCAGAAAGCACCAAGAGCAGCGACAGCGCGGGGCGCAGCAGGCTGGGCCTGCCGACCGGCGTGTCTTCGCGGGGACGAAGGATGGGCATGTGAAGACTCCCTGGAAATGTCAGGCCAGGCCCAGTGCGGCCACGGCCAGGTCGATGGCCTTGATGCCGATGAAAGGCGCGATAACGCCGCCCAGCCCATAGATGGCGAGGTTGCGGCGCAGCAGCGAGGCCGCACCCACCGCGCGGTAGTGCACGCCCTTGAGGGCGAGCGGAATAAGGAACACGATGATCAGCGCGTTGAAGATCACCGCCGACAGAATCGCCGAGGCGGGGCTGGCCAGTTGCATGACGTTGAGCGCCGAGAGCTGCGGATAGGTGCTCACGAAGGCGGCAGGCACGATGGCGAAGTACTTGGCCAGGTCGTTGGCAATGCTGAACGTGGTGAGCGAGCCGCGCGTCATGAGCATCTGCTTGCCGGTTTCGACGATCTCGATGAGCTTGGTGGGGTTGCTGTCGAGGTCCACCATATTGCCAGCCTCCTTGGCGGCCTGTGTGCCCGTGTTCATGGCCACGGCTACGTCGGCCTGGGCTAGCGCGGGCGCGTCGTTGGTGCCGTCGCCCGTCATCGCTACGAGGCGGCCGGCGGCTTGGTGCTGGCGGATGAGCTGGAGCTTGGCTTCGGGTGTGGCCTCGGCCAGGAAATCGTCCACGCCGGCTTCGGCCGCGATGGCCGCGGCCGTGAGCCGATTGTCGCCGGTCACCATCACGGTCTGAATGCCCATGCGGCGCAGTTCGGCGAAACGTTCCTTGATGCCGCCCTTGACGATGTCCTTGAGTTCCACCATGCCGAGCACGCGCGTGCCATCGGCCACGACGAGCGGCGTGCTGCCGCGCCGCGCTGCGTCGTCCACCGTGGCTTGCAGCGCGCCCGGGAACTGGCCGCCCAGCGCCTGCACATGCTGGCGTATGGCGTTGGCCGCGCCCTTGCGCAACTGGCGCGGGCCGGGCAGGTCCACGCCGCTCATGCGCGTCTGGGCTGTGAAGTGCACGAAGTGGGCGCCCAGGCTCGCCACGTCGCGCTCGCGCAGGTTGAACTTTTGCTTGGCGAGCACCACGATGCTGCGGCCCTCGGGTGTTTCGTCGGCCAGCGAGGCGAGCTGCGCGGCATCGGCCAGCTCGCTTTCCTTCACACCGGGCGCCGGCAGAAAGGCGCTGGCCTGGCGGTTGCCGAGCGTGATGGTGCCGGTCTTGTCGAGCAGGAGCACATCCACGTCGCCCGCGGCCTCGACGGCGCGGCCCGAGGTGGCGATCACGTTGGCCTGCATCATGCGGCTCATGCCCGCCACGCCGATGGCGCTGAGCAGGCCCGCGATGGTGGTGGGGATCAGGCACACGAGCAGGGCTACGAGTACCACCAGGCCCACGGGCTCGCCTGCCTGGCTGGCTTGTACGCTGAACAGAGAAAACGGCAGCAGCGTCGCCACGACGACAAGGAACACGATAGTGAGCGCCACGAGCAGGATGGTCAGTGCAATCTCGTTGGGCGTCTTCTGGCGTTTGGCATTTTCGACCATGGCGATCATGCGGTCCACGAAGGTCTCTCCGGGGTTCACGGCCACGCGCACCACGATCCAGTCCGACAGCACACGCGTGCCGCCCGTGACGGCCGAGAAGTCGCCGCCTGATTCGCGGATCACGGGTGCCGATTCGCCTGTGATGGCGCTCTCGTCCACCGAGGCCACGCCGTCGATCACCTCGCCATCGGCAGGGATGGTGTCTCCAGCCTCCACGAGCACGATGTCGCCCTTGCGCAAGTTCTCGGCCTCGAGCGGCCGCCACTGCAACTCGGCGCGCGGCGTGGCGGGGTCATGGTGGCCTTGCAGTTGCTTGGCCCAGGTCTGCTTCTTGAGACCGTGCAGCGACGCCGCCTGGGCCTTGCTGCGGCCCTCGGCCAGGGCCTCAGCGAAGTTGGCAAACAGCACGGTAAACCACAGCCACAGTGCCACCAGGGCAGAGAACAGCGTGGGCTGGGCCAGGGCCAGTGCTGTGGTGAAGGCGCTGCCCACGTAGACAACGAACATCACCGGGTTGCGCCATTGCACGCGCGGGTCGAGCTTCTTGGCTGCGTCGACGAGGGCGGGGCGCACCAACACTGGGTCGAACAGGGGCAGGGTTTTGCGGGTCATGGCGGATTCCTCAGCGCGTGGGGAGCTGCAGGTGCTCGACCACAGGGCCCAGGGCCAGCGCGGGCACATAGTTCAAGAGACCGACCAGCAGCACGGTGCCGATCAGCAAAACGACGAATAGCGGGCCGTGCGTGGGCAGCGTGCCGGCCGTGACGGCCAGCCGCTTCTTGGCGGCCAGCGCACCCGCGATGGCCAGCACGGGCACGATCACGCCGAAGCGGCCGAACCACATGGCCAGCGCCAGCAGCACGTTGTAGAAGGGCGTGTTGGCCGAGATGCCTGCGAAGGCGCTGCCGTTGTTGTTGGCGGCCGAGGTCAGCGCGTACAGCACTTCGGAGAAGCCATGTGGCCCCGGGTTCAGGATGCCTGCGCGGCCGGGCTCGGTGAGCACGGCTACGGCTGTGCCGCCGAGCGCGAGCAGTGGCGTGATCAGGATGGCGATCGCCACGAGCTTCATTTCGTGCGACTCGATTTTCTTGCCCAGGTACTCGGGAGTGCGGCCGATCATGAGGCCCGCGATGAACACCGCAAGGATGGCGAACAGCAGCATGCCGTACAGCCCAGCGCCCACGCCGCCGAACACCACTTCGCCGAGTTGCATGAGTACCAGGGGCACCATGCCACCCAGCGGCGTGAAGCTGTCGTGCATGGCGTTCACGGCGCCGCAACTCGCGGCCGTGGTGATGGTGGCGAACAGGGCCGAGGCGTTGATGCCGAAGCGCACCTCCTTGCCCTCCATGTTGCCGCCCGCTTGCGTCAGGCTGGTCGTCTGGTCTGCACCCAGTGCGGCCAGGGCGGGATTGCCCTGCTGCTCGAAGGCCGTGGTGGACGCTGAGAACACCACGAACAGCGCCACCATGGCTGCGATCAGGGCCCAGCCCTGGCGCATGTCGCCCACCATGCGGCCAAACACGAAGCACAGCGCGGCGGGTATCAGGAAGATGGCAAGCATCTCGAGGAAATTGCTCACTGCCGTGGGGTTCTCGTACGGATGGGCGGAGTTTGCGTTGAAGAAGCCGCCACCGTTTGTGCCCAGCATCTTGATGGCGAGCTGCGAGGCCACGGGCCCCATGGCCAGGGTCTGGGTGGGGCTGGTTTTTTCCTCCAGCACGGGCTGGCCCTGCGCGTCCTTGAGCGGCAGCCCATCGGCGCCGAGCCGGGGCTCCTGCCAGTGCACGGTTTCGAGCGTCTGCACTGGCAGGTAGGACGAAAAATTCTGGATCACACCCTCCGAGGAGAACGCGGTCGCGAACACCAGAGACAGCGGCAGCAGAATCCACAGCGTGGCGCGCGTGAGGTCCACCCATACGTTGCCGATCACCTGGGCCGAGTGGCGCGCAAAGCCACGCACCAGTGCCACCATGACCACGAGCCCCGTCGCGGCCGAGAGGAAGTTCTGCACCGTGAGCCCCAGCATCTGGGTGAGGTAGCTCACCGTGGTCTCGCCGCCGTAGCTCTGCCAGTTGGTGTTGGCCACGAAGCTCACGGCCGTGTTGAACGCCAGGTCGGGTGCCACGGCGCCCAGGCCCTGCGGATTGAGCGGCAACCAGGCCTGCAGGCGCTGCAGGCCATAGACGGCGAACACGCCCAGCAGATTGAACAGTAGCAGGCCGAGCGCATAGGGCAGCCAGCCGCTTTCCTGCCCGGCGTGCGCTCCCACCCAGCGCAGTAGCGGCGCCTCGATCCGGTGGCCCCAGGTGAAGCGGCCATCCATCACGGTATGGATCCAGCGCGCGAGCGGCCAGGCCAGCGCGAGCAGCACCGCCAGGTAGGCCGCCAGCAGCATCCAGGCATTGGCGGTCACGAGAAGTCCTCCGGTCGCAGCAGCACAGCCACGAGATAGACGAACAAGCCGAGCGTGAGCAGGGCGGCGGCAATAGTCCATCCGGTCATGGCCGTTCCCCCTGGTCCTGCAGCTGCGCGCAGCCCAGGGCAAAACCCAGGATCGCTAGCCCCAGCAGGGCAATGCATGCGATGTAGACAATGTCCATGTCTTTCTCCTTTGACATGGCTTCGATACTAGGAACGAAGCCGTCAAGAGGGGGGAAAGATTCGCGGAGGCGGCATCAAGAACGCATCAAGACTGGGTCAAGGCGGCGTTGGGGTGGCGTTCCGCGCAATCTTTGCTTGGTGCCCTGGGAATCCGCCTGTAGCATCCGCGCCCGAATCCGCCATGCCCTGGCTCCGCGAGGGCTCCATGGCCTTTGCGTTCCCGTTCCACTCTCCATCCCCGGGTTTGTTCGATGAAGCTATTTCGCCTCGCCCCGCTGACGGCCTTGGTGCTGGCCCTGGTTATGCCCGCTGCCGCTATGGCGGCCGATATCCGACTCACGCCGCCTCCGGGCGGCGGTATGGTTGTGACCGACTCCACAGGGGCGCAAGTGCGGCTGCGGGTGGACGGCTCGGGTGCGATTGCCATGCCGGGGTTGGCGGACACATCGGCGCCGTACCAGGTCTTGTGCATGGGCAATGCAGGGGCCTTGGGCACGTGCCCTGCGGGTGCCGTGGTGGGGCCGGTGGGCCCCACGGGACCCACGGGACCGGCTGGCCCCGTGGGGCCTGTCGGTGCGGCGGGAGCTCCGGGAGCGGCCGGGCCCGCAGGGGGCGTTGGTCCTGCGGGTCCTATCGGGCCACAGGGGCCGCAAGGCCCTCAAGGACCGGCGGGGAGTGCGGGCCTGTTTGGCGACGGCTCCGCAGGGGCGCTGACCCTCAGCATGGCGAGCGACTGGTCCGCATCTCCGCCCACGAACCCGCAGTTCACGTCCATCACCATCGACGGCAATCTGACGGTGCCCAGCGGGACCGTGTTGCGCGCCACGGGCAACATCGTCGTTACAGGCAGCCTCACGGTGCTTCCTGCCGCGCGCGATAACGGGGGCGGAGCGCCCCATCCGGGCCTCGCCTTCGCCGCGCCGGCAGCCCCAGCGGGTGGCACAGGGCTGTCCAAGGGCACGGCGGCAATGCTGCGACGCGTGCAGACCGTGGCGGGGGGCGCGGGGCGGGGCACTGCCAGTGCGCTGGGGGGCGCGGGCGGCGGTTCTGTGGCGCTGTTGGCCGGCGGCTCCATCACCATTGGCAGTTTGGGTTCCATTCTGGCCCAAGGTGGCAACGGAGCGGCGGCCACCAGTGGAGCACAGGATGTGCCGGGTGCCGGTGGTGGTGCCGGGGGATATGTGCTGCTGGCGGCGCAGGGCGCGCTGTCGATCGCGGGCGCCGTCCGGGCCAATGGCGGAGCGGGCGCCGCCGGCTGGAATGGCAATGCGGGCAATAGCCTCGGGGTAGGTGGGGGCGGCGGAGGCGGGGGCGGCATCATCCACCTGATCGCGTCGAGCGCGCCGTCCGTCAGCGGCACCCTGCAAGTCAACGGCGGCCCGGCAGGCATCGACGCTGGCATGGCGGACCAGCCGGGCGGTGGCGGCGGTGCCAGCGGGGGGAATGGGGGTGATGGGGGTGATGGGGGTGATGGGGGCAGCACGCTGGCGCCGCAATCAGGTTCTGCCGGGTATGTCATCCAGACGCTTGTCCCAAGCCCGGAGTCTTTGCTGGCCCATTGAGCACAGCCGGCACCCCACGCGCTCCTGATATGAGAGCTGAGAGGGGTTGGGTGGCTTGAGCTTGCCTTCTTTTTGCGTTCCGAGCTTGCACCGCATCCGCGCGGGTGTATAACCGGTGCCCCGGCGCGCGGTGGGCGCGTCCGCGGCAAGCAATAACACCGGCGCGGTTCGCGCCGCAACACAAGGCAAGGAACTCGCACCATGGGCGCGCAGTGGAAGGCAAAGGGCAAGGCGCAGGTCGCCGATGCCAAGGGCAAGCTGTTTGGCAAGCTGGTCAAGGAAATCATCGTGGCCGCGCGCGGCGGCGCAGACCCCGCTGGCAATTCGCGCCTGCGCCTGGCCATTGAGCAGGCGCGCAAGGCCTCCATGCCCAAGGACACCCTGGAGCGCGCGATCAAGAAGGGTTCGGGCGTAGGCGCCGACGCGGTGCATTACGACCGCGTGATGTACGAAGGCTTTGCGCCGCACCAGGTGCCCGTGATGGTTGAATGCCTGACCGACAACGTGAACCGCACGGCGCCCGAGATGCGCGTGCTGTTCCGCAAGGGCCATCTGGGTACCTCTGGCTCTGTGGCCTGGGATTTCAACCACGTGGGCCTGATCGAGGCCGAGCCGTCCAAGCCGGGCGCCGATCCCGAGCTGGCCGCAATCGAGGCCGGTGCGCAGGACTTCGGCCCCGGTGACGAGGAAGGCGCCATCCTGTTCATCACCGAGCCCACAGATCTCGATCTCGTGAGCCGTGCGTTGCCTGCACAGGGCTTCACCGTGCTCTCCGCCCACCTGGGCTACACGCCCAAGAACCCTGTCGACCCGGCCAGCCTGAGCGCCGAGGCGCTTGAGGAGGTCGAGGCGTTTCTGGCGGCCATCGACGGGCACGACGACGTGCAGCACGTGTTCGTCGGGTTGAAGGGCTGATCTAAATCCAGCAGGCTCAGGGAGTCATGCCAGCGGACGCCCTGGAGCTGGCTTTGCCAGGCTAGCGCCGTCGTCCCTGGCATCGTCTCGCTCCCCGCGCGTAGCGCGAGGGAAGCGGCTCAGGGGGCCTTATTTCGTGCCGAAGATGCGGTCGCCCGCATCGCCCAGGCCGGGCAGGATGTAGCCGTGGTCGTTCAGTTCGCGGTCGATGGCTGCGGTGTAGATCGGCACGTCGGGGTGGGCTTTTTGCAGCGTGGCGATGCCTTCGGGCGCGGCCAGCAGACAGACAAACTTGATCGAACGGGGGCGGAGCTTTTTCAGGCGGTCCACGCAGGCGGCGGCCGAGTTGCCGGTGGCCAGCATGGGATCCACCACGATGATGTCGCGCTCGTCCATCTCGGAGGGCATCTTGAAGTAGTACTCCACGGGCTGCAGCGTGGCCGGGTCGCGGTACAGGCCGATGTGGCCGATGCGCGCGCCGGGCACTACGTTGAGCATGCCGTCGAGGAAGCCGTTGCCCGCGCGCAGGATGGACACCAGCACGAGCTTCTTGCCGTCGATCATCTTGCCCGTCATGGTTTCGAGCGGGGTTTCGATCTGCACGTCCTGCAGCGGCATGTCGCGCGTGACCTCGTAGGCCATCAGCGTGGAGAGCTCGCCCAGCAGGCGGCGGAAGCTGTTGGTGCTCGCGTCCTTCTTGCGCATCAGGGTCAGCTTGTGCTGCACGAGCGGGTGGGTGATGACGTGGACGTTGCTGCTCATAGAAGGGCTGGATTCGATGGTTGGATGGTGGGTCAGTCGGACAGGAAGCGCGCATAGCGCGCGAGGTCCACGTTGCCGCCGCTGATGATGATGCCCACGCGCGCACCGCGCAGGTTTACGCCGCCGCTGCGGGCACCCGCGAAGGCGAGGGCGCCTGTGGGCTCGACGACGATCTTCATGCGTTCTGCGAAGAAGCGCAGGGCGCGCACGAGTTCCTCGTCGCCCACGGTGACCACGTCGGTCACGTCGCGCTGGATGATCGGGAAGGTGTACTGGCCCGGCGCCTGGGTCTGCGCGCCGTCGGCGATGGTGTGGGGCGTGGGAATCTGCACGATGTGGCCCGCGCGCAGCGACTGCTGCACATCGTTGCCCGTCTCGGGTTCCACGCCGATCACGCGGCATTGCGGCGCGAGGGCCTTGGCTGCGAGCAGGCAGCCCGACAGCAGGCCACCGCCGCCCAGGCAGACGAAGAGGTAGTCGAGATCGGGCACGTCCTCGAGCAGCTCCTTCGCCGCCGTGCCTTGGCCCGCGATCACGTCGGGGTGGTCGAACGGTGGCACCAGGGTCATGCCGCGCTCGGAGGCCAGGCGGCGGCTAATGGCCTCGCGGTCCTCGGTGAAGCGGTTGTAGGTCACCACCTGGGCGCCGTACTCGCGTGTGGCCGACATCTTGGCGGCGGGCGCGTCCTCGGGCATGAGGATTACGGCGGGCATGTCGAGCAGCCGCGCCGACAGCGCGATGGCCTGGGCGTGGTTGCCCGAGGAGAAGGCCAGCACGCCGTGTTCGCGCTGCACGTCGGTAAAGCGCGCAAGCGCGTTGTACGCGCCACGGAACTTGAACGCCCCCATGCGCTGCAGGTTCTCGCACTTGAAGAACAGCTGGGCGCCGAGCATGTCGTCGGCGGTGCTGGAGCGCAGCACGGGCGTGCGGTGCGCCACGCCCTGCAGGCGGTGGGCAGCGGCGGCAATGTCTTCGTAGGTGGGCAGGAGCAGGGCGGGCGAGGTCATGGCGGCATCCTCGGTGGTGCGCAAGGGCCCCCAATGATAGCGCTCCTGCGGGCGATTTCGCTTCCAAAGCCACGCGAGCGCTTGTCCTGTGTGCCCGGGTAGCTATCGAATTTGATGCGCCGCAGCGTCAGCCACAGTCGCTGAAGCGTTGCAGCGGCGCTAGAGCGGGGAAGTCACCCGCGCGCTTTTGCTTCATCGCCGTGACGGATTCGCGCACATGCCGGTTGCTCCAGATGGCGCCCTGCAGCCAGCCCATCTGGCGCAGGCTGTCCTCCACAGAGTGGTCGCGCGCATAGTGCACGGCCTGCTTGGTGCCCCATATGGCCACGGGCGGCTTGGCCGCGATCTCCTGCGCGCAGGCGAGCGCGGCGGCCACCATGGCCTCCTGTGTGTCGAACACCTCGTTGACCAGGCCCACGGCCTGGGCACGCGCTGCGTCCAGGCGCCGGCCCGTGTAGGCCAGCTCCTTGACGAGGCCCATGGGGATGAGCTTGGGCAGGCGCTGCAGCGTGCCCACGTCGGCCACCATGCCGATGTTGATCTCCTGGATGCAGAAGAACGCATCCTGCGTGGCATAGCGGATGCAGGCCGCCGTGACCATGTCCACCGCGCCGCCGATGCAGCCGCCGTGGATGGCCGCGATCACGGGAATGCGCAGGTTCTCGAGCCGCTTGAACGTGGCCTGCATGTCGGTCAGCAGGTCGAAGATGGCGGCGCGGCCCTCGGGGCTCTGGTCGTCCATGGCGATGGCGCCGCCGAAGGTCTCGAGCGCCATGCCGGCCGAGAAGTGCTTGCCGGTGCTGCTGATGACCAGGGCGCGTGCCGCGCCCTCCTGGTGCAGTTGGGCGAGCACGGTGTCGAGCTCGCGCCAGAACGTGGGGTGCATGGTGTTGAGCGCCTCGGGGCGGTTCAGCACCAGATGGGCCACCTGATCGGTGGTGGAGAGTGTGAAGCAGGTCAGCGGATTCATGGCCGCGATGGTGGTGCTCCCGCGCGCTGCGCAGAGTCGCCTGGGCGACTCGGCGGATGGGCAGATCAGCGGCCTTTTCCGCCGAAGAGGCTGCCCATCACCCCGCGCAGGATCTCGCGCCCGATCTGCGTGCCCACGGTGCGCGCGGTGGACTTGGCCATGGCCTGCACGAGGCCGTCGTGCTTGGCGCCGCGCGGCCCCGTGGTGCCGAACAGCACGTCGTTCAGGCCGCCGAGCAGGCCGCCGCCCTCGGCGGGCGTGGCGCCCTTGTCGCCCGCCGGGGCGGGGGCGCCGCTGCTGGCCGTGCGGCCCTGGAGCTTCTCGTAAGCCGATTCGCGGTCCACGGCCTTCTCGTACACGCCGGCCACGAGCGAGCCAGCGATCAGCGCCTGGCGCTGCGCGGGCGTGATGGGGCCGATCTGGCTGCCCGGCGGCAGCACGAAGACGCGCTCGGTCACGCTGGGGCGGCCCTTGGCATCGAGAAAGCTGATGAGCGCTTCGCCCACGGCCAGTTCGGTGATCGCGGTTTCGATATCGAGCCCCGGGTTCTGGCGCATGGTGGTGGCCGTGGCCTTCACGGCCTTCTGGTCGCGCGGCGTGAAGGCGCGCAGCGCATGCTGTACCCGGTTGCCGAGCTGGGCGAGCACGCTGTCGGGGATGTCGAGCGGGTTCTGCGTGACGAAATACACGCCCACGCCCTTGGAGCGGATGAGGCGCACCACGAGCTCGATGCGCTCGACGAGCACCTTGGGCGCCTCGTTGAACAGCAGGTGGGCCTCGTCGAAGAAGAACACCAGCTTCGGAATCTCAGGGTCGCCGATCTCGGGCAGTTGCTCGTACAGGTCCGAAAGCATCCACAGCAGGAAGGTGGCGTACAGGCGCGGCGAGTTCATGAGCTTGTCGGCGGCCAGGATGTTGACTACGCCGCGGGCATTCGCGTCGGTCTGCATGAAGTCCTGGATGTTGAGCATGGGCTCGCCGAAGAACCGGTCGCCGCCCTGCTGCTCGATCGTGAGCAGGCCACGCTGGATGGCGCCCACGCTGGCCGCGCTGATGTTGCCGTAGGTGGTGGTGAACTCCTTGGAGTTGTCGCCCACGTAGGTGAGCATGGCGCGCAGATCCTTCAGGTCCAGCAGCAACAGGCCATTGTCGTCGGCAATCTTGAACACAAGGTTCAGCACGCCGAGCTGTGTCTCGTTGAGGTTCAGCATGCGCCCCAGCAGCAGCGGGCCCATGTCGGAGATCGTGGCGCGCACGGGGTGCCCCTGCTCGCCGAACACGTCCCACAGCGTGGTCGGGCAGGCCAGGGGCTCGGGCTGGGGCAGGCCCCGGTCCTTGAGCGTGGCGGCAAGCTTTTCGGAGAGGGCACCCTTCTGGCTGATGCCCGTGAGGTCCCCCTTCACGTCAGCCATGAAAATGGGCACGCCGATGCGCGAGAAATTCTCGGCCAGCGTCTGCAGCGTGACGGTCTTGCCCGTGCCCGTGGCGCCGGTGATGAGCCCGTGGCGGTTGGCCAGGCCGGGCAGGAGTTGGCATTCGGTGGCGGCGTGCTTGGCGATCAGGAGTGGCTCGGCCATTTCGGGTTTCCTCGGGGGGCAGGGGCGGGCAAAAGTAAAATCGGGTGCAGTAGATTAAATCAATGCGAAGGACACCCTGTGGCAGGACACAGCAAATGGGCCAACATCCAGCACCGCAAGGGGCGGCAGGATGAAAAGCGCGGCAAGATCTGGACCCGGATCATCCGCGAAATCACCGTGGCTGCCCGCGCGGGCGGCGGCGATGTCTCGGCAAACCCGCGCCTGCGCCTGGCCATCGACAAGGCCAAGGCCGCCAACATGCCGGCGGACCGTATCAAGTACAACATCGACAAGGCCACGGGCAATGCCGAGGGCCTGACCTACGAGGAAATTCGCTACGAAGGCTACGGTATCGGCGGCGCGGCCATCATCGTGGACACCATGACCGACAACCGCGTGCGCACGGTGGCCGAGGTGCGCCACGCCTTCAGCAAGCACGGCGGCAACATGGGCACGGAAGGTTCGGTGGCCTTTCAGTTCAAGCACTGCGGCCAGCTGATCTTCGCGCCCGGCACGAGCGAGGACAAGGTCATGGAGGTGGCGCTGGAAGCTGGCGCTGAAGACGTGGTGACCGACGACGACGGCGCCATCGAGGTGCTCACGGCCCCGGCCGAATTCGAGGCCGTGAAGAATGCCCTGGAGGCCGCGGGCCTGGTGCCCGAGGTGGCCGGGGTGACCATGCGCGCCGAAAACACCATCGAACTCACGGGCGACGATGCCGCCCGCATGCAGAAGCTCCTGGACGTGCTCGAAGACCTGGACGATGTGCAAGAGGTCTACCACAACGCCGCGCTGTAAGAACCCATGAAAGTACT
This sequence comes from Acidovorax sp., assembly GCA_041913505.1. GTDB lineage: Bacteria > Pseudomonadota > Gammaproteobacteria > Burkholderiales > Burkholderiaceae_C > JAYSFC01. Next base: position 20,976 of record JAYSFC010000059.1, read on the forward strand.
CGTCATTGGCGGCGGTGGCCGCGAACATGCATTGGCCTGGAAACTGGCCCAATCGCCCAAGGCGACCAAGGTCTACGTG
>JAYSFC010000060.1:0-20866 GCA_041913505.1 Acidovorax sp.
ACACCATCGAGAAATACATCGACGGCGGCCTGCGCTACGTCATCATCGGCACGGCGGCCGTGAAGAACCCCGGCTTCCTCAAGGACGCGTGCAGCGCGTTCGGCGGCCACATCATCGTGGGCCTCGATGCCAAGGACGGCAAGGTGGCCACCGACGGCTGGAGCAAGCTCACGGGCCACGAGGTGGTGGACCTGGCCAAGAAGTTCGAGGACTGGGGCGTCGAGTCGATCATCTACACCGACATCGGCCGCGACGGCATGCTCTCGGGCATCAACATCGACGCCACGGTGAAGCTCGCGCAGGCGCTGCACATTCCCGTGATCGCCTCGGGCGGCCTCGCGGGCATGGCCGACATCGAGCGGCTGTGCGCGGTGGAGAGCGAAGGCGTGGAAGGCGTGATCTGCGGCCGCGCTATCTACAGCGGCGACCTGGATTTCGCCGCGGCCCAGGCACGGGCCGACGTACTCGGCAATGCCTGACCCTGGCGCGGCGGCTTCAGGCGCCGAGCCTGTCGCCGTTGCGGGCCAGCCCTGCATCCGCCTGCGCCATGCCTGTGGCGACACCGCCTTGGTGGCCCTGCACGGCGCGCACCTGCTGTCGTGGACGGCCGGAGGCGACGAACGCCTGTACCTGAGCCCGGGCGCGGTCTTCGATGGCGTATCGGCCATCCGGGGCGGCGTGCCGGTCTGCTTTCCCCAGTTCAACCAGCGCGGGCCCCTGCCCAAGCACGGCTTCGCGCGCCATCTGGCGTGGCGGCCGGAGGGCGGCGTGGCGGTAGAGGCGGACGGGCGCCTGCGCCTGTCGCTTTCGCTGGTGGACGACGCGCGCAGCCAGCGCTGGTGGCCCGAGGCGTTCGCGGCGCGCATGGCGTTCACGCTCGGCCCCGGCAGCCTGCGCATCGAACTGCAGGCCCACAACCCCGGCGCTAGCGCGTGGGCCTTCACGGGCGCCTTGCACACCTACTTCCGCGTGGACGACATCGGCATGGCCGTGGTGGAGGGGCTCGGCGGGTGCGCCCGCTGGGACGCCGTGCGCGATGCGCGGGATACCCAGCCGGGCCGCCTGCGTTTCGAGGGTGAGTACGACAGCGTGTTCGCCGCGCCCCCGGGCCCCCTCGTGCTGCGTGACGGTACGCATGTCCTCGAGATCACCCAGAGCGCCACGTTGGGCAACGTCGTGGTCTGGAATCCCGGCCCTGCGCTGTGCGCCCGCCTGGCCGATATGCCCCCCGAGGGCTATCGCCACATGCTGTGCGTGGAGGCCGCCCAAATCGACGCGCCCATCCCCATGGCGCCGGGCGCGCACTGGTTGGGCTGGCAGCTGCTGAGCGTGCGGGCCTGAGCCCCCACTCCGGCGCTGTGGCGCCGCGCCAAGGCGCGCCTAAAACCAGGTGCCGGGCACCCAGTCGAACCGCACGTCCAGCGGCAACTGGTGGATGTGGTACGCGGGCGGCAGCGCCTGCAGTGCCTGCAGGCGCACCACGATCGCGGGCGTGCGGGGCGTCAACGGCGACACGCGGTCGGCCGGAGGGCTCTGCGCCTCCGCGGCCATGCCCACGACCCTGGCGCGCACCCTCGCGCCGTCCATGAAGCGCAATGTGGCTTCGCGGCCCACCTGGGCGTAGCGCGCCATTTCGGGGGGCAGGAAGGCGTAGACCAGGGGCTCCGCATGCCCCTGCAGCACGGCGATCTCGGTGCCGGCAGTGACCCAGTCGCCGGGGCGCACGAGCGCGCGCAGCACGGTGGCCTCATAAGGAGCCTGCGCAGCGACGGAGCGGGTGACTTCGGGCCGGGCCGCTTGTACAGGCGCGGCGGGCTGCCCCGGGAGGGCGGAGGCGTGCGCCTGCTCCTGCGCCAGGAACTCCCGCAGATCGGCATGGGCGCGGCTGAGGTCCGCCTGCGCTTGCAGCTCCTGAAAGCGCGCGTTGTCCAGCTCCTGCTGTGTTGCGGCCCCCTGGCTGCGCAGGCTCTGGAACCGCTGCAGGCGCTCCTGCTGGATGGCCAGGCGGCGCTGGGCCAGTTGCTCGGCCTCCTGGAACAGGGCCTGCCGCGCCGTCCGTTCGGGCGGGGGGGCTGCGGGCGCCGATGCCGGGGCCGGGCCGGGTTGTGCGGACATGTCGCTCGCAGGGGCCTCCAGTTCCAGCACGGGCTGGCCCGGCTGGAGGCGTTCCCCGGCCTCGGCCACGCGGGCAATGCGCCCGCTGGCCTGCGACCGCACCGTGCTCTGCTCGACCACCACCTGGGCTGGCGTGGTCTCCCACCAGTAGGAGATGCCGAAACGGACCAGCAGATAGGCGGGCCCCAGCAGCACCAGCGCCAGCAGCAGGTACCAGCGCCAGCGCGGCACTTGCCGCTTGGCGGCGGCGTAGCGCACGGCCAGGCCGTTGGTTTCCCGCGCGGAGCCGGGCGGAATGTCGAATTGGATCTTCAAGGCTGGGCCTCCCCATAGTCTTCCCACGACTGCACCACGATGCCCTGGAAGCCTGGCACGGGCGCGAGCCTGCGCGCCAGTTCGCCCCAGCGCTGCAGCGAGGCGGCTCGGCCCGCGCCGTAGCTGCTTTCCTGCGTGGGCAGCGCGCGCTCGATGCTTTGCGCGACCGACCAGCGCAGCTCCCGCGGCCCGCGCAGCAGCGGCTGCGCGATGGCGGCGGCGCGCTCGGGGCGGCTGACGTAGACCATGGCCACGAGTTCGCCCACGCCCGCGGCGTGCACCTGCCGCGCGAAGTCGGGCTGGCGCAGTTCGCGGTAGTGGGTGGTGAGCGCAATGGGCCACGCTGAGTGGGCGCGCACGGCGCGCAGGGTGTCGAAGAGGTGGCTGTCCCAGCGGCGCTGCGCGTCGGCGGGCAGCTGGCTGCGCTCCAGGTCCAGGTGCAGGCCGTCGAACGGCAGGCCACGCAGGGTGTCGAGCAGGGACAGCAGGCGGGGCCTCTCGGGCGGGAGCACCCAGGTGGGCTCGCCCAGCAACAGTTCGATGCGCAGGCCCAGTGTGTGCGCCTGGGCCACAAAGGCCTGGAGCCGGGCCTGCCCCGGGGGGGCGGCCAGGGTGTGCAGCTGCGGCGCGGTGAACGACAGCAGCAGGCGTCGGCTGCCGGGCGGAAGTTCGCGCAGGCGCGCCGGCGCGTCCAGCAGGGCCTGGCCCTGCCAGACGTACCAGCCCAGGCCCGGGGCTGGAGCCGGTGCGGCCCCACTCGCGGCCTGAGCCCGAGTCGGCGTGGTAGCCGGAGTGGCAGGGCTTGGGGCCGGCAGCGCCAGGGCTGCCAGTGCCGTGGCCAGCGGGTCGGGCGCAGCGGCGGTGCCTTCCAGGGCGCAATCCCCGCCCAGGGCCAGCACCTCCAGCGCGGCCAGGTCGCGGCTCTCGGCTCCGTCCACGCGCTGCAGGGCTGCCTGGTACAGGGCGTAGCGTGCCTGCAGGAGCTTGGTGTAGCCGTCGCCATCGAAAGCTTCGAGCCGCAGTTGTGCGATGCGCAGCGTTTCCAGGGCCGCCTGCAGGCGGCGTTCGTGGGCGGCTTCCTCCTGGCCGCGCAGGCGGTAATTGGCCAGGGCCTGCTGGCTGGCCGCATCGAATTCGCCGCGGCGCAGCTGCAGCAGGGCCTGCGTGCGGTCGATTTCGCCCTGGGCCTGAGCCAGTGCAGCGTCGCGCTGCGCGCGCCATTCCAGCGGGACCGTGAAGTCCACGCCCACGCGGGTGGCGTGTCCCGGGAGTCCGCCCAGGTCGCGGCTGACGGATTGCGCCAGCGACACGCTCGCCTCCAAGCCTTCCTGGCGGGCCTGCTCAATCCGCTGCTGCGAGGCATCTGCGTCCAGTTGCGCCAGCCGCACGGGGTAGTGCGCATCACCCTGCGCGGCCAGGGCCTGCGCCGTCATGCAGGCCTGGGGCCACAGCAGCGGCTGGGTCTGAAGGCTGGCCTGGGGCTGGCCGGTGAGACGCGCGATGTCGTTGAGCGCCAGCTCCCGCGCCGCCTCCTGGCGGTCTTGCGCGGCCTGCACGATGTCGAACAGGCCGGCCAGATCGAGCCGGTCGGCCTCCAGCAGCGCCCCCGCTTCACGCCGGCGCAGGAGCTGGTCGAGGGTTTGCGTGCGCGTCTGCAAAAAGGCCTGCGACAGGCGGTTGCGTTCGGTGTGGTGCAGGTAGAGCACGTAGGCCCGGCGCACGGATTGCACGGCCTCGCGCTCCATCTGCTGGCGCTGCATGCGGCCCCGGGAGATGGCCTGATCCGCTTCGCGTGTCTCGCGCAGCTGCGCCGCGCGGCTGCCCAGCAGGGGCCAGCGCACGCCCATCTGCACCTGGGCGCGCTGGTAGTCGCGGCCGAGGGTGTCGGTCACGGCTTCGCGCGCGCTGCTCAGGCCGGCGCCGCCGAAAAGCTGTGCCCCCTGGCGGGCCTGAGCCGCCAGGCCGCGCTGCTCGGCGATGGCGACTTCGGCCTGCGCCAGCCGGACCGTGGGGGCAAAGGCGCGCGCCCAGTTCTCCAGCTGCGTGAGGGAGGCGGGTGCGTCGGCCATGGCCGGCGCGCAGGTCCAGGCCAGGGCGAGGGCGGCGAGAACGGCGGAAACCCTGCGTCGGTGCATGTCAGAACTTGGTTTTGCGCAGCACCCACCACGGCGCCATGGACGAGTCGAGGTGGGATTTCATGAACATCTCCATCATGATGGAGAACGAGCAATGGACGCGGTTGGCAAAGGCGAACAGCGGAAACAGCGGCAGAAACCGCAGATAGGCCAGGTCGTCCCAGGGGCGCTCGGACACGGCGACGACATAGAGCAGAAAGTAGAACAGCAGTGCCGCGAAGTAGGCCAGGTAGATGAAGGCCAGCACGCCCAGCACGGATCCCAGGGGCAGGGCGAACAGCATGGCGCCGGTGTAGGCGACGATCAGGAACGGCAGCAGCAGCTGCATGACCAGCCCGTTCACCACCACGAAGAAGAAGTTGCGCCAGCCCAGCAGGCGCGGGCGCAGGTTGAAGCGGAACTTGCGGATGAAGATGTAGAGCATGTCCCCGTCCCAGCGCAGGCGCTGCCGGAAGAAGATGCGCCAGGTGTCGGGTGCGTCGGTGTGGCCTACGGCGTGGGGTTCGAAGGCGATGCGCAGATCCGGGTGGCGCCCGAAGTACTGTTTGATGCGCATCGTCATGTCCAGGTCCTCGGCCGAGCCCGCGTCCCAGCCGCCGAGGTTGCGCAGGAACTGGGTGCGGAACACGCCGAATGCGCCGGAGATGTTGTTGACGATGTTGAACTCCGACAGGCCGGTTTTGCCCGCGCCGATGGAGAGCATGTACTCCAGCGCCTGCAGCCGCGTGACCAGGGAGCGCTTGGCGTTGCGCACGCGCAGGTTGCCGGCCACGCCCACCACGCCCGGGTCATCGAAGTGCCGTGTGGCGTTGCGCACCATGTCGTTGTCGAACGAGGTGTCTCCGTCCAGGGCCATCACGATCTCGCCGGTGGCGATGGACAGCCCTGCGTTCAGCGAGGAGACGCGCCCCCCGCGCTGCCATTTGGGCAGCACCACCAGCTGGCGCCGCTGGGTGCCGTTCAGCAGGGCGCGCGCATTGCGCGCGGCCTGCAGGGTGGGACGGTTCTGCACGGCGCCGTCGATCACGGCGATGATCTCGATGAACCCGGGGTACAGCTGCTGGGCCAGCGACTGGATGGTCTTGCGCACATCCTCGCCTTCGGAGTAGCAGGTGACCACGCAGGACACGCTCGGGTAGCGCTCGCGCTGGTGGTGCGGCAGGTGCTCGCGCAGTCCGTACTTCACCATGCCGACCGACACCAGGATGAAGAACGGGGCCTCCAGGAACACCACGAACGGAAAAAACTTGAGCGCCAGCTCCATCCAGTTCTGCTGGCTGGAGCTGGCGAACAGCGTGGCGAAGGCGAAGACCGCGGTATCCCACATGGGCTCAGGCCTGCTCCTGCAGGCGCTGCATCAGTTGCTCGGCCTGTTCTGCGGGGCGCAGGTCGCGTGGAACCTGTAGATGGCGGATGCGCGCTTGCAGGGGCGAGCCGCCGTCCAGCGAGGCCTGGTCGGCCAGTGCGTTCTGCAGGCGCAGGGCAAGCCCTTCGGGGGCGGAAAAGGGCAGGAAGAGCCACAGCTTCTCTTCCTGGGTGCGCGTGGTGATGTCGGAGGTGCGCAGCAGCTCGTGCAGGCGGCGCGCGAACTCGTCCAGCATCAGGAAGACCCGAGCGGCGCCCTGCTTCTCGATGACCTCGGTGGCGTTCAGGAACTCGATCAGCATCAGGCCGAAGCGCATCTCGGCATGGCGCGCGCTGGTGGCCAACGCCCAGTCGAGCATGCGCCGGAAATGGGGCGGCTCCACGTAGTTGGCCGTGTCGAGTGCGGCGAAGGACTCTTGGATCTGCCCCGCGCGCAAGGCGGTGCGGCCATGCGCGCTGAGCCGCAGGGTGGCGATTTCGCGCACATCGAGCGCATTGGGCTCGCACGTGGCCTGGCAATCCAGGCAGCGTGCCTGCACGGAGGTCTCCACGAACACATGGTGGCAGTTGCCACAGGCGTATTGCGTGAGCGGGCGGTCGTAGTCCACGCCGATGTGCCGCAGCGCGGCGTTGCACTGGGGGCAGGCGAGTGCGCCGTCGTCGTGGAAGTCGTCCTCGGGGCCCACATGGCCGCAGGAAAAGCAGTGCAGCGACGGCTCCTTGCGGATGTGCAGGCTCGAGCAATGGGGGCAGACGTCGATGTAGTGGATGTGCGCGCAGCCGCAGGCACGGCAATGCCGGGTGCGGTCGATCAGCGCGGAGGGCTCCAGCAGCTTGCGCCGCACCAGGGTGACCAGGCAGCCCGCGACATCCTCGCCGCGCTGCGCCAGGGCGTCCACCACGGGATAGCGGTAGAGCAGGGCATTGCTGCGCTCGCACAGCGGCTGGAGTTCGGCGTTGTCCCGCAAGTACAGGAAAAACAGCACACGTTCTTCAAGGCGCATGTCGTCCATGCGCAGCCGCAGGCTGCGGCGCACGGCCAGCATGCGCTCGCCCAGGGCCACGGCATCGGCGTAGGAGCCCACCCCGTCGGCGAGGCGCGGTGCTTCGCCCGGGCCGGGGGCCACCAGCACGGGGCGGTCCCACCAGTCGCTGCGGCGCACCTGGGTGATCAGCGTCTCGGCGGCCTGCGTGCTCCATCCGTCCAGATAGAAGCCCAGCGGCTGGACGCCGGAGCCGGCATAGGCCTCCCAGGAGGCGTAGGCGCCGTTCGGCTCTCCCGGCGCGGGCTGGCCGGAGGGGCGCAGCACCACCATGTGCTCGGTGGGTGGCGATGAAGCGGGCGGAGTCGGTGCGTTCATTGTGATGGGGTTCGCTGGCACTTCCCTGGGTGGGGCGGCCGGGGCGGAGGGGGCAAAGGCTGCGGTCCCGCGGTTGGGCGACCACGTGGCACTTGCGGGCCAAGAACCTGGCTACGATCTTAAAAATCTGTTCAATGGCAAACGGTACATTTCGATACCCCCGCATCTTAGAGGAGCATGGACGCGTGATTCTTGTAACCGGTGGTGCCGGCTTCATTGGCTCCCATACCTGCGTGGCGCTGGCAGAGGCCGGCATCCCTTTCCTCGTGCTCGACAACTTCAGCAACAGCCGCCGCAGCGTGCTGGACCGGCTGGAGCAACTGCTGGGCGCGCCTGTCGCGCACGTGGAAGGGGACGTGCGCGACGCGGCCCTGCTGGCGCGCGTGTTCGCGGCCCATCCCATCGAGGGCGTGGTCCATTTCGCGGCGTTCAAGGCCGTGGGCGAATCGGTGCGCGAGCCCTTGCGCTACTACGACAACAATGTCGCCGGCACCGTGACCCTGCTGCGGGCCATGCAGGCGGCCGGCGTGCGCACGCTTGTGTTCTCGTCGTCCGCCACGGTCTATGGCGAGCCCGCCTCGCTGCCGATTCGTGAGGATTTCCCGCTCTCGGCCACCAACCCCTACGGCTGGAGCAAGCTCATGATGGAGCAGGTGCTGGCTGATGTGGACCATGCGGAGCCCGGACTGTGGCGCATGGCCCGGCTGCGCTATTTCAACCCCGTGGGGGCACACGAAAGCGGCCTCATCGGCGAAGACCCGCAGGACGTGCCCAATAACCTGCTGCCTTACGTGGCCCAGGTGGCCGCGGGGCGGCGCGAGGTACTGAGCATCTATGGCGACGATTACCCCACGCCCGACGGCACCGGTGTGCGCGATTACATCCACGTGTGCGATCTGGCCGAGGGCCACGTTGCCGCGCTGCGCTACCTGCGCGCGCACCCGGGCCTGCTGACGGTGAACCTGGGCACGGGCCGGCCGGTGTCGGTGCTTGAGATGGTGCGCGGGTTCGAGCGGGCGAGCGGGCGCTCCGTGCCCTACCGCATCGTGCCACGCCGGCCGGGCGACGTGGCGCAGTGCTGGGCCGACCCAGCGCTCGCCGAGCGCCTGCTGGGCTGGCGTGCTCGGCGCGGCCTGGAGTCCATGTGCGCCGATGCCTGGCGCTGGCAGAACGGCGTCGCCCGCACCTTGCAGGAATCCTGAACACCGTGTGGGGCCGGGCGTGGTATCTTGCACGCCTCGGCCGCCCGCGCGCGGCGTACTTGCCTTTCCCATGCTTGCCAAACGCATCATTCCCTGCCTGGACGTGACCGGCGGCCGCGTCGTCAAGGGCGTCAACTTCGTCGAGCTGCGCGACGCGGGTGACCCCGTCGAGATCGCAGCCCGCTACAACGCCCAGGGGGCGGACGAACTGACTTTCCTCGACATCACGGCCACGAGCGATGGCCGCGACCTGATCCTGCCCATCATCGAGGCCGTGGCCTCGCAGGTATTCATTCCGCTCACCGTGGGCGGGGGCGTGCGCACTGTCGAGGACGTGCGCCGCCTGCTCAACGCGGGGGCCGACAAGACCAGCTTCAACTCCGCCGCCATTGCCAACCCCGACGTGATCAACGCGGCTTCCGGCAAATATGGCGCGCAGTGCATCGTCGTGGCCATCGATGCCAAGCGCCGCCAGGGCGATGACGTGGCGGCGCGCGGCGAGGGCTGGGATGTCTACAGCCACGGCGGGCGCAAGAACACGGGGCTCGACGCCGTGCAGTGGGCCGCCGAGATGGCGCGCCGTGGCGCGGGCGAGATCCTGCTCACGAGCATGGACCGCGATGGCACCAAGGCCGGCTTCGACCTCGCGCTCACGCGCGCCGTGAGCGACGCCGTGAGCGTGCCCGTGATCGCCTCGGGCGGGGTGGGCAACCTCGACCACCTGGCCGATGGTGTGCAGCAGGGCGGGGCCGACGCCGTGCTCGCTGCGAGCATCTTCCACTACGGCGAATACACCGTGGCCCAGGCCAAGCAGCGCATGGCCGAGCGCGGTATCCCGGTGCGGCTCTGAACCCTGTGCGCACGTGCGGTCTGCGGATCGCCGACAATGCACCCATGAACTGGCTCGATCAAGTGAAATGGGATGCGCAGGGCCTGGTGCCCGTGATCGCGCAGGAGCGGGGCACGGGCGATGTGCTCATGTTCGCCTGGATGAACCGCGAAGCGCTCGCCAAAACCGCCGAGCTCGGCCGTGCGGTGTACTTCAGCCGCTCGCGCGGCAAGCTCTGGTTCAAGGGCGAGGAGTCGGGCCACGTGCAGACCGTGCACGAGATCCGCCTCGACTGCGACAACGACGTGGTGCTGCTCCAGGTCACCCAGACGGGGCACGAGCCCGGCATCGCCTGCCACACAGGGCGTCACAGCTGTTTCTTCAGCGTGCTGCGGGACGGGAGCTGGACGCCAGTCGATCCGGTCTTGAAAGACCCGGAATCCATCTACAAGTAACCGATAGTCCACCATGTCCAGCAACGATTCCCTGGCGCGCTTGGCCGCCGTCATCGAAAGCCGCAAGCCCGCCCGCGGCGGCGACCCTGAGAAAAGCTACGTCGCGCGCCTGCTGCACAAGGGGCCTGACGCCTTTTTGAAGAAAATCGGCGAGGAGGCCACCGAGGTGGTCATGGCCGCCAAGGACGTGGACCACGGCGCTGACAAGGCCAAGCTCGTCTACGAGGTGGCCGACCTGTGGTTTCATTCCATGATTGCGCTCGCGCACTACGGTCTCGCGCCGGCCGACGTGGTGGCCGAGCTCGAGCGCCGCGAGGGCACAAGCGGCATCGAGGAAAAGGCCCTGCGCAAGGCCGAACACCGTGCCACTGTGGAAGGAGGTCCCTCATGAGCGACATCATCGACGTGCAGCCTTCGGACCAGGAGAGGGCCGAGGGCCTCAAGGCCTGGGGCTGGGTGAGCTACCTGCTGCACCTCATCGTGGCCGTGGCGGCCGTGATTCCCGGCGCGCAGCCGAGTGCTGCGGTCCTCATCATCGCGCTCGTGCTCGACCTCGTGAAGAAGGGCGAGGCCGAGGGCACTTGGCAGGCCACGCACTTCGCCTGGCGCATCCGCACCGTGCTCTGGGCCGGCGTGCTCTACATCGTCACGGCGCCGCTGTGGCTGCTGTTCTTCATCCCTGGCTGGATCGCCTGGGGCCTGATCTCGATCTGGTTCCTCTACCGCATCGTGCGCGGCATGGTGGCGATGAACCAGGACCATGCCGTCGATGCCTGAACCCGCTGCGGCCGCGCAAAGGCCGCACCTGAACCTGGCCTTGCAGGGCGGCGGCTCACATGGTGCGTTCACCTGGGGCGTGCTCGACGCGCTGCTCGAGGACGGGCACTTCGCGTTCGATGGCATCAGCGGCACCAGCGCAGGCGCCATGAACGCCGTGGCCGTGGCCCACGGCTTCGCCCAGGCGGCCCTGCAGCACAAGGACCTGCGCGAAGCGCACGAGGCCGGCTGCACGCTGGCCCGCGAAACGCTCACGCGGCTGTGGGAGGGCGTGGGCACGCTCGGCAGCCTCCTGTGGGGTGTGCCGCTGCAGAACAACCCCCTGCTGGGCCTCATGGCGCAATGGCTCTCGCCTTACCAGACCAACCCGCTCGACATCAACCCGCTGCGCCGCCTGCTCGAGCGCGAGGTGGATTTCGATGCGCTGTGCCATGCGCGCGCCGCGCGTGGCCCCAAGGTGTTCGTGTGCGCCACCAATGTGCGCACGGGGCGCGGAGAGGTTTTTTCGGGGCCGCGCCTGTCGGCCGATGCGGTGATGGCCTCGGCGTGCCTGCCGTTGCTGTTCAAGGCCGTCCAGATCGAGGGCGAGCACTACTGGGACGGGGGCTTCTCCGGCAATCCGGCCCTGTACCCGCTCATCTACAACACCGAATGCGCGGACATCCTGCTCGTGCAGATCAACCCCATCGAGCACCACGACCTGCCCGACACGGCGCAGGAAATTATCGAGCGCATGAACGAGGTGACCTTCAACGCGAGCCTGCTGTCGGAAATGCGCGCCATCGAGTTCGTGCGCCGGCTGCTGGCCGAAGGGCGGCTCGATCCGCAGCGCTACAAGAACGTGCGGCTGCACCGCATCGACGGCGGTGCGGTGCTGTCAGGATTCGGCGCCGCGAGCAAGACGCGCGCCGATCTCGCCTTCGTGCGCCAGCTGTTCGCGCTGGGCCGCACCGAGGGCGAGCACTGGCTGCGCAAGTACCGGCGCGATGTGGGCACGCGGCCGACCATCAACATCGCGGACAATGCCTGAGCCATTTTCCGTCCCCCGTCCCCCGACTTTTCCCATGCACGATCCGAACTGCCTCTTCTGCAAGATCATCGCGGGCCAGATCCCGTCCCAAAAAGTCTACGAGGACGAGGACATCTTCGCGTTCCATGACATCCACCCCTGGGCGCCGGTGCACTTTCTCATGGTGCCCAAGAAGCACGTCGCTTCGATGGCCCAGGTGGGCGCCGAGCATGCCGGCGTGCTCGGCCGCATGATGACCCTGGCGCCCCAGCTTGCGCTGGAGCAGGGCTGCAATCCATACCCCCAGGGTGGTTTCCGCATCGTGGTAAATACGGGGGCTGAAGGTGGCCAGGAAATCCACCATCTGCACATCCATGTCATGGGTGGCCCGCGTCCCTGGCTGAAGGGGTGAAGTTTCGCGCCGCCAGGGGCTGCGGCAGGGCGCTGTAGCCGCAAGGGATATGACAGCTTCGCCGTGCCCGGCGTCTACAATGGATTGATTCGTTAGGAGATTTCTCATGGGCTCGTTTTCCATCTGGCACTGGCTGATCGTGCTGCTGATCGTCGTCATGGTGTTCGGCACCAAGAAGCTCAAGAACATCGGCTCCGACCTGGGCGGCGCCGTGAAGGGTTTCAAGGACGGCATGAAGGAAGGTAGCGCTCCCGAGGACGCCGCCAAGACCACCCCTCCCGCTGGCCAGGTTGCCAACCAGCAGAGCACCGACAAGACCACCATTGACGTGGAAGCCAAGCAAAAGAGCTGATCGCCCGAGCCATTCATGATCGACATTGGCCTGTCCAAGATGGCGCTGATCGGCGCCGTGGCGCTGATCGTCATCGGCCCTGAAAAGCTGCCGCGCGTGGCCCGCACCGTGGGCACCCTGCTCGGCAAGGCGCAACGCTATGTGGCCGACGTGAAGGCCGAGGTCAACCGCTCCATGGAGCTCGACGAGCTCAAGAAGATGAAGGACCAGGTGGAAGGCGCGGCCCGCGAGGTCGAGCAATCCATCCAGACCCAGGCCAGCGCGTTCGAGAAGGAGTGGTCCGAGGCCACGGGCGCGGCCACGCCCTCTGGCGCGCCGTCCGACGAGACCGCGGTTGCCCCGGTCTACCAGCACCCTGGTAAGAACTGGCGCCTCAAGCGCGGCGCCACGCCGCAGTGGTACAAGGCGCGTTCCGGTATTCGAACCAAGGCCCTGTCGGGCGCGGCGCGTGTGGCGCGCTACCGGCCGCAGAAATTCCATTGACGCCGCGCGCAGCCCCCGCGCGGCTGCGCCCAGTCCCGGGGCGCCGCCCCTGAAGCGACCCCTCCCATGTCCGAAACCCCTTCCCAAGAAGACGAACTGGCCGGCACCGAGCAGCCCTTCGTGCAGCACCTCATGGAGCTGCGCGACCGCCTGCTCTACTGCATCTACGGCATTGCCCTGGCCGTGGTGGTGCTGGCGATCTGGCCGGGTCCGAACGGGCTCATCGATTTCATCGCGCGGCCCATCCGCGCCCACATGCCGCCCGACGCCAAGCTCATCGCCGTGGGGGTGTTCACGCCGTTTTTCGTGCCGCTCAAGGTGTTGATGCTCGTGGCCGTGCTCGCGGTGCTGCCCTGGCTCATGTACCAGGCCTGGGCCTTCGTGGCGCCAGGGCTCTACAGCCACGAGAAGAAATTCGCGCTGCCGCTCATCATCTTCGGCAGCCTGCTGGCCTACATGGGCATTGCGTTCGTGCAGTTCTTCGTGCTCGACAAGATGTTCGCCTTCATCCAGGGCTTCACGCCCGCGAGCGTGGCGGCCACGCCCGACATCGCCTCGTACGTGGAGTCGATCCTGTCGCTGTACCTCGCGTTCGGCCTGGCCTTCCAGGTGCCCATCGTGGTGATGCTGCTCGTGCGCTTCGGCCTCGTCGAGATCGACAAGCTCAAGTCGTTCCGCGGCTACTTCATCGTGGTGGCGTTCATCGTCGCCGCCGTGGTCACGCCGCCCGATGTGATCTCGCAGCTCGCGCTGGCCATTCCGATGTGCATCCTCTACGAGGTCGGCATCATCGGCGCGGGCTGGTTCCTCAAGGTGTCCAAGGCGCCTGAGGAACCCGGGGGGTCGGGCGAGTCGCCCCAGCCCTGATCGCTCTTCCTTCTGCCCTAAAAAAAGCAGCCTGCGCTCATCTACGGGGCGCAGGCTGCTTTGTTTTTGATAGCACCCTGCGGTGCCGTGTGTTTTCAGCGCCGTGCCGCGCGCTGCGAGTTCGGCCGCACCCCGGGCGACACCTGCAGCTCCACGGAGCCATCGCCGCGCTGCAGCGTGAACGGCGCCTTTTGTCCGGGCTTGAGCGCGGCCACGGCCGTGAGCAGCTCCGAGACATTGCGCACGGGCTTGCCCGCCACCTGCACGATCACGTCCCCAGGGCGCATGCCGGCCTGTGCGGCGGGGCCGTCCTGCAGTACGCCGGTGATGATGACGCCCTCGGAGGCCTTCACGCCGAAGGTTTCGGCCAGCTCGGGCGAGAGCTCGTTGGGCTCCACGCCAATCCAGCCGCGCGTGACCTGGCCGTCCTTCACGATGCCGTCGAGCACCAGGCGGGCCGTGGATACGGGAATCGCGAAGCCGATGCCCATGCTGCCGCCCGAGCGCGAGTAGATGGCCGTGTTGATGCCCTGCAGGTTGCCGTACACGTCCACGAGCGCGCCGCCCGAGTTGCCGGGGTTGATGGCCGCGTCGGTCTGGATGAAGTTCTCGAAGGTGTTGATGCCGAGCTGGCTGCGGCCCAGCGCGCTCACGATGCCACTCGTCACCGTCTGGCCCACGCCGAAGGGGTTGCCGATGGCCAGCACATGGTCGCCCACGGCGAGCTGGTCGGAATTGCCCAGCACGATCACGGGCAGCTTGTCGAGCTCGATCTTGAGGATGGCGAGGTCGGTATCGGGGTCGGTGCCGATCACGCGCGCGCGGGCGCGGCGGCTGTCGGTGAGCGTGACCTCGATCTCGTCGGCACCCTCGACCACATGGTTGTTCGTGAGGATGTAGCCCTCGGGGCTTACGATCACGCCGCTGCCCAGGCCCATTTGGGCCTGCTGGCCCTGGTCGCCGAAGAAAAAGCGGAACCACGGGTCATCGCTGCGCGGGTTGCGCACGGCCTTGCTGGTATTGATGCTGACCACGGCGGGCGCGGCCTTGCGCGCCGCCACACTGAAGCTGCCCGGCGCGGGCGTGGTGCTGCCGGCCGGCAGCGGCGGCGCCTCGAGCAGGGCGATGCCGGCGCCCGAGAGCCGGGGGCTGCGGCGCAGCCAGTCGGGCTGGAGCGTGGCGACAACGAAATAGGCCGCGACCAATACGGTCACGGCCTGCGAGAACAGCAGCCAGAAGCGCTTCATGAAATCCGTCGGTTGGGGCAGTGAATGCGCCATTGTGCGCCATGCCTTGGGGGAATAGCGGTGGGTGGCCTGCAAGAAATCAGGGTAAACCCTAGAATGTTTCCAGGACTCACATCCCTGCCTGCGTTCTCCCCTGCGGTCCCGCCCACCGGCCCGGCCGCCCATGACAAGCCCCCCACCCGGATTGCCTGCCGAACGAATGGCCCGCGGCACGCCACCGCTGCCGCCGCATGCTGCGGTCCTTTGCGCACGCCATCCCTGGAGCTTCCATGACTACCACCTTGTCCACCGTGGGGGGCGCGGCGGCTGTTTCCGCAGCCCCCTCCCACCGCCCGCTGGCCCGACGCGACTATCAGACCCTGGGTCTGTCCGCGCTCGGCGGCACCCTCGAGTTCTACGACTTCGTCGTCTACGTCTTCTTTGCCAATGTCCTGGGCGGGCTGTTCTTCCCGGCCGACATGCCCGACTGGCTGCGCCAGCTGCAGACGCTGGGCATCTTCGCGGCCGGCTACCTGGCGCGGCCGCTCGGCGGCATCGTGATCGCGCACTTCGGCGACATTCTGGGCCGCAAGCGCATGTTCACGCTGTCGATCTTCCTCATGGCCGTGCCCACGCTCGTGATCGGCCTGCTGCCCACCTACGCCACCATCGGCATCGCTGCGCCGCTGCTGCTGTTGGCCATGCGCGTGCTGCAGGGCGCGGCCATTGGCGGTGAGATGCCCGGTGCCTGGGTCTTCGTGGCCGAGCACGTGCCCCGGCGCCACTACGGGCTGGCCGTGGGCACGCTCACGGCGGGCATCACGGGTGGCATCCTCCTGGGCTCGCTGATTGCCGTGGCCATCAACACCCAATACAGCCCCGATCAGATCCACGACTGGGCCTGGCGCATTCCGTTCATCCTGGGCGGCGCGTTCGGTCTCGTGTCGGTGTACCTGCGCCGCTTCCTGGAGGAAACGCCGATCTTCAAGGAGATCGCCGCGCGCAGGCAGGCCGGCCGCGAGCTGCCGCTCAAGACCATCCTGCGCGAACACCGCCCGGCCGTGGTGCTCGTGGCGCTCCTGACCTGGGTGTTGTCGACGGCCATCGTCGTGGTGATCCTGTTCACGCCCGCCTATCTGCAGAAGGTGTTCCACATCCCGGCCACGCTCTCGCTCGAGGCCAACGTGGCTGCCACGCTCACGCTCACGATCGGCTGCGCGCTCGTGGGCTGGCTCTCGGACCGCTTCGGCACCCAGGCCATGATGCTCATCGGCTGGGGCGGCCTGGCCGTGACGGCCTACCTGTTCTACCTGGGCCTGCCAGGTACGCCCGCGTCGCTCGTGGGCACCTATGCGCTCGTGGGCTTTTTCGTGGGCTCGATCGCGCTGCTGCCCATCGTGGGCGTGCGCGCGTTCCCGCCCGAGGTGCGCTTCTCGGGCCTGTCGTTCGCCTACAACATGGCCTACGCGGTGTTCGGCGGACTCACGCCCATCCTCATCAGCGTGTGGCAGAAGGTCGACCTGATGGCCCCCGCGCACTATGTGGCGGCCATGGGCGTGCTGGGCTTCGCGCTGGGCTTCTGGCCGCTGGCTTCGCGGGGCTGGCAACCCCGGCGCGGCTGACGCATGGCGGGGGTGTGCGGGGCTGAGACAATCGGCCCATGAGCATCTCCCGCACCGAACTGCTGCGCGGCTTCGACGGCCTGCTGCAGCCCGAGCGCTTCAAGGACTACGGCCCCAATGGCCTGCAGGTCGAGGGCAAGCCCACGATCGAGCGCCTCGTGAGCGGCGTGACCGCGAGCCGCGCGCTCATCGAGGCCGCCATCGAGGCGCGCGCCGATGCGATCTTCGTGCACCATGGCCTGTTCTGGCGCGGCCAGGACGGGCGCGTGGTCGGCTGGATGAAGGAGCGTCTGCGCCTGTTGCTCGCGCACGACATCAACCTCTTTGCCTACCACCTGCCGCTCGACGCCCACCCCGAGCTCGGCAACAACGCGCAGCTCGGCCGTGTGCTGGGCTGGCAGGCGGACCAGCGCTTTGGCGAGCAGGACCTGGGCTTCGTGGCCGATGCGCCGTTCGCCGATGCGCATGCCCTGGCTGCGCATGTGCGGCAGGCGCTGGGCCGCCAGGTCACACTTGTCCCGGGCGCGGGCGAGCGCGCCATCCGCCGCGTGGCCTGGTGCACGGGCGGTGCGCAGGGCTTCTTCGAGGCCGCCATTGCCGCGGGGGCCGATGCCTTCGTCACGGGCGAGATTTCCGAACCCCAGGCGCACCTCGCGCGCGAGACGGGCGTGGCCTTTCTCGCGGCGGGCCACCATGCCACCGAGCGCTACGGCGCACCAGCGGTGGCCGCGCACATCGCCGCGCAGCAGGGGCTCGAGCACCGCTTCATCGAGATCGATAACCCAGCCTGAATGCTCTGTTTTTCATAGCTGCAAACGCCCAAGAGAAAAGCACTACCGCCCTGTTTGTCATGAACCAGCCCGTTTCTCCGCGCCCTGACGCACTCCCGATCGCCATCACGCAGGGCGACCCCGCCGGCATCGGCCCCGAGATCGTGGCCAAGGCCTTCCGCGATGCGCCCGACGCGCTGCGTGGCTGCTTCGTGGTGGGCGATCCGGCCACGCTGCGCCGCGCAGCCGCGTGTACCGAGGGGCCGGGCCAACCGTCGTTGCCCGTGGCGCTGCTGGCCGACCCGCGCGAGGCGTGGCAGATGCCGCCGCGCTGCCTGCCCGTGCTGGCACTGCCGGGCCTGCCCGGGCCGCAGCCCTGGGGCATGGTGAGCGCCGAGGCGGGCCGCGCGGCCGCGCAATGCGTGGAATGGGCTGCGCGCGCTGCGCTGCGCGGCGAGGTGGCGGCGCTCGTCACGGCGCCGCTGCACAAGGAGGCACTCTCGGCCGCTGGCGTGCACTTCCCGGGCCACACCGAGCTGCTGCAGGCCGAGGCCGCGCGCCACTCGGGCGTGCCGCTGGCCGACATGCCCGTGCGCATGATGCTCGCGAGCGACGAGCTGCGCACGGTGCTCGTGAGCATCCACGTGTCGCTGCGTGACGCCCTCGAGGCCGTTACGTTCGTCAACGTGCTGCAGACGCTGCGCATCACGCACGCGGCGCTCGCGCGCAGCCTGGGACGCAGACCGCGCGTCGCCGTCGCGGGGCTCAACCCGCACGCGGGCGAGGGGGGCTTGTTCGGCCGCGAGGAGCTCGACGTGATTGCGCCGGCTGTGGCCCAGGCGCGCGCCGAAGGGCTGGACGTGCACGGCCCCTATGCGCCCGACACCGTGTTCATGCGCGCGCGCCACACGCCTGAGCGACCCGGCGAATTCGATGTGGTGGTGGCCATGTACCACGACCAGGGGCTCATCCCCGTGAAGTACCTGGGCGTTGACAAGGGAGTGAACGTCACGCTGGGCCTGCCGCTCGTGCGCACGAGCCCGGACCATGGCACAGCCTTCGACATCGCAGGGCAGGGCGTGGCCGATGCGGCAAGCCTCGTCGAGGCCGTGCGCATGGCCCGGCGCCTGGTGGGCTGACGATCCATAAAAAAACGCCCGCAGCGCAATGGCTGCGGGTGTTTGCTGCTATTGAAAAAGAAGTCAGCGCTTCAGGCTGTCGCGGATCTCGCGCAGCAGCACGATGTCCTCGGGCGTCACGGGGGCAGGTGCCGGGGCGGCCTCGGCCGGGGCTTCGCGCTTGAGGCGGTTGATCTGCTTGACCATCATGAAAATGATGAACGCGAGGATCAGGAAATTCACGGCCACGGTGATGAAATTGCCGTAGGCGAACACGGGCTCGCCCGCCTTCTTGAGCGCATCGAGCGTGGTGGCCGTGCCGGGCGGCACGCTGCCGAGCACCACGAACAGGTTGGAGAAATCGAGCTTGCCGAATACCGTGCCCACGAGCGGCATGATGAGGTCACCCACGACCGAGTCGACGATCTTGCCGAAGGCGCCCCCAATGATCACGCCCACGGCGAGATCGATGACGTTGCCCTTGACGGCGAACTCCCTGAACTCTTTCATCATGCTCATTTTTATTAGCTCCTGCGATCGGTTGGTAAAAACCACAGTATTGCTTGACGTAGGGCAGTGTCAAGGCGTGGAACTGCCTTGGGATAACCATTTTCACTCCGCTACAATTTGCGGTTGACCCCCCATTCTGAGATGTTCATCGAGGATCCCCATGAGTGAAACTCCAATCGACTCCAGCAAGCGGACGTGGCTGATTGCGTCCGGCTGTGCTGGTGCGGTGGGCGGCGTGGCAACCGCCGTTCCTTTCGTGAGTACGTTCCAGCCCTCCGAGAAGGCCAAGGCGGCCGGTGCCGCCGTCGAGGTGGACATCTCCGCGCTCAAGCCCGGCGAAAAAACCACCGTGGAATGGCGCGGCAAGCCAGTGTGGATCGTCAAGCGCACGCCCGAGCAGGTGGCCGAGCTCAAGTCGCTCGACAGCCAGCTGGCAGACCCGCAGTCCAAGCGCCACCCCGACGAGCTCACGCCGCCCTACGCCCGCAACGAAGCGCGCTCCATCAAGCCCGAGCTGCTCGTGGTGGTCGGCATCTGCACCCACCTGGGTTGCTCGCCCTCCGACAAGTTCGCCTCCGGTCCGCAGCCTTCGCTGCCCGACGACTGGAAGGGCGGCTTCCTGTGCCCCTGCCATGGCTCCACGTTCGACATGGCGGGCCGCGTGTTCAAGAACAAGCCCGCCCCGGACAACCTGGAAGTGCCGCCCCACATGTACCTGTCGGAGACCAAGCTCCTGATCGGTGAAGACAAGAAGGCCTGAGGGAGACCCACAAATGGCTGCTTACCGCGAATTCAAGGAAGTCTCGCCCAACGCCTCGGCTGGCGCGAAGACGATGAACTGGCTGGAAAACCGCTTCCCCACGGCCTTCGATGCCTACAGGGTTCATATGTCGGAGTACTACGCTCCGAAGAACTTCAACTTCTGGTACATCTTCGGCTCGCTGGCCCTGCTGGTGCTCGTGATTCAGATCGTCACCGGCATCTTCCTCGTGATGCACTACAAGCCCGACGCCGCCAAGGCCTTCGAGTCGGTCGAGTACATCATGCGCGACGTGCCCTGGGGCTGGCTGATCCGCTACATGCACTCCACCGGTGCCTCGGCGTTCTTCATCGTCGTCTACCTGCACATGTTCCGCGGCCTGCTGTACGGCTCGTACCGCAAGCCGCGCGAGCTGGTCTGGATCTTCGGCTGCGCGATCTTCCTGACGCTGATGGCCGAGGCCTTCATGGGCTACCTGCTCCCCTGGGGCCAGATGAGCTACTGGGGCGCACAGGTGATCGTCAACCTGTTCGCCGCCATCCCGTTCGTCGGCCCGGACCTGGCGCTGCTGATCCGCGGCGACTACGTGGTCAGCGACGCCACGCTGAATCGCTTCTTCAGCTTCCACGTGATCGCCGTGCCGCTGGTGCTGCTGGGCCTGGTGGTGGCGCACTTGCTGGCGTTGCACGACGTGGGCTCCAACAACCCTGACGGCATCGAGATCAAGGGCCCCGGCAAGCCGGTGGACGCCAAGGGCCATCCGCTCGACGGCATTCCGTTCCACCCGTACTACACGGTGCACGACATCTTCGGCGTGTGCGTGTTCCTGTTCATCTTCTCGGCTGTGATCTTCTTCGCGCCTGAGTTCGGCGGCTACTTCCTGGAGTACAACAACTTCATTCCCGCCGATCCGCTGAAGACGCCGGCCCACATTGCCCCGGTGTGGTACTTCACGCCGTTCTACTCGATGCTGCGTGCCATCACGAGTGAGATGATGTATGCGCTGATCGCCTGCGTGGTGCTCGGTGCGGGCTTTGGCGTCCTCAAGGGCAAGCTGCCTGGCATCGTCAAGGGCGGCATCGCCATCGCCGCTGCGGTGGTCGTCGCGCTGATGCTCTCGATCGACGCGAAGTTCTGGGGCGTGGTCGTGATGGGCGGCGCCGTGATCATCCTGTTCTTCCTG
>JAYSFC010000061.1:0-20565 GCA_041913505.1 Acidovorax sp.
TGCTCCATCCAGTCCATGGTGGCGGCGCCGTCGTGCACTTCACCGATCTTGTGGTTCACGCCCGTGTAGAACAGGATACGTTCCGTCGTCGTGGTCTTGCCAGCGTCAATGTGGGCCGAGATACCAATATTGCGATAGCGCTCGATGGGGGTTTTGCGAGCCATGATGAATCCTTGGTTGATCGCTTTGGGGATCCGGTCGCGCCGCGATAGACGCGCGACCTCTAGAAAGCAGGGCCTCAATCAACACAAGGCCGCAGCGCGAATCAACACGCTAGCGGCCTTTATCGTGCACCGAGGTGAACCCTTGATGACTTCCGTTCTTGATTAGAAGCGGAAGTGGCTGAACGCCTTGTTGGCTTCGGCCATGCGGTGCACTTCGTCACGGCGCTTCATGGCGCCGCCACGGCCTTCGGTGGCCTCGAGCAGTTCGTTGGCCAGGCGCTGCGCCATGGACTTCTCGCCGCGCTTGCGGGCGGCTTCCTTGATCCAGCGCATCGACAGGGCCAGGCGACGCACGGGACGCACTTCCACGGGCACCTGGTAGTTGGCACCGCCCACGCGGCGGGACTTCACTTCCACCATGGGCTTGACGTTGTTGATAGCCACGACGAAGGCTTCCAGGGGATCCTTGTCGGGGTGCTTCTTCTGGATCAGATCCAGAGCGCCGTAGATGATGCGCTCTGCAACTGCCTTCTTGCCGCCTTCCATGATCACGTTCATGAATTTGGACAGCTCTACGTTGCCGAACTTGGGATCCGGCAGGATTTCACGTTTGGGGACTTCGCGACGACGTGGCATTTTTTACCTCTATCTTGCTTCAGTTGGCACCGTTTCCGGTACCGCGAGAGCCATTCAGGACTCCCACTTACTCGACCCGCGCAGAACACCTGCGTTTGGGGTCACTACGCTGCTTCACCGCGCCACGCGGGAGACAGCACCGAAATTCTTTGCAAAAACGCGCAGGGCTTACTTGGCCTTGGGCTTCTTGGCGCCGTACTTGGAACGGGCCTGCTTGCGATCCTTCACGCCCTGCAGGTCCAGAGAACCGCGGACGATGTGGTAACGCACACCAGGCAAGTCCTTCACACGACCGCCGCGAACCAGCACCACGCTGTGTTCCTGGAGGTTGTGGCCTTCACCGCCGATGTAGGAAATGACTTCGAAACCGTTGGTCAGGCGCACCTTGGCGACCTTACGCAGAGCGGAGTTCGGCTTCTTGGGCGTCGTGGTGTACACACGGGTGCACACGCCACGGCGCTGCGGGCAGTTTTCCATCGCAGGGCTCTTGGACTTGATAGTCTCGACCTCGCGCCCATGACGGATGAGCTGGTTAATGGTTGGCATTGATACGTCCCAAAACGTGAATTACGAAAACGTGAATCCCTTCGGAAATTCCGAAAAGCCTTCTAATGTACCAGTTTGCGTTTAGGCAAGCAACTGCCCGCCCGCTTGGCCCGGCCTCCGGGCCAAGCGGTCGCCGCGCAAAGGCAGTTCCACCGCGCTGGCGGCGGCGCCCCTTCCCGGCAACCGCCAGGAAAAGGGTAAAGGGGCGCTGCCGCTCAGGGAAACGCGCTCTATTTGATCCAAAGGCGGATGGCGTCCCAGGCGCGCCCCAGGATGCCAGCCTGCTCAACCGCCTCGAGCGCCACGAGCGGCACCTCGGCCAGCGTCTGCTCGCCCAGCTGCACCTTGAGCGTACCCACGGACTGCCCCTGGGTGAACGGCGCCACGAGCGGGTCCTTGCGCACGATCTGGGTCGTGACCTTGCCAGCGCTGCCCGCAGGCACCGTGACCACGATGGGCTCGGCGCGGCCGATCTTGAGCGTGCTCTGCTTGCCCTTCCAGACGGCGGGCGTGGCCACGGGCTGGCCAGCGTCGAAGAGCTTCACGGCGTCGAACGCGGTGTAGCCCCAGTTGAGCAGCTTCTGGCTTTCGTTCGCGCGCGCGTTCTCGCTCGCGGCGCCCAGCACGATGGACAGCAGCCGGCGCTGGCCCACGTTGGGGAATTCGCGCTTGGAGGTGGCCACGAGGCAGTAGCCGGCGGCGGCGGTGTGGCCGGTCTTGAGGCCGTCCACCGTCGGGTCGCGCAGCAGGAGCATGTTGCGGTTGTTGCCGTTCGAGGCCGGCGTGCCCGGGTAGCTGTACTGCTTGGTCGCGTAGTAGTGCATGTACTCGGGGAAGTCATGCATCAGGCGGCGTGCCAGCACCGACAGGTCCCGGGCCGTGGTCGTGTGGCCGGGTTCGGTCAGGCCCTCGGGGTTCTTGTAGCTCGTGCCCGTCATGCCCAGGGCCTTGGCCTGGTCGTTCATCAGCTTGACGAAGTTCTCCGCCGTACCGCCCACGCCCTCGGCCAGGGCCATGGTGGCGTCGTTGCCCGACTGCACGATCATGCCCTTGAGCAGGTCGTCCACGGGCACCTGCATCTTGGGGTCGATGAACATGCGCGAGCCCGGCATCTTCCAGGCGCGCACGCTCACGGGCAGCTTCTGCTCGAGCGTGATCTTCTTGGCGCGCAGCGCGTCGAACACCAGGTAGCCCGTCATGAGCTTGGTGAGCGAGGCCTGCTCCACGGGTGCGTCGATGTCCTTGGCAGCCAGCACTTGGTCGGACGTCACGTCCACGAGCAGGAAGTTGCGCGCGGCGATCTCGGGCGGCTGGGGCGCCTGGACCTGGGCGAACAGGAAGGAAGGCGCCACGGCGGCCGCCAAGGCCAGGACGCGCAGGGTGGGGAGGGGTCGGTTCATGGGGAGCACCAGCAAAAGACGGGAAAAGACAAGGCAGGGGCCGTTGGCAGCAAGCGCCACGCCCCGTGCCAGCGAAAAGGCGCGAGGCCGCCGCCTCAAGCGGGCGGCAGCAGGTGGCGGGCCACGAGATTCTTCAGCAGCGGCAATTGTCCGTGAAAGAAATGACCGCCTCCGGGGACGACTGTGACAGGCAGTATCTGCGGGCGCGCCCAGTCCATCACGGCGGACAACGGCACGGTGTCATCCTGTTCGCCGTGCACGACCAGCGTGCGCAGATGGGCCTCGGGCGGCACGGGGGCCACGGTGAAGCGGCTGGCCGCCGTGCCCACGAGCACCACGCGCTCGATGGCGCGCCGGCCCCAGAGCGCCGCCAGCGCGTGGCTGGTCACGAAGGCGCCGAAGGAGAAGCCCGCCAGGGCGATCGGCACGGCGCCGGGGCCCTCGGGCGCCACCTGGCGCACCACGGCAAGCAGGTCATCGAGCTCGCCGCGGCCCTCGTCGTAGGTGCCGGCCGAGCCGCCCACGCCCCGGAAGTTGAAGCGCACGGCCGTGTAGCCGCTCGCCACGAAGGCGCGGGCCAGCGTCTGCACCACCTTGTTGTCCATGGTGCCGCCGAACAGCGGGTGCGGGTGGGCGATGATGGCCACGCCGCGCGGCGCCGCGCCCTCGGCCATCCCCGTTGCCGCATCGCGCACGGCCTCGATCGCGCCCGCGTCCCCCGAGAGGGCGAGGCGTTCAGTTTGCGCATTCACGTTTGCTATCCAATCCGGAGCTGCCCGCGCCCGCCGGACAAGCACTACAGCCCTAAAACACTGAAAAAACGGATAGAGCCGGCTTCAGCGGCCAAGTTCCGGCGGCGTGAGCAGGCGCTCCACGACCTGGCCGTTCTTGAGGTGCGACTCGACGATCTCGTCGACATCGCTCGCATCCACGTAGGTGTACCAGGTGCCCTCGGGGTAGACCACGGCGATGGGCCCGCCAGCGCAGCGGTCCAGGCAGCCGGCCTTGTTCACGCGCACCTTGCCCGGACCCGCCAGCCCCTGCTGCTTGACCAGCATCTTGCAGCGGTCGAACGCCTCCTGCGCGCCGTGGTGGGCGCAGCTGTTCTCGCCGTTGGTGCGGTCGTTGAGGCAGAAGAAGATGTGGCGCTGGTAATACTGGGTCATGGACCGGGATTCTAGGATTGCCGCTCCCTGCGGGACACGCGCAGCAGCACATACATGAGCGCCGCATAGGGCCAGAGCCAGCCCAGCCACTGGGCCAGGCCGTACAGGCGCAGGAAGCGCCCCTGCTCCCACAGCTGCAGCGTCTGTGCAAAGTAAGCGCTCGTAGGCGCCTGGTTCAGCAGGCTCAGGTGCAGCACCAGGGCCAGCAGCAGCACGGCCGCGCTGGCGCGTCGGGGCAGCGGCAGCAGCAGCACGGCCAGCGCCAGGCTGGCCCACACGCCCACGCGCACGGGCAGGGCCACCCACCATTCCCAGGCGTGCGAGGGCCCCCAGGTCAGCGCCGACGACAGCGCCGTCACCGCCACGCCCACCGCCACGGCCACGGCCGCGAACACGATGCGCCGGCCCACGTGGCGGATCACGCAATAACCGAGCAGGCAGGGAATCAAGAGGCCCAACAGCACGCACAGCATCTCGGCGCCTGGCGAAAGCGGCTCGAGCGCATCCTCGCGCAGCGGCAGCCAGTCGAGAAAGGGCGTGCCCTCCAGCGCCTCGGCGGCCGCGGTTTCCAGGCGCTCGAGCATCTGGCCCAGGCCGAAGGGCACGGCCGCCGGGAACAGCAGCGCCGGCGGCCACAGCGCGAGCAGCACGAGCGCGCCTTCGGCATCGGGCACGAACCAGCGGTCGCGCAGGCGGCTCCAAGGGTCGATGGCGCCCAGGCGGTCGAGCAGCGCCGCCAGCGCAGCGCCAAGCAGCGTGCCCGCCGCATTCAGCACGAGGTCCATGTTCGAGGACACGCGCTGCGGCAGATAGATCTGCAAAAACTCCATGCCCAGCGACAGCGCCGTCCCCGCGAGCGCGGCCAGCGGCACGGCCGCGCGCGCCACGCCCGTGCGCCGCAGCGCCAGCGCGAGCAAAAAGCCCAGCGGCGCATAGCCCAGCACGTTGATGTTGACGTCGAACCAGGTCCAGTACGGCGGTGGAATCCGCGCCGTGAGGAACACCCAGGGCGAGATACCCTGCTCGCGCCAGCCCTCGAAGGGGAACAGGCTCGCGAAGACGATCAGCGCCGAGTAGATCAGCGCCAGCGGCCCGGCAATGGTCCTAGACACCGCGCCCCGCCTTCCGTCAGTTCCCCATGGCGCCACGCGCCGCCCGCGGCCCACGCAACCGGCGCACCCCAAGCCAGGGCAGCCGAGCAAGGGCCGCCCCGCAGCGAGGGCGGCGCTCCCCTGCCCGCAGCGCGCAGCGCGGTGAGAGCGGGGGGAAGGCGCGCAGCGCCTCAGGGGGGTGTCGTTTCATTTCAGAATGGCTTGACAACCACCAGCACCACGGCCACCAGGAGCAGCAGCACGGGCACCTCGTTGAACCAGCGGAACCACACATGGCCGCGCCGGCCCGTGTTCGCGGCCAGCTGGCGCAGCAGCACGGCGCAGGCGTAGTGGTAGCCGATCACGAGCAGCACCACGGCGAGCTTGGCGTGCATCCAGCCGTTGCCCGGCCCCCGGCCGATGCCGTAGCCCAGGTACAGCCACAGCCCCAGCCCGACGGCGGGCACCGCGAGCATGGTCGTGAAGCGCAGCAGCTTGCGCGCCATGAGCAGCAGGCGCTCGCGCTCGGCCAGCGAGCCCGGCGCCACCATGGCCAGGTTCACGAAGATGCGCGGCAGGTAGAACAGGCCGGCGAACCAGCTGGCCACGAAGACGATGTGAAAGGCTTTGACCCAGAGCATGCGGGCAGTGTACGGGCCCCGCCGCCGCGCCCCCCCAAAGGCCGCGCAGGGGGACGGTTTATCGCGCCCGGAAGGCCGCAAAAAAAGCCCGGCATGCAGCCGGGCTGATAAGCCTTTCATGCATTGCTGCAATCCAAGGCCCCGCTCAGGGAGGAAAAGCGGGGAGCGGCGAAGGCCGCCCGGGCGCAATGTAGCACCGGGCTTGACACGATACAAGCGGCACAAACGCCACCGGCCCCACGGCGCGCCGGGATGGGGCACAATTTTCCCCATGCATCTGTCCAGCCCCACCCCCTTTCCGCAAAGCCGCCCGCGCCGCCTGCGCCGCGACGCCTTCACGCGCAACCTCGTGCGCGAGCACCGCCTGTCGGTACACGACCTGATCTACCCCGTGTTCGTGCACGAGGGCAGTCAGCGCAGCGAGGCCGTGCCCTCGATGCCCGGCGTGGAGCGCCTGAGCCTCGACCTGCTGCTGCCCGTGGCCGAGGACTGCGTGAAACTGGGCATCCCGGTGCTGGCGCTGTTCCCCTCGATCGAGGCCGCGCTCAAGACGCCCGACGGCAAGGAGGCGCTGAACCCCGACGGTCTCATCCCGCGCGTGGTGCGCGCGCTGAAAAAGGAATTCCCCGACCTCGGCGTGCTGACCGACGTGGCGCTCGACCCCTACACCAGCCACGGCCAGGACGGCGTACTCGACGAAACGGGCTACATCCTCAACGACGAGACGGTGGAAATCCTCACGGGCCAGGCCCTGACCCACGCCGAGGCGGGCGTGGACATCGTGGCGCCCAGCGACATGATGGACGGGCGCATCGGCGCCATCCGAGAGGCCTTCGAGGTGCAGGGCCACATCCATACGCGCATCATGGCCTACAGCGCCAAGTACGCGAGCGCCTTCTACGGCCCCTTCCGCGACGCCGTGGGTACACGCGGCGCCCTGGGCCGCGCCGACAAGAACGTCTACCAGATGGACCCGGGCAACACCGACGAGGCGCTGCGCGAAGTGGCGATGGACATCGCCGAAGGCGCCGACATGGTCATGGTCAAGCCCGGCATGCCCTACCTCGACGTGGTGCGCCGCGTGAAAGACGAATTCCGCGTACCCACCTTCGCCTACCAGGTCAGCGGCGAGTACGCCATGCTCAAGGCCGCCGCCGCCAACGGCTGGCTGGACCACGATGCGGTGATGATGGAATCGCTGCTCGCCTTCAAGCGCGCGGGCGCCGACGGCGTGCTGACCTACTTCGCGCGCGACGCGGCGCGATTACTTCAAAAATAAGAGCAATCCGTACACGGCGCACAAGCACCCTAGGCCCTTTTGACGTGAAAACCGGCGACGGCATGCGCGTTTTCCACCTGCACGCGGGCGGCGTGGCCGAGCTGCCCGGCCTGCCCGAGCGGGCGCCGGCCCAGGGCTTCGTGTGGATCGCCTGCACGCGCGCCACGCTGCAGGCCCAGCTCGCCACCGTGCAGGCGGCGCTGCAGGCGCTCGCGGGCCAGCAGCTCGTGGACCTGCATGTGTCGGACCTGCTCAACGCGCAGCTGCCCTCGCACTACGATTACACCTCGCAGTACGATCTGCTCGTGTTCCGCCGCCTCGCCACCAGCCAGGCCGCGCCGGCGCCACCCACGCGCCGCAGCGGCCCGCCCGTGCTGCGCAACATCGACACCAGCCCCGTGGGCTTCGCGCTGTTCGACCAGGTGCTGCTGTCGGTGCACCCGGGCGACTGCGCCGTGCGCGACGCCTACGCCACACGCCTGCTCGCGGCCCAGCCCACCGACCCGCGCGAGGGCCGCCTCAGCCCCACGCCAGGCACGCGCCTTCCCACGAGCCCGGCCGACCTCATGCTGCGCGTGGCGGGTCTCATCGTGGATGGCTTCCTCGACCTGCGCCGCGAGCTCTCGCGCCAGCTCGACCACTGGCAGACCGAGCTGCTGCGCCCGCGCACGCGCTTCACCAACTGGAGCGCCCTGCTCGACGCGCGCCTGGCGCTGCACGAGCTCGACGACGTCTGCGAGGACCAGCACACGGCCATGCAGGACTGGATCGACGCGCTCGAGACCTGGAGCCTGCCCGATGGCGCGCAGGCAGCGCGCGAGCTGGACCTGCTCAAGGTGCGCAGCCGCGACGTGCTCGAACACATCGAGCGCGTGGTGCACCATGTGCGCCGGCTCGAACAGAGCACCGAGACCGTGGTGCAGATGCATTTCAGCGTGCAGAGCCACCGCACGAACGACATCATGCGCACGCTGACGGCGCTCACCGCCGTGTTCCTGCCGCTCAACCTCATCGCGGGCATCTTCGGCATGAATTTCGAGTTCATCCCGCTCGTGCACCAGCAAAGCGGCTTCTGGTGGGCCATGGGCTCGATGACCGCAATCGCCCTTGCGCTCGTGCTGCTGTTCTGGCGCAAGCGCTACCTCGCGCGCACGAGATAGAGCACATCCCCCTGAGCGGCTGCGCCGCTTCCCCCTTCTCTCTACGCGCTGCGCGCCAGGGAAGGGGGACAACGCCAGTGGCCTGGCGAAGCCCGTTCCACGGCGTTTGCTGGCACGGGGAGGGAGCGCCAGTTTCCAACCATCAGACGAACGGCGCTGCCAGCCCCTCGTTGGCCAACACGCGCTGCACGGCCGGGCGCGCGAGCATGCGTTGCAGGTACGGCCCCAGGTGGGGCCGCGCGCGGGCCGGAGCGCTTGCGAAGCGGCGCGTCCAGCGGCACAGCGTGAACACATAGGCATCGAGCGCGCTGTAGTCCGCGCCCAGGAACCAGGGCCCGCCGTGGCGCGCGAGCTCGGCGTCGAGCTGGTCGAGCAGGCCGCCGATGCGCCGCTCTGCGTGGCGCTGGAGTTCGGCCGCGCCCGCCGCATGGCCCTCGTCCATCCAGCGCTCGGGGTAGAAGTAGACGATCAGCGCACTCTGCAGCGTGTTCGTGAGCCACATGAGCCACTGGTAGAAGCGCGCGCGCTCCGCGCTGGCCAGCGGCGGCGCCAGCCCCGCGCCGGCATGGGTGTCGCACAGGTGCAGGCAGATCGCGGCGGTTTCATAGACCACGAGATCGCCGTCGGTGAGCACGGGGATCAGCCCATTGGGGTTGAGCCGCAGGTATTCGGGCGCCTTGTGCGCCCCTTGCGCGCGGTCCACGAGCACGCGCTCGTAAGGCGCGCCCAGCTCCTCGAGCAGGATGTGGGGCACCATCGCGGCGGTGCTGGGGTAGTAGTGCAGTTGGATCATGGGACTATCAAAAATATAGCTACTAACGGCCGGCCCATAAGCACCTGCCGCCCAAAAGGCCGAAATCAGCCGATGTGCTTGCCGAAGAAGGCCAGCGTGCGGTCGCGCGCGGCCATGGCGGCGGGCTCGTCGTAGGCGCCGCGCTGGTCGCAGTTGAAGCCGTGCTCGGCCTCATAGACGTGCACGCCCACCTCGGGGTGGGCGCGCGCGAAGGCCTGCACGCCGTCGAGCGCGATGTGCGCGTCGTGCCGGCCGAAGTGCGCGATCACCGGGCAGCGCGGCACGCGCGCCGCCTCTTCGCCCACGGTCATGCCCCCGCCGTAGTAGCAGGCGGCTGCCGCAACCCCCTCGAGCGCGCAGGCCGCGCGCCAGGCCATGAGGCCCCCCCAGCAAAAGCCCACCATGCCGACCTTGCCGCCGCTGCGCCGCGCCGCTTCGGCCACGGCCGCCTGCACGTCGGGCAGCAGGCCCGGGGGCGGCAGCGCCTCGGCGCGCGCCTTGAGCGCCCGGCCCAGCGTCCCATCCTGCGCGCTGTAGCCCAGGTCCACGCCGGGCTGCAGGCGCGCGAACAAATCGGGCGCAACGGCCACGTAGCCGCGCGCGGCGAGCCGGTCGGCCACGGCGCGGATGTGCGCGTTCACGCCAAAGATCTCCTGCAGCACCACCACGCCGCCGCGCACGGGCCCCTCGGGCACGGCCACCCAGGCCCGCACCGCCACGCCGTCGGCCGGCGCCAGATCCACGAAATCGCCCATGGCAAAGACCTCCCCAAGTGGTGCTGTAATGCCAGACATTCTCACAGGAGACGCCGTTTTGACCAAAGTAGCCATCGTGACCGGCGCCAGCCGGGGTATCGGCGCCGCCACCGCGCTGCTGGCGGCCCGCCAGGGCTGGGCCGTGGCCGTGAACTACGCGCACCGCGCCGATGCGGCCGACGCCGTGGTGCGCCAGATCCGCGAAATGGGCGGCCAGGCCCTGGCCGTGCGCGGCGACGTGGCCGTGGAGTCCGACGTGGTCGCGCTGTTCGAGACCGTGGACCGCGAGCTCGGCCGCATCACGGCCCTGGTGAACAACGCGGGCGTGGTGGACCGCCCCGCGCGCGTGGACGCCATGGACGGCGCGCGCCTGCGCCGCATGTTCGACATCAACGTGCTTGGCAGCTTCTACTGCGCGCGCGAGGCCGTGCGCCGCATGAGTACACGCCATGGCGGCGCGGGCGGCAGCATCGTCAACGTGTCGAGCGCCGCCGCACGGCTGGGCGCCGCGGGCCAGTACGTGGATTACGCGGCGGCCAAGGGTGCCGTCGACACGTTGACCATTGGCCTGGCGCGCGAGGTGGCGGCCGAGGGCATCCGCGTGAACGCCGTGCGCCCGGGCCTCATCGAGACCGAGATCCACGCGAGCGGCGGCCTGCCCGACCGCGTGCGCGACCTGGCGCACCAGGTGCCCATGGGCCGCGGCGGCACGGCCGAGGAAGTGGCCGAAGCCATCGTGTGGCTCATGTCCGACGCCTCGCCCTACACCACGATGACGCTCATGGAAGTTTCGGGCGGAAGGTAAAGCCATGGATTTGAAGCCCCTCATCACCCTGCTGGCCATCGTGAACCCGCTGGCCATCGTGCCCTTCTTCATCCACTACACCGAGGGCTTCTCGCCCGCGCAGCGCCGCCGCACCATCCAGGTGGCGGCGTTCAGCGCGTTCTGCGTGATCGCGGCCTGCGCGCTGCTGGGGCTGCAGATCCTCGACTTCTTCAACATCTCGCTGCAGAGTTTCCAGGTGGGTGGCGGCATGCTGCTGCTCATCAGCGCGATGAACATGCTCAACGCCCAGCCCGCCGAGGCCAAGCCCCACACCAACGACCTGGAGGAAGGCGCCGAGAAGGCCGCCGCGGGCTCGAGCATCGCCGTGGTGCCGCTCACCATTCCGCTGCTCACGGGGCCTGCCAGCATGTCCACCGTGGTGATCTATGCCGACCGCGCTCACAACTTCTGGCAGCACGCCGCGCTCATCGGCTACGGCGTGGTGATCGGGCTGGCCACGGCGCTGTGCTTCTCGCTGGCCGACCCTATCGCGCGCGTGCTGGGCAAGACCGGCATCAACGTGATGACGCGCCTCATGGGCCTGATCCTCGCGGCGCTGGCCGTGGAGGTGATGGCCGACGGCCTGGGCAAGCTGTTCCCCGTGCTCGTGGCGCGCTGAGCCACGCCACAGCGGGGCGCCACGGGCCAGGGCTCGCCCCCTGGCTCAGGCCTGCGCGTCCACGATGCGGTTGCGCCCGCCGTGCTTGGCCCGGTAGAGGCGCCGATCCACGTCCTCCAGAAAGCGCACGGGGTCGTCCTGCTCGCCGGGGATGATGGTGCCGGCCCCGATGCTCACCGTGAGCAGTTGGCTGATCGGCGACGCGCCATGCGCGATCTGCGCCTTGAACACCGCCTGCCGGCAGTGCTCGGCCACCGTGCGCGCGGCGTGCGCATCGCTCGCGGGCAGCAGCAGCACGAACTCCTCACCGCCGTAGCGTGCCAGGAAGTCGCGCGGCCGGTGCATGGCGCTGCTGAGCGCCTGGGCCACGCGCTTGAGGCACTCGTCGCCTTCGACGTGGCCGTACGCGTCGTTGAAGCGCTTGAAGAAATCGACGTCGAAGAGCAGCAGCGACAGCGGCTGCACATCGCGCCGCGCGTTCTGCCATTCGCTGTCGAATACGGCATCGAACTTGCGGCGGTTGTTCACGCCCGTGAGCCCGTCGCGGAACGACAGATCCTCCAGCTCCTGCTGCAGGCTCAGCAGTTTTTCTTCGCTCTGCTTGCGCTCGGTGATGTCGAACATGAAGCCCACGAGCGCCACCACATTGCCCTGCAGGTCGCGCACCACGTGCACCACGTCGCGGATCCACACGTAGTCGCCCCGCGTGGTGAGCGCACGATAGTCGGCCTCATGGTCCACGCCCGACTGCGACTGCGAGATGCAGAAGTTGACCACGCGGTCGCGGTCGTCAGGGTGCATGCGGTCAGCCCAGTCCTGCACCGTGACCCAGCTCGTGGGCGCCCAGCCCAGCAGGCTCTCGATCTGCGGGCCAATGTAGGCGAAGGTGGCTGTGGCCCAGTCGATCTTCCAGGGAATGGCGCGCGTGGACTCCAGCAGGGTGCGGTACAGCGCGCTTTCGGGTTCGGAGTGGCTCATGGTGCTGCGGGGCAAGGCCGGGAATGGGGGCAAGCATAACGCGCGCTGCAGCCCCGCACAGGCGTGCTACATATACCCGTGCTGTCTTGCATGGAAGCCCGATGGACGATCCCGCGCTCACCTTCCCCAGCCAGGAAGCCTGGGAGGCCTGGCTGGCTGCCCATGGAGACGCCGTGCCCGGTGTCTGGCTGCGCATCGCCAAGGCGTCGGCCCCGGTGCCCACGCTGTCGTATGCGCAGGCACTCGACACCGCGCTCTGCCATGGGTGGATCGATGGGCAGAAGCGGGCCGAGAACGCGCACTACTGGCTGCAGCGCTTCACGCCCCGTGCGGCCCAGAGCCTCTGGTCCCAGCGCAACAAGGCAAAGGCCGAGGCGCTGATCCGCGCAGGAAAGATGCGTCCCGCAGGGCTGCGCGAGGTGGAGCGGGCCCAGCGCGACGGGCGCTGGGATGCTGCCTACGCGCCAGCCAGCACCGCCGCCGTGCCCGACGACCTGCAGCAGGCCCTGGATGGCAACCCCCAGGCCCGGCAGTTCTTTGCCACCCTCAGCCGCCAGAACCGCTACGCCATCCTGTTCAGAATTCAGAACGCCAGGAAGGCCGAAACGCGGGCCCGGAAGATTGCCCAGTTCATCGCCATGCTGAACCGCGGCGAAACGCTCCATCCCCAGGACAGCCCGCCGGCGCCGCTCAGGTCACGGGCGCGGGATTGAACAGCACCAGGGCGTTGTGCAGCTTCCATTGCTCGGCCCAGGTCCGCCGGCGGCCGCTGGCCACGTCGAGCATGAGCCGAAACAGCTCCCAGCCCACCTCCTCGATGGAGGCCGTGCCGTCGGCGATGCGGCCCGCGTTCACGTCCATCAGGTCGTGCCAGCGGCGCGCGAGCTCGGTGCGCGTGGCCACCTTGATGACGGGCACGGCCGCCAGCCCGTAGGGTGTGCCGCGCCCCGTGGTGAACACGTGCAGGTTCATGCCCGCGGCGAGCTGCAGCGTGCCGCAGATGAAGTCGCTCGCGGGCGTGGCGGCATACACCAGGCCCTGGGTGATGCCCCGGTCGCTGAGCCGCTCGCCCGGCGCCAGGACACCGCTGATGGGCGCGCTGCCGCTCTTGACGATGGAGCCCATGGCCTTTTCGACAATGTTCGACAGGCCGCCCTTCTTGTTGCCCGGCGTGGTGTTGGCGCTGCGGTCCACGCGGCCGCGCTGCAGGTAGGCGTCGTACCAGGCCATCTCGCGCACCATGGCCTCGGCAACCTCGGGGCTCGCGGCGCGCGCCGTGAGC
Source organism: Acidovorax sp. (assembly GCA_041913505.1). Taxonomy (GTDB): domain Bacteria; phylum Pseudomonadota; class Gammaproteobacteria; order Burkholderiales; family Burkholderiaceae_C; genus JAYSFC01. The sequence continues at coordinate 13,337 of JAYSFC010000061.1, forward strand.
TGGTCGATGCCATCACGCACCTCGGTCACCTCGGAGAACATCACCGTGGCGCCCGCGCGCACCAGCAGGTCGGTGCAGTAGCCCACGGCGGGGTTGGCCGTCACGCCGCTGAAGGCGTCGCTGCCGCCGCACTGCACGCCCACCACGAGCGCGCTGGCGGGCACGGTCTCGCGCCGGCGCGCATCGAGCCGGCGCAGGTGCTGCTCAGCCGTGGCCACGATGGAATCGATCATCGACAGGAAGCCCACGTGCTGCGCGTCCTGCAGGCAGACTACGTCGGGGCCCGCGTCCGGTGCCTGTGCGGGCGTTTGGACCGGTGCGATGGGCACGCTGCCCGGCGGCAGCAGGCGCTCGGGCTGGAGCTTTTCGCAGCCCAGGCTCACCACCATGACCTCGTCGCCGAAGTTGGGGTTGCGCGTGATGTTGCGCAGCGTGCGGATGGGCACCACCGCGTCGGGCGCATCGATGGCCACGCCGCAGCCATAGCCATGCTCGAGCGCCACCACGTCGTCCACATGGGGGTAGCGCGGCAGCAGTTCGGCCTTGATGCGGCGCACCGCATAGTCCACCACCCCGGCCACGCATTGCACGGTCTGCGTGATGGCGAGGATGTTGCGCGTGCCCACCGTGCCGTCGGCGTTGCGATAGCCCTCGAAGGTGTGCCCCTCTAACGGGGGCAGCGCGGGCCGGGGCGAGGTGGCGACGGGCAGCCCGTCGAGCGAGCGGGCCTGCGGCAGATCGAGCAGCCGCTCATGCACCCAGGCGCCCGCGCGGATGGGCGCGTTGGCGCGGCCGATGACCACGTTGTAGCGCAGCACCGCGTCGCCCGCTGCGAGGTCCGCCAGGGCGACCTTGTGTCCCTGAGGCACCCGCTCGGCCACGATCAGCCCGTCGGGGAAGCGTGCTCCGGCGTCAAGGCCGCCCTCGTTGACGACGATCGCGACGTTGTCGCCGTCGTGCATCTTGATGTACAGCGGCTGGGAGGGGAGGCTCATGAAAACTCCTGTCTTTGCGGAGGTGCGGGGCTGCCTTAGTCGGCGGTGATCTTTCCCAGCTCGATCACCTTCTTCCAGCGCGCGAACTCGGCGGCCTGGAAGGCTGTGAACTGCTCGGGCGTGTTGGCCACGATCTCAAAGCCGAGCTCGAGCAGCTTGGCCTTGACTTGCGGGTCGCTCAGGCCCTCCACGAGCGCGCTGTGCAGCTTGGCCTTGATGTCAGCCGGCAGCCCCCGGGGCGCCGCGAAGGCCTGCCACGAGTAGACGGTGACGCCCTTGTAGCCCAGCTCCTCGAGCGTGGGCACGTCGGGCAGCAGGGGGGAACGCGTGCTGCTCGTGATGGCAAGCGCGCGCAGCTTGCCCGCCTTGATGTTGGAGAGGCCCGTGTTGACGTTCATGAACGTAGCGTCCACCTGCCCGCCGAGCAGGTCGGTCATCGCGGGCGCGCCGCCCTTGTAGGGAATGTGCACGCCACGCGTGCCCGTCTCCTGCCAGAACAGTTCGGCCGTGAGGTGGTCCGACGTGCCGTTGCCCGCCGAGGCGAAGGTGACCTTGTCGGGGTGCGCCTTGAGGTAACCCAACAGGTCGCCGAAGCTCTTGTACGGCGACGCAGCGGGCACGGCCAGCACGTTGGGCGCTTGCACGGCCACCGTGAGGTAGTCAAAGTCCTTGAGGGGGTCGTAGCCCACATTCCGGAGCAGGTGCGGCCCGATCACGAACGGCCCGAGCGACGAGACGAAGACGGTGTAGCCGTCGGGCGCCGCGCGCCGGGCCAGGCCCGCGCCCACGGTGCCGCCCGCGCCCGCCTTGTTGTCCACGATGAAGGTGCCGCCCAGTTTCTCCTGCAGCTTGGGCCCGAGCGTGCGCGCGATCATGTCGGTGGAGCCGCCGGGCGGGAACGGCACGAGCAGCGTCACGGGGCGTGCGGGCCAGCCCTGCGCGAGCGCGGCGCCCGCAGCGGCCAGGCCGAGGGTGAGGGTAGCAATCCATCGTTTCATGGTGTGTCTCCTGGTGTAGTCATGCGGCGCTGGGCCATGGAAAGAAACGGATGCGGGGCCGGCTCAAGGCCGCTGGCCCACCTCGAACTGCTCGCGCGTCCAGGCGCGCGCCTGGCCGCTCAGGCTCAGGCCCAGGCCGGGGCGTGTGGGCACCTGCATGCGGCCGTCGCGGATTTCGAGGCGTTCGTTGAACAGCGGCTCCAGCCAGTCGAAGTGCTCGACCCACGGCTCGGTGGGGTAGCACGCGGCCAGATGCACATGCAGCTCCATCGCGAAGTGGGGCGCGAGCATCAGGCCCGCGTGCTCTGCCTGGGCTGCGATCTTCAGGAACGGTGTGATGCCGCCCACGCGCGGCGCGTCGGGCATGAGGTAGTCGGCCGCGCGGTGGCGGATCAGGTCGCCGTGCTCCATCGCGCTGGTGAGCATCTCGCCCGTGGCGATGGGCGTGTCGAACTGCGCCGCGAGCGCGGCATGGCCCTCGTGGTCGTAGGCATCGAGCGGCTCCTCGATCCACACGAGCTGGAAGGGCTCCAGGGTGCGGCACATGCGCTGCGCCGTAGGCCGGCTCCACTGCTGGTTGGCGTCCACCATCAGTGCCACGCCATCGCCCAGGTGGCGGCGCACGGCCTCGACGCGCTGGATGTCGAGCCGGCCGTCAGGCTGCCCCACCTTGAGCTTGATGCCCCCGATGCCGCGCGCGACCGAGGCCTCGGCATTCACAAGCAGTTGATCGAGCGGCGTGTGCAGGAAGCCGCCCGAGGTGTTGTAGCAGGCCACCGAGTCGCGGTACGCCCCCAGCAGCTTGGCCAACGGCAGGCCCGCGCGGCGGGCCTTGAGGTCGTACAGCGCCACGTCGAACGCGCCGATGGCCTGCGGCGCCAGGCCGCTGCGGCCCACCGAGGCGCCGGCCCAGCACAGCTGGGTCCAGAGGCGGCCGATGTCGCTCGGGTCTTCGCCCAGCAGCGCAGGCGCCACCTCGCGCGCATGGGCGAACTGGCCCGGCCCGCCCGCACGCTTGGAGTAGCTCAGGCCCAACCCCGTGTGGCCGTCCCGGGTGGCGATCTCGGCGAACAGCATCGCGATTTCGGTCATGGGCTTCTGGCGGCCCGTGAGCACCTTGGCATCGCTGATGGGCGTGGCGAGCGGCAGGTAGCACGAGGACAGGCGGATCCACGCGATCCGGTCAGCGCTGGTGGAGGGTTCAAGCGTCATTTGTTAACGTTAACATTTTTATTCAAAGAAAATCGGCTGGTACGGCGATCTCACGCTATTCCATTACAAAGCAATGTGTGGGCTGGAGTGAATGTTATCGTTAACAAATTCAAACCGTCAACCAGGCCTGGGGAAAGCCCGGATAATCCGCCCCACACCACGCCCCTGTGGCCATCCCGCCCTCCCCCACATGCCGCCCGCGCCCCGCCCGAAATCCGCCACGCTCCACGACGTCGCCCGCAGCGCCGGGGTATCGCTGATGACGGTGTCGCGCGCTATCACCCAGCCCGAGCGCTTGGCCAAGGGCACGCTGGAAAAAGTGCTGCAGGCCGTGGAGGCCACGGGCTATATCCCCAACCGGCTGGCCGGCGGACTCAAGTCGCAGCGCAGCCACACGGTGGCGGCACTGGTGCCCGTGATCTCGGTGCCACAGTTCCTGCCCACCATCCAGACCCTGACCGAGGAGCTGGACCGCGCGGGCTACCAGCTCATTCTGGGCCAGACAGGCTACGACCATGTGCGCGAAACCGCCCTGCTCGACACCATGGTGAGCCGCCGCGTGGACGGTATCGTCGTGGCAGGCCTGCTACAGCACAGCCCCGCGGCCCAGCGCCTGGCCCGGCTCGGCATCCCCGTGGTGGAAACCTGGGACATGACCGACCGGCCGCTCGATGCGGTGGTGGGCTTCTCGCACGTGAAGGTGGGCAGCGCGGTCGCGGGCTACTTTCTCGGCAAGGGCTGGCAGCGCGTGGGCCTGGCCACGGCCGACGACCAACGCGCCCGCCTGCGGCGCGAGGGCTTCGTCTCGACCATGGGGCGCGAAGTACCCACGGCCTTCGTGAAGCCGCCCACGGGCGTGCCGCACGGCCGCCGCGCCCTGGGCGAGCTGCTGCAGCAGGACCCGCAGATCCGCGCGGTGTTCTGCAGCTCCGACGGCCTGGCCGAAGGCGTACTGACCGAAGCGCGCGCGCGCGGCCTGCGCGTGCCCGAGGACCTGGCCGTGCTGGGCTTCGGCGGGGCCGAGTTCGCCGAATACCTCAGCCCCTCGCTGAGCACGGTGCATATCGATGGCGCAGCCATCGGACTGCACGCGGCGCACCTCGTCATTGCGCGCTGCCGCGGCGAAGCCGTGCAGCAGCGCAGCATCGACGTGGGCTTTCGCATCGTCGAGCGCGCGTCCACCGCCACACCCAGCCCCTAGACGAAAAAAGCCGCGGGCACTTCTCGCGCAAGCGCCCGCGGCTGAGAAAACGGTTGCGGCTCAGGCGGCTGCGCGCTCCGGCTCGGTGGCTACCTCATCGCCGCTGGAACATGCGCCGCCGCAGCCGTGGATCAAATCGGCGGGCAGCGCCTGCGGCGCCCGCACGGTGCCCGTCACGGGATCGAAACCCACGCTGCGCAAGTGCAAGGCCAAGGCGGCGTCCATGCTCTGCGCATGCTGCGGAAACCACACGGCCAGCTCCGAGGCCATGGCGCGCACCACGGGCAGCTCGCCCCGGGCCGCGCGCGCCGCGCCTTCACGCATCACCTGCAGCACCACCTTGTGCTGCATGCTGTGGCAGTTGCCCGAGGCGAAGCGCGTGGCGGCCATCCAGGCGTCTTCCTGACCGAAGTGCTGGTCGGTGTGGTCGACCAGCTCCCGCCAGGCCTGCAGCAGCGTGGCGTCATCGGCCTGCTCGACAGCGGCCAGCAGATCCACGAATTCGCGGTGGGTGTCGTCCATGAGCGGCAGATCGAGCACCAGCGCGTCGGACCATGCGAGAGCGGCCATCTTCATTCCTTGCATCAACTGGGGCGCCAGCTTATCGGCCATGGCGGGCCGGGCCTTTGACGCAAGTCAGGCTTTTCGTGGCCCCGCGCCTTGCAAGGGGGCCGGTGGCCGTCAGCCCAGATTCGGCGCCAGCAGGCGCCGCAGCGCGGCCTCGTCCATGCCCCGGCGCCCAGCCATGTCGGCCAGTTGGTCTTCGCCGATCTTGCCCACGTTGAAATAGACGGCTTCGGGGTGGCCAATGTAGAAGCCGCTCACGCTGGCGGCGGGCGTCATGGCCAGGCCCTCGGTCAGGCCCATGCCGATTTCCTCGCACTGCAGTACGCGGAACAGTTCCCGCTTGGCGCTGTGGTCCGGGCAGGCCGGGTAGCCGGGCGCGGGGCGGATGCCCTGGTACTTTTCGGCAATGAGTTCGTCGTTGCCAAGGTGTTCCTGCGCGGCGTAGCCCCACAGGTCCTTGCGCACGCGCTCGTGCAGGCATTCGGCCAAGGCTTCTGCCAGGCGGTCGGCCAGGCCCTTGAGCATGATGGCGGAGTAGTCGTCGAGCGCATCAACGAAGGCCTGCTCCTTCTTCTCCACGCCCAGGCCCGCCGTGACGGCAAACAGGCCCGCGTAGTCGGCAATACCGCTGTCCTTGGGCGCCACGAAGTCGGCCAGGCAACGGCTGGGACGCATCACGCCGTCGATCACGTGCTTCTCGGCCTGCTGGCGCAGGCCGTACCAGGTCATGAGCACCTGGGTGCGCGACTCGTCGGTGTAGAACTCGATGTCGTCGCCCACGCTGTTGGCGGGCAGCAGCGCCATCACGCCAGACGCGCTGAGCCAACGGCCCTCGATGAGCTTCTTGAGCATGGCCTGCCCGTCCGCGAAGACGCGCGTGGCTTCCACGCCCACCACCTCGTCGGTGAGGATGGCGGGGTACGGACCCGCGAGGTCCCAGGTCTGGAAGAACGGGCCCCAGTCGATATACCGGGTCAGTTCGGCCAGGTCGAAATTCTTGAACACGCGCCGGCCCAGCGCGCGCGGCACGGTTGGCCGGTAGTCCTCCCACGCGATGGGCGTGCGGTTGGCGCGCGCCTTGGCCAGGGGCCACAGCGGCACCTGCTTCTTGTTGGCGTGCAGGGTGCGCACCTTGTCGTAGTCGGCATTCAGCTCATCCACATAGCTCTGCGCGCCTTCACCCAGCAGGCTCTGCGCCACGCCCACGCTGCGCGAGGCGTCGGGCACGTAGACCACGGGGCCTTCGTAGTGCGGGGCGATCTTGACGGCCGTGTGCACGCGGCTCGTGGTGGCGCCGCCGATGAGCAGCGGGATCTTCTTGATGCGGAAGTGGTCGTCCTTCTGCATCTCGCCGGCCACGTACTGCATCTCCTCGAGGCTGGGCGTGATGAGGCCCGACAGGCCCACCATGTCAGCCCCCTCGACCTTGGCCCGGGCGAGGATTTCGTGGCACGGGACCATCACGCCCATGTTCACCACCTCGAAGTTGTTGCACTGCAAGACGACGGTGACGATGTTCTTGCCGATGTCGTGCACGTCGCCCTTCACGGTGGCGATCACGATCTTGCCCTTGCTGCGCACGTCGCGGCCGGCGGCCTCGTCCTGGCGCTTCTCTTCCTCGATGTACGGGATCAGGTGGGCCACGGCGCTCTTCATCACGCGCGCACTCTTGACCACCTGGGGCAGGAACATCTTGCCCGCGCCGAACAGGTCGCCTACCACGTTCATGCCGTCCATGAGCGGGCCTTCGATCACGTGCAGCGGGCGTCCGCCCTTGGCGAGGATCTCGCGGTAGGCCTCCTCAGTGTCCTGGGTGATGAAGTCGGTGATACCGTGCACCAGCGCATGCGACAGGCGCTGCGCCACGGGCACGGGGTGCTCGGGCGTGCCGCGCCATTCGAGCTTCTTACTCTCATCCTTGGCGCCGCTCTTGGCCGTTTCGGCAATCTCCACCAGGCGCTCGCCCGCATCGGGCCGGCGGTTGAGCACCACGTCTTCCACACGCTCGCGCAGCACCGGCTCGACTTCGTCGTACACGCCCACCATGCCCGCGTTGACGATGCCCATGTCCATGCCCGCCTGGATGGCGTGGTAAAGGAACACGGTGTGGATGGCCTCGCGCACGGGGTCGTTGCCGCGGAAGGAGAAGCTCACATTCGACACCCCCCCCGACACCTTGGCGCCCGGCAGGTGCTGCTTGATCCAGCGCGTGGCCTCGATGAAGTCCACCGCGTAGTTGTTGTGCTCCTCGATGCC